>CAYZPW010000017.1:0-42989 GCA_964480475.1 uncultured bacterium | reverse complement strand
TTATCGGCCGCTCTTTGAGGGACGGCAAGGTGCTTTATGAGCGACCTTGAATTCGCTCGTCTGATGCTGTCAATGGCTCAAAAAGACCTGAGAGCCATCCAGGGCATGGCGGACCCGGACGTTTTTGCGGACGAGGTTTATGGTTTTCATGCGCAGCAAGCTGTGGAGAAGACCCTCAAAGCCTGGCTGAGCCTTGTTGGCCTGGAGTACCCGAGGATTCATGATCTTGGGGAATTGCTCGAACTCCTCTTGGACCAACACCAGTCGATTCCGAACCAGTTCCTTGCTCTGGCAGACCTCACGGACTTTGCGGTTCAGTTCCGCTATGAGTCTTTCGAAGACCTCGAAGGTGGCCTCAACAGAGTGCAAACCACTCAACTGGTTGAGGGCTTGCTCCGGCACGTTGAATGCCTGATTGCACCGACCGATCGCTCGTGACAAGCCGGTTTCAGTGACCTCGCCTCTCTTCGACACGTAGCGTGTTGCAAATCTACAGCGGTATCCATAGTATTGTGGCCATCAATACAATAAGGACGATAAGGAGGTCGCATGATCGAGGGCGTTAAGGTCAAGAAGCTGAATGTTATCCCCGACGAGCGGGGTCGCCTGATGGAGATACTCAGAAACGACGACGGCGAGGAGTACTTCACGGAGTTTGGGCAGGCATACATGACGACGGGCTATCCGGGCGTCGTCAAGGCCTGGCACTACCACAAGCATCAAACCGACCACTTCACGGCGGTCTCGGGCATGATGAAGGTCGTGCTTTACGATGACCGTGAAGCGTCGCCTACCAGAGGCGAGATCAACGAGTTCTTTATGGGCGAGCACAACCCCATTCTGCTGGTCATCCCCAAGGGCGTGTATCACGGGTTCAAGTGCGTCAGCGAGAAGGAGGGCATCATCGTCAACATCCCCGACAAGTTATACAACTACGATGACCCGGATGAGTATCGCCTCCCGGCGCACGGCTCGAAGATCCCCTACGACTGGGCGAGAAAGGACCAATAGTGGCTGACAAAGAGATGAAGCTGCTCGTAACAGGCGGCGCCGGGTTCATCGGCTCGAACTTCATCCGATACATAATGTCTCAGCACCCCGACTGGTACGTGTGCAACCTCGACAAGCTGACCTACGCGGGCAACCTTGAGAACGTGAAGGATGTCGAGGACCACCCCAACTACCGCTTCCTGAAGGGTGACGTGGCAGATAGAGCCTTCGTCGATCCGCTCGTCAAGTGGGCAAACATCATCGTCCATTTCGCGGCCGAGACGCACGTCGATCGCTCCGTCATGGACGCCGGCGACTTCGTCACGACGGACGTTTTCGGCACCTTCGTCCTGCTGGACTGCGCGAAAATCCATGGCATCGAGAAGTTCATCCACATCTCAACCGACGAGGTCTATGGCGAGGCGCACGACAAGCCATGCCTCGAGAGCGACCCGTTGATGCCGAAGAGCCCTTACGCCGCATCCAAGGCGGGCGCCGACAGGCTAGCATACTCATATTGGGCGACGCACAACATACCAGTAGTCATCTCGCGCTGCTCCAACAACTACGGCCCGTATCAGCTCCCCGAGAAGATGATCCCGCTCTTTGCGACAAACGCCATCGAGGACAGGCCGCTGCCGGTCTATGGCGACGGCAAGAACAGTCGCGACTGGATACACGTTTTGGACCATTGTAGGGCGCTGGAGCTATTGATACTTGAGGAGGACTGTTTCGGCGAGGTGTTTAACGTGAGCTCGGGCCACGAGGTAACGATCCTCGAGATGTGCGACCACATACTTGAGACGCTCGGCAAGCCGAAGGAGCTTATCGAGTTCGTCGTTGACAGGCCTGGCCACGTCCTGAGGCACGCGGTCAACAGCGACAAGCTGCGGAAGACGTTCGCCTGGACGCCTCAGGTCAACTTCGACGACGGGATCAAAGAGACCGTCCTGTGGTACAAGGAGCATCCCGAGTGGTGGCGCAAGATCAAGGAGCGCCTCGCCAGATACTACGACAAGCAATACGTTGAGAGAACGTTCCACTCTTAAAGCATGAGTTTTCAGGAGGACTCGGATGGACCTAGTTGAACAGCTAAAAAGGACAGCGCGTCGGAAGAAGATGCAGATTGTCCTCGGCGAGGGGCCTGACCCACGGATGGTTGAGGCGGCGGCTACTCTCGTTAAGGAAGAGGTCTGCGGTGTGACAATCCTCGGTCCCGAGGAGGAGATACTGGCCGAGGCGCGGAAGCAGAACCTCAACTTCAGCGGCGTTGAGACCCTCGATTTCCAGAAGAGCGATAAACTCGACGATTTCGCAAACGCGCTTTACGAGATTCGCAAGGCCAAGGGGATGACGCTCGAGGAGGCGAAGGTCTTGATGACCGACGATGACCTGGGGTGTCTCTATTTCGGCTCGATGATGATCAAGAAGGGTCTGGCTGACGGGATGGTCACGGGAGCATGCCACAGCACGGGCAGCGTTCTAAGGGCCGCCATTCAGGTGGTCGGCACGAGCCCGGGCGTCAAGGTTGTCTCCAGCTCGATGATCATGGTCGTGCCCGCGTCGTCGTGCGGCGAGGACAAGATAATAGCGTTTTCCGACCCGGCGTTCGTTCCCGCACCGACGGATGAGCAGCTGGCGGACATCGCCATTTCCTCCGCGAGCACATACAAGGCGCTTATCGGTGTGGAACCCGTCGTGGCCATGCTCTCCTTCTCGACGAAAGGGAGCGCCAGGCATTCTACGGTCGAGAAGGTCATCAACGCGACCAAGCTGGCGCAGGAAAAGGCGCCAAACCTTGCCATAGACGGTGAGCTTCAGGCAGACGCGGCCATTGTACCGAAAGTCGGCGAGAAGAAGGCCCCGGGCAGCAAGGTCGCAGGCCACGCCAACGTCCTGGTCTTCCCTGACCTCAACTCGGCCAACATCGCCTACAAGCTCGTGCAGCGCCTCGGCGGCGCGGACGCCTACGGCCCGATCACCCAGGGCCTAGCCGCGCCCATCAACGACCTATCGCGTGGCTGCTCGGCAAAAGACATCGTCGTCCTGGCCGCAATCACCTCCCTCCAAGCCCAGGGCTAGCACAGCGGATTCAATAGAGTGAATCACCGGCGCCTCGGCACGCCCGGGGCGCCGGAGTTGATGGCTCTGCCGACGCGCTCAGTTTCTTTGAGCGGTTGTGTTTCGCACGTTTGCAGGTACAGCCAAAACCTGTAATGATTAAAGCTGTTGTATGTGCAGAATGGCACTGGCAGGACCTGGTCTCGAGCTGGCGCCAGCGGGCTCCTAGCGGTTTGGAAGTACCTTCCGAGCCTTAGGGAGATCCGCGTGAATAGGAAGGTACGAAGCATGACAGTCACTCGGGTCGCAGGTGCGGTGACAGAATCGACGAAGAATCAGGTCTTGCCTGAGGACCGGTCTATCCACTCATGGTATCAGTTCGTTCTAGGTTTCCCCCCTCATCTCGTGCGATGTTTTCTGCTGGACTTCGAGGTTTGCGATGGGTGCTTAGTTCTCGATCCATTCTGCGGGACTGGCACGACGAACGTGGAATGCAAGAAACAAGGGATAAGCTCAATCGGGGTGGAGGCTAACCCCATGGGGTATTTCGCGTCCGTGGTGAAGACAACGTGGTCTTTCGACATATCAAGTGTCCGTAGGGCATTTGAAAAAGTCTTAGCATCGGCTTATCGGTCCTTTGAGTATCATGGCATACCAGAGCAACCAGACCTCTTTTCGCCCCTGAGTCATGGGGAGCTTGTTCAAGAGGAAACGCAATTGACGCCGGGCCAGATTGAATTATTGCTCAAAAACTCCATAAGCCCATCTCCTTTGAGAAGAGTCCTACTTCTTAAGGAGTGTATTTCTCTAGCAGAAGACCCTCCCATTCGGGACTTCCTGCTGTTGGGCCTGGCAAACCTGGTCGTTAAGACAGCAGGCAATGTCGCCTTCGGCCCAGAAGTCTATGTTAAGAAACCGAAAGAAGATGTGCACGTTCTGGAGCCTTTCTCGTTTGTGATAAACCAGATGATGAATGATCTTGAATCGCTGCCCAAACGTTCAGGCAGAACCGCTATTCTTCAGGGGGACGCTCGGGAAATAGGAGCCCTGCTCAAAGGCTACAGAGGCAAAGTCGATCACGTGATTACCTCGCCGCCATACCCAAACGAAAAGGACTACACGCGCAGCACTCGCCTGGAGAGCGTTCTGCTTGGATACATCTCCGGCAAGAGGCACCTACGACAATTGAAAGAGAGCTTGCTCAGGAGCAACTCCAGAAATGTCTTCGCGGCTGACAGGGACAGCAAATACATAGAACGTTTTCAGTCCATCACCCGTCTCGCCAAAGAGATAGAGGCAAAAAGGATCGAGCTGAACAAAACTTCCGGTTTTGAGAGGGTTTATCACAACGTAGTGCTGCATTACTTTGGCGGTATGTACCGACATTTTCTCAGTCTCAAACCCATTCTGGCTCCTGGGGCAGAACTGGCCTATGTTGTCGGTGACCAGATGTCCTTTTTAAGGGCACATATTCGCACGGCTCATCTGCTTGCCGAGCTCGTTGATGACCTTGGCTATCGCGTCAAGAGTATCGAGCGTTGGCGAGCGAGACAGGCGACGGCGACGAAGATGCAAATCGACGAAAACGTCCTGATATTTCGGAACTAGGTGAGGATTAGCAATGGCTCGCAAACTAGCCCCCAAGAATTACGACATCATAATCTCAGCGCTATTCGAGAGCGTTTTTCGCAAGGGAGGAAGTGAGTTCGATTTCACTCAGGACCAGATAGTTCACATAACGGGGGAGCTGGGTTCCGTTGCAACACTGGTTCGGTGAGTTTACTCGCCCTAGTCCCCTGAGGGGAACAACATGAATAGCCGTGGGTTTCAACCCACGGAGAAGGAGACAGGAAAACACCACAACCCTGAAAGGGTTGCACCATCGCCAAAGCCTAGAATATATGCCCACCTATACCCAGATCTACTATCATATAGTGTTCTCAACCAAAGGCAGGCAGCCCGTCTTGACTGCCGACAGGCGGGACGATCTTTTTCGATATATCTGGGGGATCGTAAAGAACAAAGGTTGCCATCTCTATCGCATGAACGGGACAGAGGACCATCTTCACATTCTTTCCAGTCTGCACCCGACAGTCTCTCTAGCCGATTTCATAAAGGGGATTAAGGGCAGCGTGTCGAGATGGATCAGAGCCAACGGCGTCTTCAGGGGCTTCCCTGGCTGGCAAGACGGCTATGGCGCATTCACTCATTCCGAGGCAGAGATTGGGCCATTGATCGAATACATTAAAGGCCAACAGGACCATCACAGGAAGCTCTCCTTTCGTGATGAGCTCAGGAATCTGCTGCTTGAGGCGGGCGTGGAGTTTGACGAGAAGTACCTGCTATGATCCATCTTGGTTGTGCGACCCCTTCAGGGTCTGTTGGGTTTTCCATAGGAACGGTCTCCGTAGGTTGAAACCTACGGCTATTCAAATGCTTCCCCCTCGGGGAAAACGCAAGGGTCGTCATCCGGCGGTTTTGCCTTTGCGGCTCGTCTGAAGTAACCTTGCAGAAGTGAAATGGCATGGGTCGCGTGTAATGAAGACCCATCTGCCAATTATTCTGGGAGTTATTTGGTTGACCGATGTTCAAAGAGGCAATTGACCGTTCAGACGAGAGGAATGCTCGGAAGGACGAGGCGAAGCAGGGTCAGCTTTCAGTTGTGGAGCCAACGTCCGAGCATCTGACGACGACCGGCGCCATCGATAAGATACTCTTCAGATCGGACGACGAGCAATACGCTGTCGCCACGCTGAAGCAAGACGGCGGCGAAACGATCGTGATCTGCGGCAGTTTGGGGCTTTGCTCGCCGGGCGAGGAGATCAAGGTCGAGGGCACGTGGTCGCAGCATCCCAAGCACGGACCGAGGCTTAAGGTTGAATCGTTGCAGACTCGCGTCCCGCAGACGCTTGCTGGCCTGAAGAAGTTCCTCGGTTCAGGGCTCATCACCGGCATAGGCGAGAAGAGGGCTCGGCAGATTGTGGAGCGTTTTGGGGACAGGACGATCGACGTGCTGGACCACGACAGCGAGAGATTGTGCGAGATACCAGGTATCGGTCCGAGAACCGTCGAGCGCGCGATTGAGGCCTGGAACAGATACAGGGGTCTTCGGGAGCTGCTCGTTTTCTTGCAGGGATACGGCGTAAGCATCGTGCGCGGAATGCAGGTGTTCAAGGAATACGGCGCCTCGGCGGTCAGCGTACTCACCTCGAATCCATACAAACTCGCGGACGACATTACCGGCATCGGCTTCAAAACAGCGGATGCGATCGCGATGAAACTGGGCCTGAGCCGCGAAGCTCCGGAGCGGATCAAGGCTGGCGCCTCATACATCCTGAGCCGGGCCAGCGAGAAGGGCCACACCTATCTTCCGAAGGATGCGTTTCTGGAAGCGGTTCAGGAGCTTCTTGAAGTCGAGGAGCCATTGGTTCAAGAGGCTTTCGAGCGGCTGTGTGAGGAGCAGAAACTCGCGCTCGACCCACTTCTTGACGATGCGATATTTCTGCCGAACCTGAAAGCCTACGAGGCGTCGGTGGCCGAGGGCCTGGCCCAAATAATCTCGGGACCGAAAAGCCTCGACGCCGCCAGGGCATTGGCCGCGAGCGTCACTGCCGAGAAGGATGACGGACTTGTTCTCTCCGACGAACAGGCTTCTGCCATAAAGAGGTCGCTGACGACAAAGGTTACGGTGATAACCGGCGGCCCTGGGACCGGCAAGACAGCTCTGGTCGGCCGGTTGGTCGGAATCTGCCGGCGCGTCGGAATCAGGCTTGCGCTCTGCGCTCCGACGGGGCGCGCGGCAAAGCGGCTCTCAGAGGCCACAGGAGTTGAGGCCAAGACAGTTCACCGGCTCCTGCAATATGACGCCTTCAAACGTCGCTTCAAATACGGCAAACACTGCAAGCTCCCAGTCGATCTCGTGGTGTTGGACGAGGCCTCGATGGTCGATATCTGGCTCATGTCAAAGCTCCTGTCCGCGCTGCCTCTGAGCTGCTCGCTTGTCGTCGTCGGCGATGCTGACCAGCTGCCGTCCGTTGGCCCCGGTGCCGTGCTTAACGACATCATCGCGTCGAACACGTTGCCAGTCGCGAGGCTCACACGTATCTTTCGACAGGCCTCGGAAGATGGTTCTGAGAATCTCATCGTCGTCAATGCGCATAGGATAAACAAGGGCGCTGCGCCGATCTTCCCGAGGCGATCTGACGCCGGCCTAAGTCAGTTCTATTTCGTTGATAGATTTGGGCCGGATGCCGTTCTGAAGGCCGTGATTGAGATCGCGACCGAGCGAGTGCCCAGGCGCTTTGGCCTCGATCCGTTGACCCAGATTCAGGTGCTGACGCCGATGCACAAGGGACGAGCCGGGACCCGCACGTTAAATGCAGAGCTCCAGAATGCGCTCAACGGCCAGGGGAAGCCCGTGCAGTTCGGGGGCCGCGTCTTTCGCGAGAGGGATAAAGTCATGCAAACCAAGAACAACTACGACAAGGAGGTCTTCAACGGCGACATCGGCGTGATCCTGATGATCGACAAGGCCGGCCAGAGGCTCGTCGTGGACTTCGGCGACAGGAAGGTGAACTACTCGCCCGTCGATATGGCGGAGCTGGAGCTGGCGTATGCTATTTCGGTGCACAAGTCCCAGGGCAGCGAATACGATGCCGTCATATTGCCTCTTACAACAGAGCACTATATGCTGCTTCAGCGCAACCTCATTTATACAGCGGTGACCAGGGCCAAGCAACTGGTCGTGATGGTCGGTTCGAGGAAGGCGCTGTTTATGGCAATCGGCAACGACAAGACATCGAAGCGATACACTCTCTTGGCCCAGCGGCTCAAGGCCCTCAATGCGGAGCTGCCGTCGAGATGATTGCGGCAAAGCAGCTCCGTAGGGGCAGGCCTCCGCGCCTGCCCTCAATTCAAAGACAAACATCAGAAAAGGGCAGACGCGGGGGTCTGCCCCTACAATAGGACGAGACAATCTATGACAGCCCACGTCACCCAGGACGAGGTTATCGCCGCGAACATCGAGGTGCACCGGGTCGAGGCGCCTCATTACGACGCACTGCACTTCGAGGAGCGCAACTTCTTCGAGCGTTTGCGGCGAAAGGGGGCCCTGGCAGTTGTCAGGCGGGCGTTGGGCGACAGGGACAGGAGGCTCACCGCTCTCGATGTCGGCTGCGGGACGGGCAAGATGTCGCTTATGCTTGCCGAAGCGGGTTTTGACGTAACCGGGACGGACATCTCGATCCACATGCTTTCTGTCTTCAAGGACAGACTTCGACGGGAGAAGCTCGATGCAAAGTTCAGGCTAGTCTGCGCCGATCTCTTCTCCTTTCTGGCAGGTTGCCGGCGGCGGTTCGATCTGATCGTCTTCTGCGGCACGTTGCATCACGTCCGCGACGTCTCGGAGGCGCTGAGACTCGCCTCGGCCAGTCTCAACGATGGCGGGATCATCCTAATCACTCACGAACCGCTCAAACAGGCTATCTCGAGCAGGTTGCGATACTTCCTTCACCGCCTACTGGCCGTTCTCGACGAGGCGCTCTACAAGGTCTGCATCCGCTCGCTGCCCGACGAGGCGAAAGGCATCGACTACTCCATGTCGGATTTTCAGCGGCAGTTCGGCGGTATTGACGCGGATGAAGTGGTCTCGCTCCTGAAGTCGAACGGGCTTTCGATAATCGACGTTCAGAAATACTGTGCGAGGCGCTTTGGGATATCGTGTGTGATTGCCAACACGTTGATCCGCTCCCAGAACACATTTCAGGTGATAGCGAGGCACCCGGCCGGTGCGCCAGCCTAGCCGTCGTGAGCTGGAACATAGAGGAAGTCTTGATCGTCATCGACAACCGCCGCATCACCGGCATCTATACCGGCGAGATCACGGCCCGGCCCCGGATGACGTAGGGAGCAACCCAGATGAACCGGCAACTGCGGATGGGACATCGCAGAATCAGGGTCCTCTTCCGGCGGAATGTAACTCCGGAAGTTGAGCAATGAGCTACGCAGAGTGCACTTCTGGGACAATTGGGCTGCGCGAGTCTCTAATGGGAAAGCGACATAACCACACCCGATATCACGCGAGTGATGTGCTGGCGTTATTCAGCCCACAGTCAATTCGTTGACATATAAGGGCAGTATTTGTTTATATTATATGAGAGTGGTGAGTGCGGGAGTCCAGGGGCAGGTTTCACTTCAAACCATCGGCTAAAGAGGAACGGGCTTTTGACCGTTAGCTTCTACAGTCGATGGTGGGGACGAGGGCTCGCGCATAGAGAGCAAGGACGGAGTATTCGAGGAAAAATGGATGAAGATACCGGATGAGACATCAACAGTTGTACTTGTGGGAAACTGGAATCCTTATATCCTGATGCCGGAATGGGTCGCGAAGCATATCTTCGAGGTGGAGAAGATTGTTGCGGAGTTCCTTGTCGGACCAGCGCTGTTCTTCCGGTTTCGCGATCATGGCGCCAAGATAGTAACCAGCCAAGACAGAGTGACGATACTCGCGGATAAGACCACTGAGGGGAGTCTGCGAGAGATTGGAGCTTTAGCAAGGAAGCTGCTAAGAAAGCTCCCTTACACGCCGATCGGGGCGGTTGGGGTCAACCATGCATTCGTCGAGAGCTGTGCCGGGGACGATCTACTGCGGTTGTTCGACTTTGGGGATAAAGAGAAACTTCCGCCTGAAATGCCAGTTGAACACGTTGAGGTACACAGGTGCCTGTCGGGTGATGGACACAAGATCAACATCAAGATCAGTAAGGATCTGAGCTCTGAAGACGTGCGGTTCGATTTCAACTTCCATTATCAGAACGGCCTGGACTTTAATGAGCAAAACGATAAGATTCTAAAAGAGGGGATCGTATTGGACCACTTTGAGTTCGCTAAGAACCTTCTCATATCTCAGTATGGTCTTCAGCTCGAAGAAGACCAGGAGGAAGAAGATGGCACCGAGCACTAGTAAGGCATCCAACTTGACCCAAACGCCGGGAATTCCACGGGGGTCATGGGAAGACTTCAGACCACCTAATTGGGGAGACGGCCGGCACACGACACCATCTCCAAGAGATGTGGAGGTGCTGACGTTCGACACCGACAAGTTTCTCAGGGAGAATGTCATCGACATCCCAAAAGAGGACCGGAAGCGCACAACGCGGCTATACAATAGAATGGCGCGCGGGGAGTCGCCGCCTGCACACGATTCAACTACACCAGCGCTGTCGATCGAACACCAAGACCAAGATATGGTCATCGAGAGTCTGCCTCCCAGAAGGAGATTCAGAGTCAAAGGGCTTGTTAGGAGCGTGAGGAGAGTTGAACCTCCTGACATTGACCCCAGTTGGGTGCTCTAGGGTCAATCTGTCATGCCCGATCCGTGTTATAGGATAGTCACGGACCACGTCGGCTTGTTTCAGGGTGATATTCTGCCGGACTGCCCTTACTCTGCCCTACTGGCTATTCCCCCAGATGATATCGGTACCAGAGAGCATCCAGACGTTCCGGTCCAGATAGACCTCCACGATGGGGCCATCATAATGAGCCAATCCTGTGATCTACAGCCCAGGAAAGAGGGCAAGAAGAAGGGTGAAGATAGGATCGATAACGTAGTTTCCTGCCCGGTGCATGCGCTCAGAGAGTTCGAGGAGAAACGCCGCGACGGTGACGTCCGCAAAGAACTAAGCAGAGGTAGGAGAATCGGCTTCTATCTGTTGCCTCAAACTCCCGATGGGGCTTTCTTCAAAGGGGATTCTCTCGTGGTAGATTTCCATAACACGTTCAGTTTGCCAATTAAACTTGTTCGGCAACTCATTCTGCGCAAGGGTCGAAGGCTTAGGGTGAAATCCCCTTATCGGGAGAGCTTGTCCCAAGCCTTCGGTCGGTTCTTCATGAGAGTCGCCCTCCCCGATGACGATGATCCCGTATCCTAGTGAACGAATGAGATACAGCCCTGACTCAAGTGAATGACGCGAGATCGCTTGCGCATGTCGGCTGACGCACGCGACTAGCCGGGCAGTGGAGAGTGTCATGCAAGCCGTGAGGCAAACTAACATCCTCATTCTAAGCGCCAACTGGCGGGCGGACCTCGTCAAGGCGTTTCAGCGCGCGCTTGCGGAGCTCGGCGGCGGGAAGGTCGTCGCGGCCGACATGTCCCCACTTTCGGCGGCGCTATTGCAGAGCGATGATTGTGAGATTGTCCCTCCGCTTGACGCGCCGGACTTCATCGAGCATCTCGAGGGAATCTGTCAGAAGCACAACATCTCGGCCATCATTCCGTCGATCGACAAGGACCTGCCGTTCCTCGCCGAGCAACGCGAGCGGCTGAGGAAGAGCGGTATCACGGCGGTCGTCTCAAGCCCCGAGACAATCGGTGTCTGCGACGACAAGCATCGGACATATCAGTTTTTTCGAGATAATGGCATTCCCTCGCCCAGAACTTGGCTGCCGGAGGAGTTGCCTCCCAAGACGAACACGCCGGGCTGGCCGCTCTTGGTGAAGCCGCGGCGTGGCATAGGCGGCAAGGGCGTTCACAAGGTTGCGGACGAGGAGGAGCTCCATTTCCATCTCAAGCGCACCGCGAATGCGGTTATTCAGGAGTTCTTGCCCGGCGTCGAGTATTCGTTCGACACGCTGTCGGATTTCGACGGCAAGGCGCTCTCGATAGTCCCACGGGAGCGCCTCTACGTTCGGGACGGCGAGGTATTCAAGGGCAAGACAGTCAGGAACATGGAGTTCATCGAGCTAGTTGCCAGAGCAGCCGAGACGCTGAAACTGATAGGCCCGGCGGTAGTCCAGGGACTTCTCGACCAACACGGCGCGCTGAAGCTGACCGAGGCGAATCCCCGCTTCGGCTCTGGTGCGCTCCTCTCGATCGCGGCCGGCGCTGATCTGGCGAAGGACCTGATACGCTTGATTCGGGGCGAGAAGGTCAAGCCCAAGCTCGGCAAGTTTAAGGATGGCGTCTATCTACTCCGCTACTACGACGCCTTCTTCCCGACCGCAGAGACGCTGCCGAGGTAGCCCTTCCTGAGGTGAGTGGATAGGTCAGTTTCGGCTCTATTCAGCGGACGCGCGACCCAGAACGAGGCCGTCCAGAGTGGCGCGATGAACTCGAGGGTGCCGGGCTCCGTCATCGCTGCGTAAAGCGTGCAGCTGCCCGTTGGCACAGCGTCGCCGGTTACCAGTTCAAACAGCGGCGTCTCTGGGATGCTCGTGTCCGATGGCATCACGAAACTGATCCGCCCTTCCTGGTAATCCGTCGCAAGCGTCGGGAGGAATCTCAGCGTCCGATCGGGGAAGACCATCGCGAAATGGATGTCCGCCTCCCTTGGGCTCTTGAAGGGATTGAACGCGAACGCAAAGATGCGGACTGTCTCCCCGGGGCAATAGAGCACTTGTTCGTCCCAGCGCCGATCGCCAACTCGTGCCTGAAGTGAACGGTCCCCGGAGCCGTGGTGACCTCAAAAGGCTCCGGCACGCTGTCGTAGAATCTGGCGACCGAGAAAGTCACCTGCGTGCTCTGCCCTTCAAGCGCTGTCGGCAGCGCCTCAAACGCGACCTCCGCGACCACGCCAAACGAGGCGCCAATTCCATAGGCCGATGCGAACGAGAACTTCGCGAGGCCCGGGGGCGGCGGCAGGCAGTCCTCGCCTGCACCCGAGTGCGAACCGCTCACGAAGAACGTGCTTCGGTTTAACGTGCCAGGTGTCGCCTCGCACGTGCCGAGCTCGGCTCCAACCCCGTAATTCCGCCTTGCCTTTTCGCCTTTTCTCCTTTTGTCCTTTTGCCCCGTTTCCGCATCGCGGAAACTCCTCATTCCCACAGGTTGAATTGGACCGCTTGCGCAGCTATATTTGTTTACCCATTTCAGATTGGCGGTCTCGGAGAAGGATATGTTCAGGTTTGAGAGCGCTTACTTGCTGGGGCTTTTGGCGCTGGTCCCATTGTTGTGGCTTGCACTAACTAGAGTCGGGCATCTGATTGCCGGCTCGCTCAGGTATTCCCACGTTACCTCGTTCTTTGGGAGTCGGAGCAGGCCCACGTATCCGCTGCGGTATATTCTGACGCTTGCCCTGTTCCTTTGCGCACTTTCGCTGCTGGTCCTTGGCGCGGCCAGGCCGCAACTCGTCAAATACGACGAGCCCGTCAGCGCGATGGGCAGGGATATCGTCCTCGTGCTCGACATCTCCGGGAGCATGCGAGCAGAGGACTTCCAGCCCAACAATCGGCTGTTTGCTGCCAAGCAGGTCGTCGCGGACTTCATCGAGAGCAGGGAAAGCGACAGGATAGCCCTCGTGAGCTTCGCTGGGCAGAGCTTTACTCAATGTCCGTTGACGCTGGATTATGACATGCTTATCTCCCTGCTCCAGTCGGTGGATTTCGATATGGTTGAGGACGGGACCGCTATCGGAAACGCCCTCGGGACGGCCCTCAATCGGCTGAAGGACTCGAAGGCGAAGTCCAAGATCATCGTCCTTTTGACCGACGGCGAGAACAATAGGGGAGAGATAGACCCGCTGACCGCCGCCGAGATGGCAAAGACGATGGGCGTCAGAATCTACTGCGTAGGGGTCGGCAAGAGAGGCGGCGCGAGAATCCCCATTTATGACAAGAGATGGGGCAAGAGATACGCCGTCGGCAGAGACGGCAGACCCGTCCTGACGAAACTCGACGAAAAAACACTAAAAGGCATCGCCAGCGCCTCAGGCGGAAGGTATTCTCGCGCCACGGATGCTGAATCCCTGAAACGCATATACGAACAGATAAGCGAGGCGGAGAAGTCCGAGCTCGAGGGCAAGCGCTTCTCGACGTTCAAGGAGCTCATGCCGTATTTCGTCCTGCCGGGCCTCTGCCTGTTGTTGATCAGCTTGGCTCTGTTCAGAACGGCTGCGCGCGTCATGCCATAGGACACTAGGTGACGAATGCACGCGGGGTGGTAGGGGCGTGGTCTGAAGACCCACCCATTCCAGTTGATCTGCCTTATCGAGGAGGCCATATTCGATGGATCGACATAGGCGGGCGGGTCTGAGACCACGCCCCTACAGAGCAATTTCGATGGTTTCGCCGTAATCATCCGTGAGAGGGATAATTCGGTACCGATGACATGAACTACAACATCCGCGGTTTTGTGGAGGTCTCATTTCTCGATTGGGTGGGCGCTGTCTGCTCGATAATATTCTTGCCCAACTGCAACTTCCGATGTCCATATTGCCACAACGCGGAGCTTGTCCTTCATCCGGAGAAGGTCCCCAGGATTCCCGAGGCAGAGATATTCCCGAGACTCAGAAAGCAGAAGAAGTGGATCGAGGGCGTGGTTGTGACCGGCGGCGAGCCAACGCTTTCTCCGACGCTGCCTGACCTCTTGAGATCGCTCCACAAATACGGCCTCAAGGTGAAGCTCGACACGAACGGCTCAAGGCCGGACATTCTTAGAAGCCTGATCGAGAAGAAGCTCATCGACTACGCCGTCATGGACGTCAAGGCGCCGCTGGAGCAGGCCAAGATGGACGCTGTAACTGGCGTGACCGCGCCGCTCGAAGCATTTGAGGAATCGATAGAAATCATGAAGAACTGCGGCCTGCCGCATCAGTTTCGGACCACATTTTGCCCGAAGTTTCTCACGTTCGACGATCTCGACCAGATTGGCGAGGCGGTGCGAGGAGCGGAGGTCTGGACAATCCAGAACTTCAGGAACAAGAACACGTTAGACCCGTCCCTTGCTGCGGTTGAGCCGATGAACGGCGAAGAGCTTCTGGCGCTTCGACCAAGGCTCGAACGCTTCGTCAAGAGGCTTCAGATCATCCCTTAAGGCGGGACAAGACGGAATGGACCTGTAGAATGCCATCGACGCAATCGTCCCTCATGTCCAGGGTTAAGGAACTACCGGCATCGCTCCGATTTTGGCTGGGGCTAGAGTCCGGCTGGGAGGCGCTCCACGGTGGCGACCCAAGCCCCTCTGCTCGACATATCTATCGCTTCCTGTGCGCGCTTCTCAAAGTGTGTGTTGTTTACTTCACAGCGGATGTGGCTGTAAGGAGCCTCTGGGGCTCAGCTCCTCACCGATGGGTCATTGGGTGGCTGGGCCTGAACTGGCTGGCAGGTAAGTACGCGATGGAGTACGCGAAGGAGGTCATGATCGCCTTCAGCGCAGGGCTCTGGGCAATCCTCTCCTGGGCTTTGTTCAGGCGCGATCTCAGAGTGCTCTATCGCCTACTTGGCCGAAGGATGCCGTGGCGGCGAGCGGTCAAGGTTGTTACAGTCTGTTTCTTGATATACACCGGGGCATACATCGGCATCCAGAAGGCCTGGCTGCCAGAGGGGAAACTGATCCGCAAATCGATGGCCAAGCACACCCTGAGAGTCTACGATATAATGCCCAAACAACCCTCTGCTGCTGGCTTGAAAGCCGCGAGCAGATTCGTCATCGTCCCCTTTGGCGAAGAGTTGCTCTATCGAGGGGCGATCCTAATCGCGCTTCTCTATCTCTTTGGCAAGTGGCCCGCTGCAATCGGCTCCAGCTTCCTCTTCGGCTATGGACACTTCGACCAATGGGGACATCTGGGATGGTTCCCCGTCGTTTGCACGGCAATCTTCGGCTTAATCAGCTGCATCATCCTATTCAAAACAGGCAGGATAAGGTGGTGCATCTTATTCCATTCGCTGGATCTCATGCACAATTACCTCTTCCGTGTAGCGATTCCGCCTCTGGGCATCGAGTTCTGATTACCGTCGCGAAGTGCATTGTCAGGCGCTCAGCGCGCCGATGTTTGTGAGGATGTCATCCGCCTTCTTTGCGTAGGCTTTCATGCCTTTATTCTGGGCAAGCTCCTTAGCTTGTTGTGCATGGCTTATGGCTTCTCTCAGGGCCTCGTCGCGTGAAAGGGGAGGTTTCTGACCGCTTCTTCTCTGATCAAACCACCTCACCATACTAAGATGGGCCTGTGACAAGGCGAGGTGACAGTTGATGGCCGCCTCGGGCTCGTTCTGCTCGGATATTCGCCGCGCCTCTTGCGCCTGTTTGAGGCCTGCATCCCAATCGCCGGCGCTAATGCTTACGTTCGACAACACAATGAGTGATTCGACAAGCGCGCGCAGTTCCCCGATCTCCCTGGATATACGTTCGGCCTCTGAAGCATGCTTTTGCGCCTCATCCCATCTGTTTGTCTCAGCAAAGACGTTTCCTATGCCGGAGAGTGTGAACGAGATACCCGCCCGATCACCTAACTGGCGAGATATAGACAGTGCCTCGCTTAAGGACTTGAGGGCCTCGTCGTGCTTTCCGCGAATACTGTATATCTCGCCGATGTTGTGCAGTGTCGTCGCAACACCCCGCCGGTCACCCAATTCTCGTTTTATCGAAAGCGATGGCAGGTAGTATCGAAGAGCAGAATCGAAATTGCCCTGAGCAAAGTAAACGACCCCGATATTGTTGAGGCAGTGGCCCATCCGGGAGCGGTCCGATATCTCACGGCCTATGTGAAGTGATTCCTCGAAATGGCGAAGCGCCTCGTCATATTCTCCTCGACGCCTGTAAACGAGGCCGATGTTGTTGAGCAGCCCGGCGGTCAGAAAGCGATCGTTCAGACGACGGGCTATCGCGACCGACTCGTCATAGCTCTTCAGTGCCTCGTCAACGTTGCCGCGGCAGGAGAAGACGTTGCCCATTATGTTCAAGGCGTCTCCCTCGGTCTTTGCGGCGCCGCCTGCCCTGGCGTTCTTGAGCGCCTCTCGGGCAAGGGCCAACGAGCGGTCGTAGTCGCCCATGAAGAGCCTCGATTTGGCCTCCTTCGAGAGCGCGAGAGCCCTTCGCGCTGGGTCCTCGCCCGCACTGGAAAGGAGGGCGTGGCACAGCTCAAAAGACTCCTCGTAGCGCCCCAGGAATTGAAGCACTTCTATTCGACTGACTAGAACCTCCTCCTGCTCCTCTGGCGAAAGTAGTTTCTCAGTCAAGTCCTTTGACAGACGCCCGTACCTCTCGAACGCCTCCTGCGCCGAGAGATGCCTCTGCCGTCTCAGATTGTAGATTCCCCATAAAGCGGAATAGCGCGTTGCCCGACTCGCCTCGCCTGCCAGCTCCCAGTGGCTCGAGAGCATCCCGTAGAACTCCTCGATGCGGTCACCGTAGAGCTCCTCCACCCGGACCGCGACAAGCCTACAGAGCTCTCGGCGGAGACTCTCCATGAGACGACGGTTGAGTATCTCCCGTATCAGAGCGTGCCTAAAGACATATTCCGGCTCTGAACTGCCGGGCTTTTTGAAGATGATGTCTCGCTTGACGAGCGCATCCAGGGAATCTGAAACGTCCTCCACACCGCCGAGTGAGTCGTAAACGTCAGCCAGAAGGCTATAAGGGAACGCACGACCGATAACTGCCGCACAATACGCAACCCTCTTATCGCGCTTCGACAACGTGTCGATGCGGTCGGACAGCACCTCCGAGAGCCTTGTCGGCAGAGGCATCTTCTCCACGTCCTGCGTGAGGCGCAGCATGCCATCGTGCTGCTCTAGCTTGCCTTGCTCGCACATCAGGTGAAGCAACTCTTCCAGAAAAAGAGGATTGCCTTCTGAGTACTCCAGCAGCTTTCGTACGAAAACCTGCTCTCTTGCCCCGGGGTGGATATACGAGTCCAAGAGCTCTCTCTCCGCTGAGGAGGAAAGCGGCGACAGCCGGACCTGGGTAAACAGAACCCCCTTGGCCCTCGCAAAACTTGGCGTAAACTCCGGGCGATAAAGAAGGATAACGAGTATCGGGAAATCACTGACGAAATCTGATAAGTAGTCAACAAAGTCCACGCTTCCGTCGTCTGCCCACTGCATATCCTCAAAAACAAGAACAGTAGGCTTGATCTCAGCCCATCGGCCGTAAAGACACCTGACCGCGAACCATAGATTCTCCTTAATCGTCTTCGCATCCAACTGGGCGAGATGGCCCTTCTCATCCTCAAAACCAAAGAGGTGAAACAGATAAGGAAGCACCTCCTCTTTGTCGCTTTCCAGAACCGAGAGCTTCAGAAGGCGGTCACGGATCGCTTGCTGAGAGCCAGTCATGTCAAAGCCTGCGCCGGACGAGATAGTCGCCTTTAACGACCAATAAAGAGGGGTCTGGCCAATGGTCCAGGCGCTTCCAGCAAGCCAGGTAAAGCCGTCATCTCCCAGAAGAGCACGCAAGTGACGCTTAAACTCACGCTTCAGACGCGATTTGCCGACGCCGGCCTCGCCTGCAACTCCGACAACGCGCGAAACATCACGATAGGCGCGCTCCCCGGGCTCACAAGGCTTGGGGTCCGGATAGCAACGTAAGAGGCTCTCAAACGCTGATTTCAATTTGCCCAGCTCGGCATTACGGCCGATCATGGGAGCGTCCAGGCGTCCGAATCTCGGGTGCTCCGTCCTCGCGGCCCTAGGACCCCGCGCCCGAAAGACGCGGGTTGGCATATCGATCCCCTCAAGCTGAAGCTCTCCGAGGCCCTCAAACTCGAAACGCTCCAAAGCCCGGTCTCGGGTCTGCTCACAGACAAAGACTGCACCCGCGGGCGCCGCATCAGTCAGTCGCTTGGCGAGGTTGACGGCCTCGCCCAAAACCGTGTATTGAAGCTCCCTCGAATCGCCGAATCGGCCCGCCTCCACCTCGCCGAAGGCAATGCCAGCGTGTATCGAGAGAGGCGCAGGCAGTATGTCCCTAAAGCGGTAGTTCACGCCCCCGAGTCCAATTGCTATCTCGCTGGCAACCGTTATGGCCCTGTCACAAGGGTGTTCGAGCGCGATCGGCGCACCAAAGAGGGCCATCGCCTCGTCGCCAAAGAACTTGTCAATGTAACCCCCAAATTTGGTGATTCCTTCCGTCATGACCGAATAGACATCGTGCATGACCAGCCTGAGCTGCTCCCGCGAAATCACCGAAGACATGCGAGTGAAGCCCGACACATCAACGAACATTACCGCTAGGTGCCTTCGTTCAATCGAGAGCCCGTCCCGAGCCATGTCCCGAAGCTCGGAAAGATACTCGTCCGTCTCAAAGTGAGCTCGGATATCGGCTATCTCCCGGTCGCTGAAGATGGCCCGCCTCGAGGGGCCTTGCTTCTCACCGCATTCCGGGCAGAACTTGGCGCCTCCGGGCAGTTCGGTCCCGCAACGAACGCATCTCATTTAACTCCCTCCACACCTGAAGCCGACAGTCTTTCTTCATAGAAAGATTAGCCACTCTCTGTCATCCGGGTCAATCCCTTGCACCCAAGCCGAAAAATCAAACTGCCATCAGTGGATGCGTCGGGTCTGACCAGCTTGGCGAGTTTGGAAGGCGATTGAGGCGGTGAGGTTTGGCTGAGGAGTTGCACTCGTTGGGCGTTTTGGAGTGCGGCGTCAGTCGAGTAGTTCGGCCATTGCTGGCTTTCACCCTCACAGACCCGGACGTGCGGCTTTCTTCGCCGCGCGGCGAACTCTTCCGAGCAGGTGACCCGGACTTAGTTCAAACCACCTTTCAGGATGTGTAATGCGAGGTCGAGGCAGGCCAAACTCGTGGTCTATAAGCCAGTAGAGCCGCTTCTTACACGCCTTTTGGCTGCGTCGCATCAACGCATTCAACGACAGTGGTCTCGGGGCTTAACCTCACACCTCGAACTCCTTTTCAGCCGACGTAGCCACAGGCTACTATGGCGAAGTCTGCTGCCTTTGGGTTAGTAGATTGGCCTCTCACCAATTCGGACAACCACAGCTTTCAGGACGCACGGCCGCGGCTACCCACATGATGCCCTTTCAGGGCATTGAAGCATCACTCTCGAACAGTCGCTGTCTGCCGCCCAGCACACTTGCAGGCGCCCCAGAACATACTATTACGAAAACTCCTCCCTCGCTGCAATTGACAAACCTTTGACATGGGACTACTTTTTACAATGAAGTCTCAGATCTTAAAAGTGAACGAAGAGGTTCTGGAAGTGATCGAGTTCAAGCCGAGAAAGGTAGCGCTTGATCCTGTAACACAAAGCCCCATTGTGCTTCTGGTCGATCTTGAAGACAAGAGGATGATACCGATCTGGCTCGGGCACGCCGAGGCAAACGCGATCTTTGTCGCTATGGAGAACATTCAAGCGCCTCGACCGATGACACATGATCTGTTGAAGAACGCTCTGGGGGAGCTGGGCGCGAAGCTTCTGAGAATAGAGATCAACGATCTCAGGGATAGCACTTACTACGCGACCCTTTACCTGAAGTGCAGAAAGACCGTCATCGGAATCGATTCTCGTCCAAGCGATGCGATTGCCCTAGCGCTGCGGTGTTCGGCGCCGATCTATGTGAGCGACGAGGTCCTCTCAAAGACGACGGTTGTCGATTTGACGCAGGATATCAGCGAGAGCGACAAGTTGCTCGAGGTTCTCAAGAGCTTGGAGCCCGAGGATTTTGGCAGATACAAGATGTAGAGGCCGCGTGGGCGCCAAGTGACACTGCCAGCAGTTAGCCCAACATCCGGCGAGGCGTTGGCGGCTAGACTCATGATAATTGAGCCGGGCTCCGCAAAGACCGAACACCTTCTTTCGACCGGAACCAATCTCATGGGTCGGAGAGTCGCTGAGAATACGCTTGGCGTCGATATCGCGCTCCCCGGCTCCAACGTGTCCCGGCGCCACGCCAAACTGGAGCTTCATCCGGGTGGTCGTTGCGAGCTGACCGACCTGGAAAGCAGGAACGGGACGTATGTGAACGGGCTTCGGGTCGATATAGCCACGCTCGAGTCGGGCGACGTTGTCGCAATTGGCAATTACAAGCTCATATTCGTTCTTTCCGGATACACACCAAGCGGCGATGGACATCCGGCAGGGCCGAAGGAGGCAGCAATTGACCAGCCCACGCTTTCGATCAGCGGCGATCGTTCTCTCGTTGAATTAGGCGATTCGGACTCATCGCTGGACATGGGAAAGACAATTATGCGACCCGTCGATGAGATCATGAGGCCGATCGCAGGTGGCACGCCCATAGCTCTCGCCGAGGAACTCAGCAAAGAGTCACCTCAGGTGTCCCAACTCAGAAAAAAGACGCGGATGCTTTCCGTCCTATACCAGGCCAGCAAGGCGCTCATATCCGCAACGTCACTTGATGACCTGCTCGAGAAGGTAATGGACCTGGTCTTTGAGAACGTTAGCGCGAAGCGCGGGGTGATGATTCTTGTGGACGGCCAGACCGGCGAGTGGATACCAGAAAAGGTCAGGTATGCCAGCGATGCTAAGGCTGGTGAGAAGATTGTTTTGAGCAAGAGCATTGCCGGCGTGGCGTTAAGGGAGAGGAAATCCGTCCTGATCAACGATGCCCTAGTTGACCCCAGCTTCAAGTCCCAAGAAAGCGTCAAGCTTCTGGGAATAAGGTCAGCTATGTGCGTCCCGCTTTCTCACCTCGACGCCGTGCAGGGGCTCATATACTTGGACACTTCGGACGCCTCCGACCGCTTCACCCAGGATGACCTCGACATGATCACCGCGCTCGGTAACCACGCCGCAATAGCGATTAGCCAGGCCCGGCTGAACAGCGAGATCAGGAAACAGGACATCTTCCGACGTAGGATGGCGCGATACCACTCCCCGGCCGTTACCGATAGGATAGTTGAGGGGAAAGAGGACGCACTCGATGTGCACGAAGCCGAGGTAACGGTCCTCTTTGCGGATATAACGGACTTTACCGTCTTCTGCGAGAGGCACAAGCCCGCAGTCGTCCGCAACATGCTGAACGAGTATTTTGGCGAGATGACAGATGTGATCTTCAGGCGGGAAGGAACACTTGACAAGTATATCGCGGACGAGATACTCGCCGTTTTCGGGGTCCCGTTTCCGCATTCGGATGATCCAGAACGAGCGCTCTTGACGGCTCTTGAAATGAGGCAAGCCTTGATGGGACTCAACAGCAGGAGACCGCCTAACATGCGGTTTCAGGTCAAAACAGGGATAAACACGGGCCGAGTGCTTGTGGGCGACGTGGGATGCCTGAGAAGGATGGACTACACCGTCCTGGGCGCCCCCGTCAATACAGCCAAGAGAATCGAGACCGAAGCTCTACCGGACCAGATACTGGTCGGCCCATCAACATACAACAGCATCACTAAAGAGATGTTCGATCTTCGGCCCACCAAGGCCATCCCGCTGAAGGGCAAATCGGCGCCAGTTCAGCTCTACGAGTTGGCGGGAATGCGCAAGCCCAGTCCTGTTCCATAACGCACGCACTATCCACACAGCAGTGTCATCCGGAGCACCCGGTTGTCCCCGGCGTTATTTTGACTGAGGAGCGTGCAGACTTCGGATTTGGGATTGCGCAACCTGGAACCTGCAACTTGGAACTTCTGATCTGCTAGAAGGAGAATATCAGCAGAGTCATGTCGTCGTCCGGCAGCTGTCCCCCCGCGTACTCGGTCACCGCGAGGATTATGCTGTGCGCTAGGTCTTCTGCTGAAGAATCCGAGGCTTCTTTGATCGCCTCGATCAATCGAGCCACACCAAACTGCTCATCAGCCTCGTTTTTCGCCTCGGTAATGCCATCTGTATAAGCGATCAATTTGTCCCCCTTTGCGACCAAGACCTTCGTTGAGGGGAACTCCTGGTCAGGCAAAACCCCCAGCAGCATGCCGTGTTGGGTCAGCATCTCGCATTCTCCGGTTTCACCTCGAGAAAGGATCGCAGGGGTGTGCCCGGCCGAGACATATTCAAGGACTCCGGCCGAGACATTTATGGTTCCTCCCAGTGCCGTAACGAACATATCAGGACTCAGGTTGCTGCACAGAAAATCATTGAATTCGGGAAACATCTGATCAATTGACGTTCCCTGCAAATGGAGAAGCCTGAAAGCGGTCTTGCTCATTGCCATTACAACGGCGGCGGGAGCTCCGTGCCCCGATACGTCTGCAACGATGAACGAGAGGGTATCATTCGAGGTCCTTACGACGTCATAATAGTCGCCGCTAGCTCTGCCGGAGGGCCGGTAATAGGCCGAGACCTCGCACCCGGGCAGCCTGGGCAACGCCTCTGGCAGAAGCCTTTTCTGGACGCTGCCAACACCCCGCAGCTCGTCATCCAATCGCTGCTGGAGCTTCTTGACATTCTCGTGCTGGATGCAGCTCTGAAGCGCGCTGGCGATATGGTTGCAGACGCGCAAGATGACGTTGATCTCGTCCTCTGTGTAGATATCGCTCGACTCGTCGAATACTATTATCGCGCCAAGAAAGACATCCTCCATCAGGAGAGGGAACGCCACCCAGTGCGGCGAAAAGCCCGCAGCTACAATAGAGTCGTGGTAACTGTCGGCAAACTCCGGTTCAAAGCCCGATACCGCGCTGCGCCTCGTTGCGACCTCTTCCGCAAGCGAGGCGAGAAGCAATCCCACGCTGAAATCATCCGCGGCCTGCGCCATGCTAATGTAGAACGGCTCATAGGCGCCACCCTCGTCGGTAATGAACATCGCGACGTCGCCAACTGCTAGCACGTCCGGCAGAAGCGCGATCTTCTCTCTTAGCCGTTCGATATCGACCGTATTGATATGCCGGCTGAAGGCAGTTATCCGCTCATAACGCTCAAGTTGAGCAGCCAAAAGCGCACCCGCCTGGGCAGAGTAGGGACTTGCCTCCCTCTCCTTGAGTCTTGAAATGGTACTGAAAACGAGACCCATCGTGTCCGAGACCATTCTCTGGACATCGTTTGGCTCATCTCCAGTCTGGAGCTTGGCCGGCGAACCTCTCAGCACAGCGTCGGAGACGGTCTTGCAGATCGACTCTACGTCGGAAGGAAGAACGATTGCCTCCTCTTTAGGGTCCGGCTCAGCATCAAGAATCTCGGATTCGGAGACACTGTCGAGCCCCCAGTTGTCGCTGAGGCGCTCAATCGAATCGTCATCGATTAACCGTTCCTGCTTGAGGCGCCCACAAAGCGTAAGCGCCAGCTCATGGTATCCCGACGCGTTCAGCGTGAAAGGCGAAAGGCCAAGCTCCTCAAAGCACTCATATAGGAGAGCGGTCGCTCGCGCCGAACCCAGAGCTGAAAAAAGCGGCCTCAACACTCTATTGAGGTATGGTCTGCGAAAATCAGCCAACCTTGAGCTTCTCCTTCTGTGTGTCCGGCAAAGACCACTTCCCTGGAATGGGCTCACCGCAGAACTTGCACCTTGACGAGGCAATGCCAATGTTACGTATCGCAAATCCCCTTCGCAGTATTAACTCCTTTCCGCATTTTGGGCAGTAGGTGCTAGACGCGGGGTCGCCGGGCACGTTTCCGATGTATGGGAACTTCAGGCCAACGTTCTTTGCCAGCTTGTGAAGCCTTTGCAGCGTGCTTTTCGGCGTAGGAGGAAGGTTCCTCAAGCGATACATTGGGTGGAACCGCGTCAGATGCAAAGGCACTAAGGGCCCGAGGTTCTTTATTATCCACTCGAACATCCGCTTGTGTTCATCGTCGGAATCGTTCAACGTTGGCAAGATAAGATTGACTATCTCGAGCCAAACCCCGGACGCCTTGATTGTCTTTAGCGTATCGAGCACTGGCGCTAGAGTGGTGTCGCAGACCCGCTGGTAATAGCCGTCGTCGAAGGACTTGAGATCGATCTTGATCGCAGAAAGATGCCCTAGGAGTTTCTCGAGCGGCTTCGTCTTTATGTAGCCCGCAGAGACAACAACGGTCTTTAGGTTTGAGACCTGGGCCGCTTTCGCTATGTCGAGCGTATATTCAAAATAGACGATCGGCTCAGTGTAAGTCAGTGCAATCGAGGGACTGCCGGCCCGCTTGGTCGCCGACACGCACTCGTCCGGTGAGAGCGCGAAGTTCTTAAGCTCCTCAGGCTTGGGCTGCGATATCTGCCAGTTCTGGCAAAACTTGCAGTGCATATTGCATCCGGCCGCGGCGAGCGAGAAAGCAGTGGTTCCTGGCAGGAAGTGATAGAAGGGCTTTTTCTCGATTGGGTCAACGTGTGCGGCGCAAGGACGTGCATAGACTATTGAGTAGTATTCTCCGTCTTTGTTCTCCCTGACCCTACAGTATCCCCTCGCGCCATCTGGGACCACACAGCCTCGCGGGCAAAGCTCACATCGGACTTTTTTTCCATCCAGGTTCGTGTAAAAGAGCGCCCGGTGCTTCCCGAGGTTGCTGGCATCGGATGAGCCCGTCCGACCAAAAGGCCCCTGAGTGCTTAACACGCTGGGTGAGATGAGAATGCATGACGCGCACGAAAGCGACGCCCTCAAGAAGTCTCTCCGGGAAAAATCCATTCGATGCTCCTCGTCAAAAGAACATACAAACCAAATTGCCGCCCTTATGATCCGGTACTGGTCGCGTCGTGTCAACGAAAACGCGCGCGGTTTGCACTGACACGACGAGTCGGGTCTCGAAAGCCGTAGAATGGGGGCAATCTGCTTGGATTCTCCTTTCGCTATTCGTTATACTCTCGGGCGTTATGGCGCTTCAAGGCAGTCCTCTGACATACTCGATTCTGAGCGCGGGCGTCCTGCTGGTCGGACTTACAGCAGCTTGGTGTGTGCGTCGCTTGGCGTCAGTTAAGCGCTTCAGTATTCCTTTCGCCATCTTGATCGTCGCGGTGAGCGGCCGGCTTCTGGCGAAGGGCTACCTGCCCATACTGGGAGAGAGGTTCGCTCAAATATGGGAAAAGCTCCTCATTGTCGGGGCGTTGTGGCTGGCTGTTGAGGCGATAAGGTGGCTTTTCACACGCGTTGTCTTGGATCGAATCCTGAGGCTTTCGGTCGAGGAAATCACCAAGAACATCATCTCAGCAGCCCTTTATATCGCTGCGATTCTAATCCTTCTGCCCACGGTGTTCGGGATAAAGGTAACCACTGTCCTTACGACATCGGCGATCCTTACAGTTATCGTGGGCCTCGCGCTTCAGGACGTCTTGGGGAATCTCTTCGCCGGCGTCGCCCTGAACATCGAGATGCCTTTTTCAAAGGACGACTGGGTTCAGATTGGAGAAGACATCGGTGTCGTTCGCGAGATATCTTGGCGCACGACGAAGATCATGACGATTGAGCGCGACCTTGTCATCATTCCTAACAGCGTCGTTGCGAAGCTCGTGGTCAAGAACTTCTCCGTGCCCACCCGGCGCGATGTTTTGACACTGAACATGGGTGTAGCATACGACGCGCCTCCTAACCTCGTTCGCGGGATCCTGCGTGAGGCCTGCAACCGAGCCAAAGGAGTTCAGAAGCATCCTGAGCCGATCATTCGCGTTACTGGCTACGGTGATTTCGCCATCAATTACGAGATACGGGTCTGGATAGAGGAGTATCCGCGGCACAGGGACGTTAGAGACCAAATATACTCGCTTATTTGGTATCTCTTCAGGCGGCACGACGTCACGATACCCTATCCGGTGCGCGACCTGCACATCAAGACCGCCTCGCGCAAGGAGGAGATGGAGCGCAAGGCCCTGTTTGAGAAACGGAAGGCCAAACAGCTGCGGCGCGTTAGTCTCTTCAGTTCGCTGGACGACGAGGACATCGAGCTGCTCGCGTCCGAGGCGCCGGTCATGCACTATTCAAAGAGCGAGAGCATCGTGAGGCAAGGCGAGGCCGGGGACAGCTTCTTCTTGATCAGGACCGGCAAGGTTCGCGTCTTTGTTGAGAAAGAGACCGGCGAGGAAGTGCCCATCGCCACGCTTGGCTCTGGAGAATACTTCGGCGGGATGTCGCTTCTGACCGGCGAGCCGAGGAATGCCACCGCCATCGCCGAAGTGGATACGGAGCTTCTTGTTATCGACAAGGAGATGTTCAACGAGATACTGGTGGCAAAGCCCCTGATAGCGGAACAGCTAGGCAAACGGCTCGCTGAGCGGCAGCTCGATCGCGAGGCCAAGCTTGCCGAGAGCGAGAAGACAAAGGCGCCGAAGCCAACAAAGGAACAGAAGAGACAGCTTCACGATCGCCTGTTGCGGCGTATCAAGGATTTCTTTCAGATACAATGAGTCTGGAAGTCGAAGGTCGAAGTAGGGGTTCGCCGTACGGCGAATTGCCCTTTATAATCAATGAAACAGGGCAGGCACGATGGCCTGCCCCTACACGATGGTCCATAGGGAGGATGACAGGATGAAGAGAGTGTTTCTCTTGGGGGCGTTGATCTTTTTGATGGCTGCCACTGGTTTGTATGCGGGTTTTCACATGGACAGGAGCCTGGCCGATTCGGACGCCTCGTTCTGGGGCGAGGCCGAGGCGGACTACTCTGGTACCACGGTCGCTGGGGCTGGCGACGTGAACGGCGATGGCTACGAGGACTTCCTCATGGCCGCGCCGGGCAACGATGAGTCAGGTGACTTCGCTGGAAAGACATATCTCTTCTTGGGCAAGGCCTCCGGCTGGGCGATGGACACGAGCCTGGCAGATGCCGATGCGTCCTTTCTCGGCGAGGTGGAGTTGGACCTGTCTGGAGAGGGCGTTGCCGGCGTTGGCGACGTAAACAGGGACGGCTACGACGATTTCGTGATCGGCGCGCCAAATAACTCTGACGCCGAGTATTGCGCAGGCCAGATATACCTGTTCTTTGGCAAACCCTCCGGTTGGGAGAAGGACACGAGCCTTGGTGATGCGGACGCCTCTTTCACCGGCGAGGCTGAGCTTGACCTGGCCGGTTGGCAACTCTCGGGGGCCGGCGACGTGAACAACGATGGTCACGACGACTTTTTGATCGGTGTGAGTTTCAGTGCCGAGGCCGGCTACGATGCTGGTCAGGCGTATCTGATCCTCGGCAAGTCTTCCGGGTGGGCGATGGGCACCAGCCTGGCCGACGCTGACGCGTCGTTCCTGGGTGAGGCCGAATACGACTATGCCGGCTCATGCGTCGCTGACGCCGGCGATGTGAACGCGGACGGCTACGACGACTTACTCATTGGTTCGTACGGCAACGACGAAGGTGCCGATGGCGCCGGCCAAGCATATCTGATCTTGGGCAAGGCGTCAGGTTGGGAAATGGATGCCAGCCTTTCTGATGCTGACGCGTCGTTCATCGGCGAGGCAGCGGAAGACAAGGCGTCCGAGTGCTCCGGCGTCGGCGACGTGAACGGCGACGGGTACCACGATTTCATGATTGGGGCCCATAAGAACGACGAAGGCGGGGACTACGCCGGCCAAGTCTATCTCATTCTCGGCAAGGCTTCCGGCTGGGCGATGGATACTAGCCTTGCTGACGCCAACGCGTCGTTCATAGGCGAGGCGGCCGGTGACGGCGCGGGTCAGGGAGTATCTGGCGTGGGCGATGTGAACGGAGACGCCTACGACGACTTCATTATCGCCGCACCGTTCAACGCCGAAGGTGGGGAAACCGCCGGTCAGACCTATCTGATCCTTGGCAGGGCTTCCGGCTGGGCGATGGATACGAGCCTGGCTGATGCCGACGCGTCCTTCATAGGCGAGGCACCCGGCGACTGCTCGGGTAGCGTAGTCTCTGGCGCCGGCGACGTGAACGGCGACGGTTACCACGACATTGTCATCGGGGCGCATACGAGCGACGAGGGCGGCGACCACGCCGGTCAAGCATATCTGATCTTTGGCGAGGCAGCTGGTCCGGCCCCCGGGATTACGGTGGGCGTCTCGACCAATTCCGATAGCTACGAGTTCGGCGACGTCCTGCAAATTGACGTCAGTATGAAAAACACTGGCATGTCAGCATTTGTCGATATCTTCGTGGTTTTGACGTTCGACCTTGCTGGGCCTGAGGAGAGGAACTGGTCAGCTTCTGCTACGGGGGAATGGACGGCAGGGCTCTCGTATTACGATACCGGTGTGTTGATTGAGACCGGCCACGATGAGACGACGCGAGTCTTGTCAGCGCCTCTGCCGTGTCAGGCGCCGATGATAGCCAAGTCGGGCACTTACACGCTCAGGATGGCGGCTGTTGAGCCTGGGACGCTCGACTTCGTGTCCAACATAGCCACGTTGGAGTTCGTGCTGACAGGGATGCCATTTGTGGACGTCTCGACGGACAAAGAGGCCTATTCTCTGATCGGCGACACGATGGTGATCTCGCTCGACGTCGCCCTACCCGACTACTCGATGACGGCAGACTTCTACGTGGTTCTGCTTGCGGCGGACGGCGAGTTCTGGTCGCCGGACGACTTCGGCACCGATGAGACGTGGTCAACTGGTCTGCACCCATTCTACTCCAGTTTACCCACACAACCGAGTTGGGAGCTTAGCCTCGACGCCTTTGCGATCAATCTCCCGTCCGGGGCGCCATTTGACGCGCCCGGGCAGTTCACATTATTCACGGCGCTCGTTGAGCCAGACACGCTAACACCATATTCAGACATTGGAGCAGCTGGCTTTGTGCTGCTGTCATCTCCACAGCGCACTGAGGAAGAGGAGGTCTCTTACGGGCAAAATAGATAGGCTAGTGTGACACATTTAGTTTAGCATACTCTTGGCGTCCCAGAATGGGCATGCAAGCAAAGGATAATTGAGATACGATACAGCAGATTGAGATGAGGGAACTATATTGTGATGGGGGGAGGCCCTGGTTCTCGTTGAACAGCTCTGCGGCCTTTCTCGGTGTTCTGGTTGTTGTGGGACTTTTCTTGCAGGTTGCCTGGGGCAGTCAAGACGCCCCCAAAATGGTAGTGGCGGTTGCCCCCGACGACGCGCTCCAGGTCGCAGCCCTAGATTGGCCCGGCATCGAACTTTCGGGACCCTTCTTTGACTCGTGGCCCGTTCTTATCGTCACGGAAGAAGGGCTTAGGCGGCTCACGACGTCGGGGACCTCATACGTCATGCTCGAGGCGGATTTGACCCGCAATCTGAGGGCGCTCGATTCGGACATGGGTGAATATCATACGTACGACGAGACGTCGGCGGAGCTCGCCCGGCTTGAATCAGAATACCCGGACCTTCTAGAGGTCCGGTCGATCGGGCAGAGCATTCAGGGCAGAGAGATACTTGCCGCGGTTGTATCCGGCGCCGATGGCGCGGACGCGGTCCGGGGCACTTGCCTGCTTGTAGGGCTGCACCACGCAAGAGAGATCGTAAGCACCGAAATTGTGCTTTATGCGCTTAACTACCTCCTTGAGCAATATGGGACCGAGCCTGAGATAACCTATCTCTTGGACAGCCGGCAAGTGGTCTTTGTGCCGATGCTGAATCCCGACGGCCACGTCCGCGTCGAGAGTGGCTGGGACTGGCGGAAGAACATGCGGGACAACGGCGACGGGACCATCGGCGTCGATCTCAACCGCAACTACAGCTACCAATGGGGCTATGACGACATCGGGTCGTCAGCTAGAACCTCGTCCGAGACATACCGCGGCGCGGCGCCGTTCTCGGAGCCGGAGACGCAGGCGATGAGGTCGCTGAGGGACGCCGAACACTACAATGTGTCGCTGTCCTTTCACAGCTTCGGCAACGTGATCTTTTATCCCTGGTCCTTTTGCGATGAGTTCTCGCCAGACCACGCGCTCCAGTCGAGGTTCGCGAGCATCATCTCTGCGGAGAGCTGTTACAACTACGGCAACACGGGGATTCTTGAGTTCTATCCGGCAAACGGCGAATTCGACGACTGGAACTACGCCGGTCTTGGTCTTGACCAGAAAGTGTTTGGCCTCACGTTTGAGGTCGGGGACGTTTACTATGAGCCCGAAGAGAGGATACGGGAGCTTTGTGAGCAAAACCTCGAAAGCTGCATCCAGGCCGTACGCGCCTCGGGCCCCTGGCTGACTATCGAGCAGTTCACGATAGTCGAGGAGCAGCCCGACGGGACCATCCGCGCAGGCGAACGTTTCAGCATCGAGCTCTTGGTCCAATCGCTGTCGCTCACCGAGCTCGGTCCCATTACGGTCTCTTGCACGACCGACTCGCCGCTGATTTCGATCATTGAGCCGGTGATGATTCTGGAGAGCGCTGAGCCGCTGGCCCGACTCTGTTCTTCAGAGTGCAGATTTGAGGCGATCGCGCTGTTGGGGGAAGACGTGCCTCAGGTCGTGCCCCTGAGTATTGATATTGAGACGGAGGGATTCAATCGGCAGATTGACTTGAGGGCGCCGGTTGGGGTCGAGATGTGCGAGGAAGTAATCGCGTGGGACTTCGAGGAAGACGCGGGCTTCGATGTCCGGGGGCAATGGCATCGAGGTACGCCGCACGGAGGAGGGGGCAATCACAACGGCGGCCCCGGACCCGACGAGGCTCATTCGGGCGAGAGAGTGTATGGCACGAATATGGACGGCGACGTTTCTGGCCCCGAGGGACGTTTTTTTCTGACGACGCCGGCGTTTTCATGCGAGGGGTTTTCCTGCACGAGACTCTCATTTCAAAGGTGGATGAACATCGGCGCCTGGGACCACTACCGCGCCTTTGTCTCGGTCTTAGCTGATGGAAGGTGGCACGGCGTGTGGCAGAGCCTCGAAGAGGCTACTGATTCCGAGTGGCAGGCCGTATCCCTTGACATCTCAAGATGGGCCGACGACTGCGATGAGGTCCGGGTCCGGTTCTCGCTCGTGGCCAACAGCGCAGAAGCATACAGCGGGCTATACTTGGATGACGTGGGGGTGACGGGCTGCCGCTTGTCATCGTCTTCCGACTTACAGAGAATGATAATTCCCCTCGCTCTCTCAACGTCAGACGGAATGGTGGACACGATAGTGATCGCTCAGAACAAGACCGAAGAGCCAAAGCTGGTTCAACTCCAATTCAGAGGCCGGGACGGGACGCGGCACACGTCATCCGCGGTCGTCAGTCCGGGTGGCTTTGAGACCTTTTCCGCGAGCGCAGAGGTTGGCGAGGGTCTGTCGTGCGCGGCCCTTTGTTCGCAGGATATCGGCGACTTCAATGTCTCTGCTTTCTTAGTTGACCTAAACTCATCGAGCGTTTTTTCGATTGATACTATACCGGAGGACGCAAGAAGCATTGATCTACACGTTTATTACGTTGACAGCGATAGTGGAGCCGAGTCTTTTCTGTTGCTCTCGAACAACTCGACGGAGCAGGGCATAATGAACGTCCATGTGGCCGCGACCGACGCCGGTGGCAATCCCATGGGCTCGGTCGAGGAGTCGCTTCTGACGGGCGCTGTGGAGCTCATTCCGCTCGGCGGCGTTTTCGGGCCTGGGTTGGGGGTCTTGAGCGTCCGTTCGGACGTTGAGGGACTCGGCGCCTGCGGCCTCATAACTCTCGGCAACCAGCTGCGAATAATGAGGGCGTTTTGCGGAAACTGAAATGACCGACTTCGAGATTGTTCTACAGAACCGCAAGGGCGACATCCTGCGTTTCGACGTTCCGAAAGGGTCCTTCATTCTTGGCCGGGGAGGTGGGGTGGATATGAGGATTTTAGACCCCAGCGTGTCACGGCAGCACGCGATGATCAGCAACGAAGACGGTGTGCTCCAGATTCGGGACTTGGGGAGCAGGAACGGCACTTACGTTAATGGCGAGCCGGTCATGAAAAAGGAGCTCGCATCCGACGATCTGATCACGCTCGGAACCCAGTCCTTGAGGCTGAAAAAGAAGCCCTCTCCAGCAGAGGAGGTCGAGGAGAATGGGGCGGCGACCCCCGTCTCGCGAGCGCGAGTATTTGTCAGCTCGCCTCAGGAACTCATAAGTCAAATAGAGGGGGCGAACCTCTTCTCCATTGACGACCTACTTGGCGCTAAGGACGGGCCTAAAGCGGATGCGATAAGACAGCAGTATGAGTCGATGAAATCGCTCTACACTATTTCAAACATCCTGGCCTCCGATTGCGACACAACCGTCAAGCTTCAGGCCGCCCTCGACGATGTGGTTGAACACGTGAGCGGCGAATGCGGGTACGTGCTCTTGATTGATGAGAAGACCAAACGGCTGGTCCCGCTTTACAGCTGCTCGCTAGTCCCGGGCCAGGCCACGATAAGCAAGTCGCTAGCCGAGACTGTGATCAAGACGCGAGTCTCTGTACTGACGGACGATGCTATGGCCGACTCACGGTTCTCCTCATCCGAGAGCGTCAGCAATCTCCGCATCCATTCAGCGCTCGCGGTCCCAATCTGGACGGAAGAGTCGCTCCTGGGGGTCTTATACGTCTCGCACCACCACAAGGTCGCGTGCTTCGATAAAAGGCACCTCTCCTACGCCAGCTCAGTCGGTAAGCAAATGGGAATGGCCATCAAGAAAGACCGTCATCTGCGCAAGAATCAGGCACTAGTCAGATACCTGGGCAAGATGAGAAAAGTGCTTGAGCAAAAGATACAGGAGCACTCTGCCCACCTGAAGAGAAGCCTCGCCAGGCAGGAACAAGTGATTGAACAGCTCCTCAATTCTGAGAGTATCCACACTTGGGGATTCTTCTCCCGGGCCGTCGCGCGCCAGATCGACAAACCGCTTACTGTTCTCGTGCCGAGACTCCGCTTCATCGCCAAATACGCCGAGACGCTTGAGGGGATGTGTGAGCAATGCACCGCCATGGCCTCTTCTGACGCAGACAGCGACGTCAGTCGCGTCGGTTTGCCCGATTTCCACGGACCGGTGCGAAGAATAAGAGAGACTCTTCTGGTCTGCCAGGCGGAAGTCCAGGAGGTCCAGCGCGCGATCGGATACCTTCGCGCCTTCGACGCGACAGACTGTTCAACCGTTCCGCCGAAAGGCGAGATTCCGCAAAAGGCGAACGATAAGGTGAATCCTAACGAAAAGATCGAGTCGCTCATTGTGTTTCTCGGCGCGGAGTTCGAGCACAACTCAATTGAAGTGGAAACGGACCTTGCAGAGCCACCAATCGAATTGCGCTGCGACGAGCTTGGCCTTGAGCAGACCCTTTTCGGTATAATTCTCAATAGCTTGGAATCGCTCAAGCAGAAACCGCCTTCGCGCGATTTTCGGAGGTCCCTCAAGATAACCACACGAAAAGATGGAGACGATCTAGCTGTGATGGTCTCGGATAACGGGATAGGCATCCCCAAAGACCATAGACCCAGGGCCTTCGACCCCTTCTTTACAACGAAAGATGATACTGGCGGCATTGGTCTGGGCCTTCCCAAGGCGAGAAGTTTTGCGCTGAAGCACAACGGGCGCATTGGCCTCGAGGATGTCGAGGGGTTCGAGACCACAGTTCGCATCGCTCTGCCGCTGAACCCGGCCAAGTCTCGAGCTGAGACTGGTGAACACCCCCCTCCAGAGGCTGCGTCGTGAGTGCGGGCCAGCTTCGTAGGGGTTCGCCGCGCGTCGGAGACTCCGCCGAACGGCCCTACACACTACGCCCTGATCCCGCATGAGGCGCGGTTGTCACATGCGAAGAACCAATCATGACACAGCCTGTTTAGGAACTGGGTCGGAACAGTGAGTAAGGACAAGAGCAAGAACGGACCGAGCAGGATTCCTGTTCCAATAGCCGAGCACTTGAGGGCTTTGGAGGAGGCGGTCAATCGACAAATGAACTATCGCAACCCGATACCAACGGTTGACATTATCATCGAGCTTGAAGGCGGGGGCGTGGTCCTAATCCAGCGCAAGAACCCGCCGCTGGGGTGGGCGATCCCCGGGGGCTACGTCGATTATGGGGAAAGCCTGGAGCGATGCGCGGTGCGAGAGGCGAGGGAGGAGACCTCGCTCGACGTCAAGCTGATGCGGCAGTTTCACACTTATTCCGATCCGGGCCGAGACAATAGACATCACTCGATTTCGACCGTCTTTATCGCAACAGCAAGGGGCACGCCAAAAGGCGCCGACGACGCTGTCAGAGCGGGAGTGTTCACAAAGGACAACTTGCCGGACAAAATCGCTTTCGATCACCGGCAAATACTCGAGGATTACTTCAACGGAAGGTTTTAGACGGCCTTCCCCGGCACGGGAAACTAATCGGCCTGATTCGCTTGACAACGGGGTCGGCGCCTCGTTATATTATATATACTCGTCTGATTATAATGCTAGAACCACTAGATATTGTAGGGAGGAGACTTAAATGCCCAGCCTAGCGAGGAATTCTGGGACAAGGTCGTTGTTTCATCTGATTCTGTTTGCAGCTTTGCTGCTAGTTGTTTCAGCAAGCTTCTCATTTGGGGATATTCTAACGCCCGAGAAGCTCGAGAAGTCGCTTGAGTATTGTAGAGCTGTCGCATCTGGTTCGTTTCCTGAGTGGAGGGATGCAGACTTCACCGATCCCGTAACTTATTACGACATGGATGGCGTCCCGATGGCCTATGTCTATTCAGTGAAGCGGGAGAACGTCTATCTGGGATGTATGACCGTCAGCGCCAGGGACGACTTCCACCCGTTTTTCGAGTATTCGGGAGGATTGCGCCCGTCTTGGGGGCTTGAAAGGTCCCTGGACACAGTCTGGGACATGGGCTACGAGCCGGGCGATGTGCAATACGTTTTCGCCCCGCCCTTTGACTACTTGGTGAAGACTAAGCCCAAGAACGCCACGAATCGTGCCGTCGCCGATGGTATCGTGGTCCATCTCGGCAGCTTTGAGGTTTGCCCCAAGGCCGAAGTGGTCGAGCATCTGAACAGATACATCGACGCGTTCCGGGAGAGGCAAGACGAGGTCAAGGGCTTTTGGCGTCAACACGTTCTGTCATCAAACGGGCCACCCGCGGTCAAGCAAGGCTCCGACGTACTTGTCGCTAAGATCATCAACGCAGAGGCGCACGACTACGAGTTCACTTGGTATAAGGGCTGCGGTCCGACCTCGATGGCGATGATGTTAGGCTATTATGGCAACGCGTGGGGGTTCAGGAACTTGTGGCAGGGTGGTCCAATGAGCTTCAATTGGTGCGGATCAGCGCCGTTCACGATTCAGGAGCTTCACGACAAGATCGTTGAGTTTGGGCAGAACATAGCCGACAGCGAGTTTGGTCGCTACGAGCTAGGCGGCCCGGGCTATGATGGCTGCATTCTGATGAAATACGGCATCTCAAGACCCGTAGCTCAAAGGACGATAGAGGAGACGGGCAAGTTCTACGGCTATAGCTTTGTTACCGATTACTTGGATCATTGGGGCCTCGGCGTTTCCCCCGCGATTATCAGCACGCTTCAGCAGGAGATTAACAAGAATCATCCTGTCTATTTTGGCATAAGCTCCGACTATTCTGGCAACGGCTGGAACACACACGCGGTCTTGGGCGTAGGCTACAACTATTCAGCCGGTTCCCATCAAGTCATTGCGCACAACACCTGGTGGTGGTCGCACGGCAGCAAACCTCACGCGGCGATGGAGAACTTCCAGGATTGGTCGATCATAACGGCCTCTCCGCTCGGGTTCTTCAACACTCCGCCGGAGCTTACCGAGCCGTCCGTTGCCCCGCTTTCGGGCCCTCCTGGCACGGTGTTTACGTTCACTTTGCACTACTTTGACTCGGATGAGGCCGGTTTCTATGTCGATGGTACGCAGGATTTCGAGCCGTTTCTGGCCTCAGATGACAATGGCGGCAACTGGGCAGACGGCAGCTTGCAGAGGGATTACAAGGGCGACCTGATTGCCAACAATGGCATGATTGAGTATGAGTCCTGGAACGATATGGGCGACCACTGCTCCGACGACACGTGGTATGTTGATCCGGGCTCCGACCCGTGGCCAGACCCAACTGACTGGTGGTCATCCCAATACACCCCGTATAACCCCAAGGATGGGGATTCATTCATCGACCTTAACGGCAATGGACAGTGGGAGTCCGAGCGCTTCGACGACACCAACTGCAACGGGATGTGGGACGGAGATAACGGCCCGTATGAAGGCCGGGTCGTGATTGACGAGGTTCCGTATCCGATGCTGATGTTGGGTGATCCCGCCGTGGATAAGCGCTCTGATTGCTATTACGAGGCGAATGTGCCGCTTGGCCCCGGCATCCATCGTTATTACTACTACTTCAAGGACGGCAACGGGGGCACGGCCAGGCTTCCAGCTCGAGGCGGGACATACGAGAACGTCAGAGTAGGCGAACAGTATAACGCCGCGCCGGAGCTTACGAACGGGAGCGTTTCGCCATCTACGGGCTCGCGCATCACGCTTTTCACGTATTCGGTGTCTTACTATGACGCCGACGGTGATGCCCCGGGGAATCCCTACCTCTACATAGATAACGTCCCCTATCAGATGTGGCTCTCGTCGGGCACAGCCGACAATGGGCTCTACAAGTATGAGACTTTCCTGACCGAGGCCGATCACACGTATTATTTCGAGTTCGACGACATTTACGGCAAAACAGGTCGGTGGCCTTCCGCCGGGGACATTGACGGGCCGGTCGTTTTGGGCGGTGGCCAGGTTCCTATGCTCTCAGACGGCATCGTTTCGCCCAGGAACCCGCTGGTCGAGACACCGGTTACGTTCACCGTTCGTTATACCAGTCCTCACGACTATATGCCGATCAACAAGACGGTCGTTGTCGATAGCTCTCCACACGAGATGACGTTTCTGGAGGGCGTGACTGACGAGGGCGAGACTACGACGGTACCGGCCTTGACCAATTTCGCGAGCGGAGCCACTTATTATTGCAGGATATCTGATCTCGCGTTGGGCAGCCACAGCTTCTACTTCAGCTTTATCGATGAGACGGGCGGCGCAGGTCGACTCCCGATCAGGGGCGAGATATCTGGCCCGGACGTTACCGGGACCAACACGCCCCCTGTTCTGACCGGCGGGATGGTGGACCCAGCGTCCGGGACCACGACCACCGAGTTTATGTTCAGCGCCAGGTATTCAGACATCAACGCCAATCCTGCGGGCCAGACGCACCTTTATCTCGATGGGGAGCTTTACGAGATGGGGCTTCTGTCCGGGACACCTGAGAACGGTGTTTACGGTGTGCCAGTTGTGGGCCTTCCCGAGGGACTCCACTCGTATTGGTTCTACGCCACGGACAGCCTGGGCGCGGAGACGAGGATGCCGGGAACGCCCGGGGATGAGTTCGAGGGTCCCTACGTCCGCAAGACCAACATCCCTCCCATTCTGAGCAATCCAGCGGTTGACCCAGAGAGGGGCGGCTTCCTCGAAAGATTCGTGTTCTCAGTTAATTACTTCGATGAACAGGGTGATGCGCCGCATCTCATGTCCGTATGGTTGGACGGCCAAGAGCGCCGGATGTGGCTCGCCTCTGGAGAAGACTACGACGGAACATACGCTTACACTGCATCACCTGGAACGCTATCGACTGGCGAGCACCATTACTACTTCTTTGCAAATGACGGCTTTGGAGGAACGGCAAGGGTCCCCAAAACCGGCTACCTCATCGGCCCCGTGATCAAGCACGGAGACGAGGCCGCCATCCCATTCTGGCTCGTTGAGAAGAACATATCACCAAACTTCGAGACCAGTATAGTGATGACCAACATTGGCCAGGACCCTGTTCTTGTGGAAGTGGTGCTTTCGAGATACAATGGCCAGCCGATAGAGCGGTATCTGGTGCGGGTAGATGGAAAAGAGACAAAAGTGCTGAAGATATCTGAGGTCCCGGGTGTAACCGGCTCCGATTCCGGATCAGGCTACATCAGCTGGAAGAATGGCAGTCTTGTCGTCTGGGGCAAGGTAGATGCTGGTCCGACCATATCCCTGGACCTGGCCGGCGCGAGGCCAGGGCCGCTTCAGATGCCATTCTGGCAGGTTATTCGGGATAATTCACCCGGCGGCGGGAACGAGGTCACTTTCGACACGTTTATCGCCCTGGCCAACCGGCATGACCGCGACGTGAGCGCTGAGATCATCCTCTTTGACGAGTTTGGCGCCGAGATTGACACAATACACGCCAACATAGCTCCCTTTGGGACCAGGACTCTGCTGCTGTCAGAGACGGTTCTGGACACAAACATCGGCTCGGCAAGGATGGTCTTCAGCGATCCGCTCCGGGTATGGGCCGTTATGCTCAACAGGGTCAGGGGCGGCGGATTTGAGCTGCCCGTTCTGGAAAACGCCGAGCTGTCACCCTACTTCGTGCCGTCCTGGAGAAACCAACCGCTCTTCAACCTCGACACATACATAGTGTTCTCAAACCTCGGTGACACCTTAGCCGCTCCCCAGATAAGCTTCTATAATGATATGGGTATGATTCGAGGCGCAGACCTCGCGTCGGTATCGGCAGGCGGGATGAGCGTCATTCAGGCGAGCAGGTGCACGATGGCCGGGGAAAGTGGCTGGGCTCGTGCGATTTGGGCTGACGACGATGAGATCGGCGTATTTGCCGTCTGGCTGAACGCCAGGAGGTCGCAGTTTTATCCTGTCCCGGCGTCGAGAAGCTACACGCCGCCCATTTATATCCCATATTGGGAGTTCGATGGGCTGCGAAATCAGGAGACGTTCATTTGGGTCCGAAACCCGAACGAGGTGAACGTGTCTGGCAAGATATCCGTCAAGGACCGGCACGGCCTCCTTGTTGGCGAGTTCCCGTTTGGCGTGATTCCGGGCGGCTTCTTTGAGATGTGCGCCAGCGACGTGGACAGCGTCGGTTACGGTTGTCTGTCCATTACATCAGATGCTCTAGAGCCGTTGCCTCTCATCGCCTGGGCGCTTCTCTACAACCCATCCAACGGCAATGGCTGTTTGATTGAGGCGCAGAAGAGTCTGGTCCAGACGCTCGATTAGCAGCTGCACAGATTTCAGGATTATCGGCGGCAGAGGTTGTTGGCTTGCACGGCAGCCTCTGCCGATTCATTTCGTGAGTGACCTAGCCCTGTGTATGCTGGATTGACCGATTTGTGTGACCATGCGGATTAGCTCGGTTCAGTTCGTAGGGAGCTCCCACTCGTTGGAATGGCTGCCTGAACAGAGTCTTCCCGAGGTCGCGTTCGCCGGAAGGTCAAATGTGGGCAAGTCCTCATTGATCAACTGCCTCGTCCGGAGAAAGCGACTCGCGCAGTCCAGCGCAAGCCCCGGAAGGACGAGATGCATCAATTTCTACAACGTCAACGATACCGTCTGCTTCGTCGATCTCCCTGGATACGGCTATTCAAAAGCATCGAAGGCCATTCAGGCAAGGCTGGCTCCGCTGGTCGAGGCCTATCTATCCTCCGGTCGAGCCTCGCTCTGCGTCTCGCTTGTCGATTGCCGACGGCCGCCTGAAACATCAGATGTGTCGCTATGGCAATGGCTGATCGCGCACGGGGTGAGGTTCGTCGTGGTCGCAACTAAGGCCGACAAAATCCCCCGCTCGAAGCACGAGGCTGCTGTCGAGTGGATAACCGGCGCGATTGACGGTGTGCAGGGCTTGCAGGTGATGCTTTTCTCATCAAAGACCGGCATGGGAAGGCCCGAGCTCTTGAGGCAGATACTCTCGCAAGCTGGAAAGTGACCTCCGCTCGAGCAGTAGCGTTTGAGGTCCTGACGCGCGTCCAGACCCAGGGCAGCCACTCGGACGTGCTGCTGAGCGCGCTGCTTGCCAGAAACCCCGATCTGCCTCCCGTGGAACGGCATCTCGCCACAGAACTCGTCTTTGGCGTGCTCAGAAACCAGACCTTGCTCGACTACTATCTCGCGCAGGCTGGTTCCTTCAAGCCGGACAGAACCGACGTCCCAACAGCCACAGCGCTTAGGCTCGGGGCGTATCAGATAATGTCTTTGCACAACGTGCCTGATTTCGCCGCAGTCAGTGAGACGGTGCGAATCGCCAAACAGCGCTGCGGTGAAAAGGCGTCTGGCTTCGTCAACGCCCTCCTGAGGCGCCTCGTGAGCCGTAAGACCTCCCTTCAGCCGCCTCGAATCGCGCTCAAGGCGGCTAAGCCGGAGTTCATCAGGTCTGTGGCGCTGGCCTTTTCATTCCCCGAACAGCTCGTTTCGAGGTGGAGTTCTCGTTTTGGAAGGAAGGAGCTGGTCAGACTCGTCTCGGCGCTCAATCAGGCGCCTCCGAAGACCGTTCGGGTCAACGTAACGAAGACGACGCCCGGCCGTCTTGCAGTGAAACTCACGGAGCGAGGCTTCGACGCGAGAAAATCACTTGTTTGTCCGCACACACTAAGGCTCTCAGGCACGGGCTCGCCAGAAGCGACCCCGGAATGGCATGAGGGTCTGTTCACCATTCAGGACGAGGGGGCCCAGGTATTGAGCCTGATGCTTGAAGGCCTCAAGCCGCAATCGATTGTCGATGTGTGCGCCGGTATCGGGCAGAAGCTCACGCATCTTTCCGAGCTCTTTCCCAACGCATCGGTGTTCGGCAACGACATTTACTCAAGAAAGGTCAAAGACGCCAGATGGCAAGTTGAACGGCTCGGCCTGAAGAACGTCCGACTCGTCGCAGGCGATCTTCGTTCTTTGCCTTTGAGGAAGGAATCATTCGATCTTGTGCTCCTGGACGCGCCGTGTTCAGGCACCGGCACCATCCGCCGGCACCCGGAGATAAGGTGGCGGGTGCGGCCGGCGCGGCTTGCGAAGCTCGCCAGGCTACAGCTGAAGATGCTGGAATCGTGCGCGACCCTCGCGAAGCCCCGCGGAGCGATTCTCTATTCCACGTGCAGCCTGGAGCCTGAGGAGAACGAGCAAGTGGTCGGGAAGTTCCTAAAACGCAACGGCGATTTTCGAGTGCAGCCCGTCCGCAACCTCCCTGAGACGCTTCGCGCCTCCGCAACTGGCCTTGGCATCGCCCTTCTGCCACACATCCTCGACTGCGACGGGATGTTCTATTCGCTGCTAGCACGTTCCTCGTCGACTGCGTGATACTTGACGTTGTATCTTGGCAAGCGATCCCCCGCGGCCGGTGATTGCACCGGGCCAAGGGCGGTGAGATCTTGATTGAAAGTGCATGTGGGAAACGGTAACCTTTCAGCATGGGAATCAAGATCAAAGGCCTCAAGATTCGCAACTTCAGGTGCATCGGTGAGCTCGACCTCGACTTCACCGACCCCGACGGCAATCCCCTCGACCTAGTAGTCCTCGCCGGCCCCAACGGCTGCGGCAAGACCTCGGTCCTTGAGGCGATTCTCATAGCTTGCAGGCATAAGCAACTCATGGCTGCTTCAGCCGATGATCCCATGAAGAATGTCAGGATAGGGGCGGAGAGCTTCGAGATCGAGGCCGATGCTCTGTTTGATGGTCAACCTGTTGCTGTGAAATGGCACATTGGGCAAGAGTTGGGCGACGATTACGGGACGCTGAAACGCGGGATTGTTGCGAGGAATTGGCCTGTCCGCGGCCTTCTTCGCCGCAGCGAGATCCCGATTTCGTATTTCACATCTTGGAGGGCACCGAAGCTCGTTGCATCGCTGCCGGTTGCCGATGAGAAGGAAGATAAGGACGAGGAACATAGAGAAGCAGACCGGCTCGTTATTCTCCAGAAGAAGTGCAGAGACTTCTGGGTACACTCATCTTTGAACCGGCATGACCCTGCGTCGGATCCCAAGGTGCGAGCCATCATTGGTCCTTTAGAGAAGGCTTGGGCGATATTCTACCCCGGAGCGGAGGCAGAGTTCATCGTCAGGTCGGTAAACAAGGATAATCCTGAGGAGGGTGTCAACCTCTACCTTCGGAAAAAGGACGGGATTGAAATCCCCGTAAACGATCTCAGTTCCGGCGAGATCGAGGTTCTGACGATGGCCGGCTGGTTCACGATGAACGACTACAAGGGCGGCATCGTCCTTATTGATGAGCCGGAGCTCCACATGCACGAGGAGTGGCACTGCGCCATAATGAGAGCGCTGAGGGTGCTTCTGCCTGAGACGCAGATCATTGTTGCGACTCATTCTGCCGACATCCTCGATTCGGTAATGAGTTACGAGCGGTTCTGGCTGCTTCATGAGGGCGACCCGCGTCTCGGTCCAAACGACAAGTCTGTGATCCGAGACCGACCGGAGCACAATGCTTAGGTCGCTATACAAGAGGCGAGCTGTCATCGTCTGGGTGGAGGACGAGCTGACAAAGGAATACATCCGCGCACTCTGGCGCGACAACAGGATCGGCTTCGCTGTGGCAGCCGGCCGGGAAGGGGTGAGCGCGCTTACGACAGATGCTCGTTCAGGCCCGGACCGACAGACGAATGTCTTTGGGGTTCGAGACAGAGATTTTGGCGAGACCAACTTCCCGGATTGGGCGAATCCAGACACTTCCGTCTTCAGG
>CAYZPW010000016.1:37316-43621 GCA_964480475.1 uncultured bacterium | reverse complement strand
ATGCGACCATCAATTCGAAAGGGCGGGTCTGAGACCACGCCCCTACACAACCCCAGATTCGAATTATGACCCAGCCTCATAAGGCAAGAGAAGAAAAAGGGCCAATCCTGTCTGAGGGCTGACCCATTTTTCTATTCTCTCAAAACCATGGGTAGGCAATCAGCACGACTGGATGAATGACTATTCGCGCCGTTTGCCCACCACAGAAAAGCGTTGGCTCTAAATCACCTACTACCTCGCAGCCAGCCTATTCAACCTTAACCAGTTGCTGCAGAAGCGGGACGGCGAACCTGATTGGGATTGTGGCCACGACGGGGCCGTGCGCGGTCCACTTGCCGCTGGTCTCAACGTCAACGAGATAGTAGTAATAGGTTCGGCCTGGCGCCACATCGATGTCCGTGAACGAGTAGGTCGCGCCTGCTACTGTATCTCCATTTGCGACGATGAAGTCACTGACCTTCTTGCAGTCGCTGGCCTCGTTATCGCAGCGATACACCAAAAAGCCGGCGTTTTTTATCTCTGTCGCGGTCTCCCACTTCACAACCACCTTGTCGGCATGAGCGTCAACATCGAACGACGACAGCTCAATGTAGTTCATCCCTTGGTGATCGTAGTGATACCCCAGGTCGATCTTGTATGTCTCGTCGTCAGGCCTGCAATCCGCGTCATCGCAGTAGTAGTCGAGGTCCGCGGAGCCATCCTGGTGAACGCTGTAATGGGTGTTCTTGTCACACGTGCCTGAGTGAGTATTCACCAAGTCGCAGTGTGTCACGCCGGTTTCCCAGGGGTCGTCATCATCGGGAATCCCCTTGTCGATGCAAAGACTATTCTCGGAGAGGAAGTAGAACGTGGAGTTGCACGGCCTTTCGTCCTCCTCGCCCTCAAAAAGCGGGTCCTGATCGATGTTGCCCGTGCCCGGATAGGGCGACGTGGAGACCATATCGACGTCTGAGTACCGCACGGTGATCGTGGGCGCCCAGATGTTCCAGTCATCGAACGTCGGAGGGCCATTGAAATACACGATGTTGTGAATACCCTTCATCCAGAACGTGCTTGTCTGGCAACCCCAGACCCCATACACGTCCGTCTGCGGCGTCGAGCCATCAGGGAAATGCCCCCATTTAGGCGGTGTGCCGTGGTTCGCAGCGTCCTCGCAGTAGTAGTTGTCGGCCACAGTGTTGTTCCTGATGTAGCTCTTCGCGCAGTCGCAGTGGATGGCTGCGCCTACTTCGCCGGATGTGCTGACGCAGTTCTGGCGGATCAGGTTGTTCTCGATCACAGTGTAGCCGTCGTCGCCCGAGAGGATGATGCCGCCCCCGGCAATGTCAGCCTCATTCCAGAATATGCAGCAGTCTCTGATGTAGTAGCCCCTGTCAGACGCTGCCAGGTCTGGGTTGAACAGGGCAATCGCTCCGCCGTTTCCACCGTATCCGTCTGTGTGCACAAAGGCATAGTTCTTCCAGATACAACAGCCGATAACGTCAACGGTGCTGTAATCGAAAGCCATGCCGCCGCCGTTTCCTGTATAGTTTGTACTCTCTCCATTACACGTGTTCTCAGTAACTTCCAGGTGCTCCAGCAGAATGTCGTCGCTGTAGCTCACGTAGATGCCGCCCCCGTCGCCTGAGGCGGCCCCGTCAGACACCTTGAAGTTCCTGACCACGATCTTGCTGGAGTCTTCGATAACGATCACCCTGCTCTGGCCATCGCCCTGAAGCCACGGGCCATAATAGCGCGGACCGTAGCCCAACATGGCGATGCCATTGTGCGTGTCGATGCTTATCGGATACGTCTGGTCGCCGCCGCTCGAGACGGACATATACGTTCCGTCAGCAACGTGTATCGTGTCGGCCCCGCTGACGCAGGCATCTACCGCGTCCTGTATTTTGGCAAAAGCGTTGGCCCAATCGGAGCCATCCTCTGCGCCCGCGCCGCCAACGCAGACGTAGTAGTCAGCCGCACTAAGGTAGCCGATAGCGATGAGCATCAGCAGGACTGACAGAAATGTCGTCAGTATCTCTCTTCTTATCAACATGTCATCTCCTTGTCCTACGAAGCGGTGCTGAGCTTCTTCTTTGCTAGCAGCTCACCGAGCCCCCGAAGCCGGTGCATGACAACGATGGTCCAAGCTGCGAAATAAGCTCAGAGCTCCCCAAGGTGATAACCTTTGGCGCCTCATAAGTAGTTCTCTCGGTCCTCATCTTCACTTTTCTCCTTTTTCCGTTAGAAGCGGTTTGTTTGTCGTCCCAATTGATTCCCAATTGATTGATCTATCTAACGCTCAACTTAGTCATCATCGGCGCGGCGTTCGCCCGCGCCACAGCGTCGCCCCCATGGAGCGACGGAAGGCGAAGTGAATACGGAGCCGCGCTCACGGGGCCGTGAGCCGTCGTCCTCCCGTTCACGTCGATGTCAACGAGGTAATACAGATATTTGGTTCCACTCTCGACGTTCGCATCTACGAAGGAATACGATGCGCCGCCTTCAAGTGTGCCCTGCGCCGGAATCAGCGAGGCGTTCACCTTCACCAAGTTGGCGCCGCCGTCCTCTTTCCTGTAAATGTCGAACCCGGCGTTGTCGATTTCCGTCCCTGTGGTCCAGGTTATGAGCACCTTCTCGTTGAGGCCCTTCGCCTCAAGCGAATCGAGCTCGATATACGTGGCGCCCTCGTGGAGGTAGTGATAGCCCATATCAACCTGGCCGGTATCGTTCACGGCGTCCGTCCGCGTGCAGTACTCGGTGCCGGTGAAATACGTCGAGGCGCTTACTGAGCCTGCGTCAACGCAAGGGCTGTCAGAACCTTGCCCGGCCGCGGTCTGGCTGAGGAAGTAGCCGACGGGATTCCCGCGAGCACCAGGCAGACCGACAAACAGCGGGTCCTGGTTCTTGTTGTTGGAGCCTGTTCCGCCCCAGCCACCCTGGATGTCGGTGTAAAAGACCTCAAAGGTGGCCCCTCCAACGTCGATGCTAGTCGTATTGCCCCAGATGATGGAGTCCCAAACCCAGACATTAGCGCTGCTCCCGGCATCAGCCTCCAAGCCTGCATCGATGTGGTCAGCTATCGTAAGGTTCCTGATCGTGAGGCTCGCCGAACCTCTCACGTAAACCCCAATAGCCTGGTCATTGTTGGAGCTGCTGGAGAAGACCAGGTTGTTGAACAGAGTAGCGGTTCCGCCGTCAACGCGGATACCCTCGCCGTCGTTGTCCCAGACGCCGTTATTCTCTAACCAGATACCGGCTGATTGCTCGAGGTGGATTCCATCTCCACCAGAGGCCGCAATGTTGTAAAAGAAGTTGTTGTTCGACAGTGTGGTGTTGGCATCGCCATTCACGAAGCAGATGCCGCCGCCGGTATTGTCCGCCTCATTGCTGTGAATCCAGTTGATATCGCAGATCACGTGGTCTGAGCCTGTACCTTCTACGCAGTGTATGCCGCCGCCACTTCCGTTGGCTTTATTCCAGCCGATCCAGTTGTTCCTGACCTCCATGTTTGACAAACTGCTGTAAATGGCGCCGCCGTTGCCATCATAAGCCCAATTCATGAATAACTCGTTGCCCTCAATGACTGGTTCGCACCCCGATTGATAAACGTAAAGGCCGCCACCACTGACTGCCGCCCAGTTCTCGGCTATCTCGTTCCATCCGTCGATCAACGGGTCGGAATCCCCCATCATGTAAATCGCGGCGCCAACGTAGGCAGTGTTGCCAGGACCTGTCCATCGATTGGCGGCAGTCGCTCGGATATTGTTATGCGCGATGTGCGGGCTGGAGTCCTTCAGATATATCCCGCCGCCTTTGCCGTGATCCCATTCCGCAGTATTCTCCAGAATGTCGCAGTCCCGGATCAGACAAGTATCCGGGCAGCTCTCCATATAGATGCCACCACCGTCGCCGCCGCCGCTGCCGGTTGGCGGAGGGTCGTAATAGGTCTCATTGAACTGGATGAGGCAGCCTTTGACCTCTGCCTTAGCGCTAATGCAGCCGATGCCGCCGCCATAATTCGACACGTTGTTCTGTATGGTGCACTCTGTGGCAAATAGGTCCGCATCCTCGGCGTATATCCCACCGCCGTAATTCTTGCTCCATCCATCTTCAAAGACACAATCAGTAACGTGAACGTCGCAGTCCTTGGCGAATAGACCCGCGCCCTGGTCCTCGCTATAGCCATCCCTGATGGTAAGAGTCGAGATTGTGACCCCGTTAATGTGATAGGACTGATGGTAAACCTCCAGTATCCCCAAATCCGCGGTTCCCGAACCTGACGAAGAGAAATCACCATAGTCGATGATCGTCGTGTCTCTGTCGTCTCCAACCAGATGCACATAATGCAGAAGCCTGCTAGCGCTTGAGCCCCACATCAACGGAAACTCCTCATTGTTGGAAACACCGGTTTCGTAAGTGTATGTCCCGGGCGCGACGTGGATGATGTGCGGGTCCGCAGCAGTCCCAGGATTGGTACCGATGTCAATTCCCGTCTGCATTGCATGAGTTATCGTTCGCCACGGGTTGCCAGCGCTGCCGTCTCCGGTCGTGTCGCTGCCGGTCGTGGAAACGTAGAAGTGATCGGCGTGCGCGAACATCGTCGCCAAAGTGAGAATCAGTGTGCAGAGCACAAAGATCGACGTTAGAAGAAATTGTCTGTCAGCTCGATGCATGTTGCCTCCCTCTCGTTTGAGTGCGTTAAACATTTCAGCTGAAGTTCCGAATCGTTTTTCGTAGAGGTGAGAACAGTTGCGTCTTATCGGGGTACCACCGAATAGATGCGTTCGCTCCCGCTTCCGCCGAAAGTATTACCAATTTTTGGGCAGGTGTCAAGTACGGCTTATAGAGCCGCTTAATGACCTGTTCCGGCGCGAAAACTAGGGATGAAAACCAAGAATCTGCAAAAAACAGCTAAAGTTTTTCAAGGGGGGTTTTTGGCCCCTTGTTCGATGGCCGGATTCTGGCCCCAGGATGGGCGATACGTGGTGTAGGGGCAGGCCCCCGCGCCTGCCCTCAATTCAAAGGCAGGCACCAGAGAAGGGCAGGCATTCGCCGCGCGGCGAACCCCTACGAGGTCGCCGGCAGAAGGGCTAGTCCTCGTCCTCCCAGCCGGGGTGCTTCTCCCTACGCCACGGCCTGAACGCCAGAGCCAGGGCGATGACGAGGAAGAGAACGATTGAGCCGAAGCCTATGCAGACCAGCTGCCAGGCCGTGTAGCCTCCGTAGCCCTCGGTGAAGATGTTGAACACGCCGAGAATGGTGAAATAGAATAGGATGGCGGGTATCACAATCCGAATCGCCCAGACCCACCAGCTACGTATCTTGCGATCGGAAACTTCATTGATGTGCATTTGCAGGAACTTGGCGCCTCGGGCGCGGCCTGCCTTCTGTGAGCTCCTGATAAACCAGCCGAAGACGATGCACTCCACGACTGCGAGCGGGACCGCACCGTAATTCATAACGAAGTGATCGACTATGTCGAGCCAGTAAAGCCCGGCGCCGGTGCAATAGACCAGCCCGCCCAAGAACCCGACCACACAGAGCAGTGTCACGGTCTTGCCCCTCGAGATGCCAAACTTGTCCATCAGCCCGGAGCCGAAACCCTCCACGATGGAGATGGATGAGGACAGCCCGGCGACGAGGAGGCAGGTGAAGAACAGAACCGCGAAGAAGTGAGGCGCGAAGGGCATCAAGCTGATTGCCTTGGGGAACACAACGAACGCAAGGGTCGGGCCGGACGTTACAACCTCGCTCGCCTGCTTGCCCGTCTCGGTGGCCATGTAGCCCAGCGTGCTGAATACCGCAAATGCCATAAACAGCGAAAACCCGCTGTTGGTCAGCGCCGTTATCATGGCGTTGCCGGTGAGGTTGGCTCTTCTAGGCAAGTAACTAGCATAAGCGACCATTATGCCGAAACCGACGCCGATCGAGAAGAAAATCTGCGAAAACGCGTCCTGCCACACCTCAAACTCGCCCAACTTCCCAAAGTCCGGCGTCAGATACCATTTGACGCCCGTCATCGCTCCGGGCAGCGTGAGACCTCGGATGACCAGTATGACGGTCAGGACGAAGAGGAGCGGCATGAATATCTTGCAGGCTATTTCGATCCCTCTTTGAACTCCCTTGAACGTGATAAACCAGTTGAGCGCCCACACAACTGCCAGCGCGATGACGATGTGCCACTGGAGGGAGCCGAACTCCCATGCCCCCTTCGTTATGCCCAGGAATTCCGACATAAAGAACTTGTCAGGGTCGGCGCCCCATTTGAGGGAATAGGAATAGGTGAGGAAGTTTGCGCACCAGGCGAGGACAACGGCGTAGTA
>CAYZPW010000016.1:0-37306 GCA_964480475.1 uncultured bacterium | reverse complement strand
GATAAGAATGCCGAACATCGCGACGTTCACGGTCATCCAGCCTACCCACTCCCAGCCCTTTCCGGCCTGTTTGTAGGCCACTGGGGCCGAGCCACGGCACCGGTGCCCGATCGCATACTCGAGCAACAGAAGGGAGATGCCGGCCACAACGAGCGCCGTCAGGTATGGAATGAGAAACGCACCGCCGCCGTTCTTGTAGCAGATGTAGTTGAATCGCCAGATATTGCCCAGGCCGACCGCCGAGCCTATCGCGGCAAGCAAAAAGCCCGTCCTACTCTTCCATCTCTCACGCGTTTCCGCCAAGCTCCTCTCCTTTCCGAATGGTCAAGGGCCAACCAACGCGGGACGATTCCCGTAGGGGCGGTTCACGAACCGCCCTCTATGATGAATCTCCTCCGACCACCGCGTCGCACACTCCCACCTCATAGGAAGGGCGATTCGTGAATCGCCCCTACACGTCCCGCGTGGAAATGCACACCTGATTTACTTATCCTCTTTCTCCTTCCGTTCCTTCAACACATCCGCCGGATTGATCAATGGCTCCTCCTTCGTCCCCAGCACCTCGGCCAGCTTCATGAACGGCTTGAAGAGATCGATCGGAATGGGGAAGATAATCGTTGAGTTGTTCTCGGCAGCTACCTCAGACAGCGTCTGAAGGTAGCGCATCTGAAGCGCCATAGGGTGCTTCCCGATGACGCCGGCCGCGTCCGCGAGCCTGGCAGACGCCTGGAACTCACCCTCGGCGTTGATGACCTTGGCTCTTCTCTCTCGCTCTGCCTCGGCCTGCCTTGCGATGGCGCGCTTCATCTCCGTGGGAAGATCGACGTGCTTGACCTCAACCTTGGCCACCTTGATGCCCCAAGGGTCGGTGTCGGCATCGAGAATCGTCTGAAGGTCGGTGTTGATCCTGGTTCTATCAGATAGAAGGGTGTCGAGGTCCGCTTGCCCCAGAACGCTCCGGAGCGTCGTCTGTGCCAGCTGCGAAGTCGCGTATTGATAGTCCTCGACCTTGACTATGGCATTGGTTGGTTCCATGACCCTGAAATAGACGACGGCGTTTACGGTTATGGAGATGTTGTCTTTTGTGATGACGTCCTGCGGCGGGACGTCCATCGTGATAAGCCTCAAATCGACCCTTACCATCCTGTCAATAGGCTTGAAGAGAAAGATAACCCCCGGACCTTTGGGTCTTTCTAAGAGGCGCCCCAACCGGAATATGACGCCTCGTTCATATTCGCTGAGAATCTTGACACAGCTGATGATGTAAAGGGCTAGCAGGATTAAGATAACAAGCAGGGCGTGCATCTTGAGCACCTCCTAAGCGTTGAACGTTAGAAGAATCACAAAAAGCCAAATCTCAGGATACGGAATGAACCGCGAGAGTCAAGATCGAGGCGTGAGGAGTTTCCGCAGACGGCGAAATGGGAGAAATGGACAGAAAGTAGGGGCGGTGCTTGCCCCGCCCAAAAGACAGAAGGGCACAGCAAGCGGTGGCCCCTACACACCGAGGAGGTCGGGCGATATGAAAAGCCTCAATGCTGTCAATGCAAGGACCTTTGCGGCCACCTTTGCGCATTCAATCCCCTCCGTCGAACCCGCCCTGGCTCTGAACTCATCCGTGTGAGTCGAGACTCCCTCGAATCCTTTGCTGATTATCGGATGAATCACCGGAACCTGACGACTGACGTTGCCGATGTCGTAGGCGCCCGGCGCCTCAGGCGGCGCAGAAAGCGCAGGTAATCCCTCGTCCTTCAAGTATTCCTCGCAGATTCGAGCCATAGCCTCGTTCACGATTATCGGCTCGTACCCAGCCTCGTAGCGACGCATTGAATAACTACAGCCCGAAGCGCGAGCGGCGCCGCGCACGCAGCGGAAGACCTCACTCATAAAGCGCCTCAGCAGAACCCGGCTCCTTGCCCTGAAGCTGAACCGGGCGACCGTCTTGACCGGCATCACGTTTGGGCGCGCTCCGCCCTCAATTATTACCCCTGGGAAGCTTACACTATCCCCAAACCGGCGCGCTGCCGTCGAGATGGACTGAAATAGGTTCACCACGGCAAGAACGGGGTTGGATGGACTGTCGGTCGTGATCCCTGGAACCTGCTCGGAATGAAAGACAATTTCGGTCGGCTCGGTGGCAACCGAGAGCACCGACCGAACTCTCGTCTCAGGCCCAGGGTGAAACATCATCGCCGCGTCGAGGCCCTTCAGCCGGCCTAATCTCAGAAGCGCTATCTTGCCGCCGAACGTCTCCTCGGCCGGGGAGCCTAGAACCCAGACCTCGCCGCGCTCAGCATCGAGGCTCTTGGCAAGGGCCAGGCCGGCGACAAGGCTCGCTGAGGCTATGAGATTATGTCCGCAAGCGTGGCCAAGCCCGGGCAAAGCGTCGTATTCGCAAAAAAAACCTATCCTGGGCGAGCCACCTCTGCCAAATGAATGTTTCGCCACAAAGCCCGTCGGGAGGTCTTTTATGTCTGCATCAAGATCGAAGCCGTTTTCCGACAGGAGCCCCGCAAGCAACGAGCAGGCCCTCGTCTCCTCCCCTGAGAGCTCCGGGTGCTCGAATAGCTCTCGGCTGACGCGGCGCAAGGTCGGACCGAATCGCTCGAGCTCTTCCTTCAGCCTCCTCTCCAACGGACGAGGCGCGGAGGGCTGCTCAGGGGTACCGCTCAAAGGTCAGGGTCTTCCTCGGCTGACCGCTCATCGGTCTCGACGCTCTCGGAATCTCCAGAGACCTGCTTATGCGCCGAAATCGACTCGCTCTCTGGCGCAGTTTCGATAGTGGGTTCTGCCTCGACTGCGGCTGTCGCTTCACTCTCGGACGTAGCTTCACGATCAGACATCTCCTCCCTCGCGAGAGTAGCATCGATGTCAAGGCTCAACGCCCTAACTGTGCGGTCCTCCACTGCCAGCTCCCTTTTGGGCACAACGATTGGCTGCCCGTCCCGGGGAACATCCTGGGGTTTGGTCAGATGCTCTTCGGTTTCAAGCTCCTCGCGCGCAACCTCCGCACGGACCTCAAGCTCCGACCGAATCAGGTCGAGGCGCGCCTCGTCATTGTCGAACCTGGCGTTGATTGCAGCAACGGTTGAGGAGAACTTGGCTTCCTGTCTCTCCACCATACCTTTAAGCCTCTCAATCTCGCGGGCGCTTTCGATCTGCGACCGCGCGTGTTCGCGGACAAGCTGCGAGCAGAGTCGCACAAGATAGCTATTCACACGGTTCTGCCTCGTCACAAGGAAATCGGTGTAGAACCTGACGAATCTCCTGATTATTCGCTTGAGGAGGACCAAAGGAGCGGCCACGAAGCTGGTTCGATGCGAAGAGATACTGTAGTCGGTCGCGAGGTTCCAGTCATCGCTGGCCATTATCTGTAACACCTCGTTGCTTCCGACCGCTTTCTTCACGAATTCGACCGCTAGCGCTTCCTCGCGATTGCCCTCCCTTGTGCGCTCGCTGGATGGCTTCGTAGTATCAATTATCCCCTTGCTGGGCGGGCCATGAAACTCAAGATCGAGTTCCGATGCGCGTTGAGACAGCCGCTTCATCATCCGGTCGACGCTTATCTCATCGTCCTTGACTGAAATCAGGTCGGAGCGCGGCTTTGAGACGCCTTCTCCGCCACGTTGGCTGGGACGCCGACCTCTCGGTGGCCGCCTCCTTCTTGACGGCGGTTTCGCTTGCTGGTCGCGCCGTTCTTGATCGGACCTCGACTGATCGGGTCTTGCCTGATCTGCTCGCGACTGGTCAGCTCTTGCCTCACCAGCTTTCTGCTGGTTGAACCGAGGTCGCCTCCTTCTCGATGATGATCTCCGCCGCTGATCGGGCCTTGCCCGGTCAGACCTCTCCCGACCGGAACGTTGCCCTTCCTGGCTGTTGCTTTCGCGTCCTTTGCTCTGAGTCTTTCGCTCTTCCATAGTGTCTCCGTGTCATGGTCTCGTTCCTACCTGCAAAGCTCGATGCGAAAGAACCTATGCTTGCCGACCTTCAGCGTCATACCGGCAGCGACCGGAACGTCCGGCGCCTCGGCATCCACCCGGGCCCCATCAATGGAGACGGCGCCCTGGCGGACAAGCCCAAGTGCGCTCGAATTGCTGCTTGCCGCATTAGCAAGCCTGAGCAGCTTGGCTATCCAGACCTTACCATCCCTGAGGTCCTCTGAATCGACCTTGACGACGGGCATCTCACTCGGCGACTCTTTTCCCTTGAAAACCCGTTCAAAATCCGACGCGGCGTTCTCCGATGCGTCCTGCCCGTGATATTCGGCCACAATCCGCTTAGCGAGTTGGAACTTGACGTCCCGTGGATTGCTGTCACCGTCCGAAAGCGTCTTTTCAAGCCGCTCTATTTGCCCAATCTCAAAATCAGTGGCAAGCCTCAAGTATTCGCATATAAGTTTGTCGGGAATGGACATAGTCTTCCCAAACATCTCCTGCGGGCTCTGGGCAATCCCGATGTAGTTTCCAATGGTCTTGGACATCCGCACAGAGCCACAAGTACCTGTTAAGATTGGGACAAGCAGCCCAATCTGGCGCTCTTGCCCCATCTGTTCCTGTAATTGCCTCCCCATCAAGATGTTGAATGTCTGCTCCGTGGCGCCAAGCTCCACGTCTGCTCGAACCATCACCGAATCGTAGGCCTGCATCACCGGATACAGAACCTCGTGGAGGCCAATCGGGTGGTTCCTTGAGAGCCTCTTCTCGAAATCGTCCCTCTCAAGCAAGCGAGCCACCGTGAATCGAGAGGTCAGACTCAGCACCTCCGCAAAACCGAGCTCTTTGAACCAATCGCCGTTCAGGACGATCTCGGTTCTCTCCGGGTCGAGTATCTTGAATACCTGCTCCTTGTAGGTTACCGCGTTTCGTTCGATTTCGGCATAGGAAAGCTGCGGCCGCGTCTTGCTCCTGCCCGATGGGTCCCCGACCATCGCCGTGTAATCGCCAACGATCAAAACACCGATATGACCGAGGTCCTGAAACTGCCGCATCTTCCTAAGAACCACCGCATGACCAAGATGAATGTCAGACGCGGTTGGATCGACGCCTAGTTTAACCCTGAGCGGCCTGTTCTTTTTCGCCGATTGCATCAGTTTCTCACGGAGCTCATCCCTCGTGAAAACCTCCGCTGTCCGGAAGTCAAGCAAGCGCTCAAGAGCCAAATCCACATCCATGCTTTCCTACCGCCTACTTCAGAAGCGCCGAGCGTGTTAGGTCCATGTACTCCTTCCCCAACTCCCCCGCCCTTGGCGCGTCCCCGTCTGGACGGGCATCAAGGTATTCCTTGTGCGTTTTCTGAGCCTGTCTCATAAGCGACATGCGTTTGAGGCTATCTAAAAGCCTCGAAAAGCCGGTCTTGTCGATAATTGACTCGCAAAACGCAAGCTGCGTGATGAAATCCCTCTGCGACTCGCCTTCAAACCTGTCCAAAAGCGCGGACGGCGTGACCGCCACACCCGAGCGATGCCCCGAGAGGCAGGATTCAAGGATGTCTCGCAGAAACGGGCTCGTTATCAGTTGTGTATCGACGGTCTCACAAGCGAGCCCCAGTATCTCCTCGTCCATTATGACGAGGCGCACGAGGTCTCGCTCCTCGACGATGAACTCCCTCTGCTTGAACGTCTGAGACTCATCCCCAACCTTCGGCCCGCGAGACACCTTGCGCAGCTCCGCAAAAACAGCCTCCTGATCGACGGCCAGCTCATCAGCCAACATCCTAACGTAGTGGTTTGTCTCGACCAGCGTCAGCCTGGAGAGCGAAGGCAAGACCTCTTTCAGCACACTGAGCTTGCCGTCAACGCTGCCCACATCATGCCTTCTCAACGTCTCGCTGATCAAAAACTCCGGGAAAGGAGGCGCTTGACTGAGCTCCTTCTTCAGCTCCTCGCCGCCAACGCGCTTCACGTAGTCGTCCGGATCGGCCCCACCCTCTGCCTTGAAAGCTCGCGGTCTTAGCCCTTCGCCACTGAAGACCCCGAAGCTCCTGAGTGAGGCTCTTGTTCCCGCGCTATCAGAATCGAAAAAGACGATCGGGCGCTCCGTATATCGCTTGATCAAGCCGCACTGCTGAGGCGTAAGCGCCGTGCCGCACGTTGCGACTACGTTTTTGATGCCAGCATCAAAGAGGCCAATCACGTCCATGTAGCCCTCAACCAGAACCACGAAGCCCTCGCTCCGCACCGCATCCCTGGCCTGATGCAGGCCGTATAGCGTCCTGCTCTTGTGATAGACCGGCGACTCGGGCGAATTGAGATACTTCGCCTCCTGAACCTTCTCACCCGTCGCAGAGGGCGGTTCGTGAACCGCCCCTACCTCCGTGTCCAGGACCCTCCCCCCAAATCCTCGAACGTTGCCCGCGATATCCGTGATCGGGAAGATTATCCGTCCCCTGAAACGGTCGTAGTATCCCCCCTGCTTGCGTTTTGACACAAGCCCAACCGTCTCCAGCAACTCAAGCTCGCTCGCTTTCTTGCCGAGCGTCGAACAGAGATTGTCCCAGCCATCTCTCGCGTAGCCGATTGCGAATGTCCTTATGGCATCGTCGCTCACGCCTCGCTTCTTCAGGTATTCGAGAGCGCAGCCCCCAATCTTATCATCGACGAGATTGCGCTGGAAATAGGCTCCAACTCTCCTGTTGAGGTCGAGCAAACGCTGTCTGAGCCGGGCGCCTCTGTCGATCTCCTCTCCATCCTCCGTCCTGAGCTCAACACCGTATCGCCGCGCCAGTGTCCGAACAACCTCGCCAAACGTCAGGCCGTCGATCTTCATGAGGAAGGTAAACACGTTCCCGCCTTCCCCGCAGCCGAAGCATCGAAACATCTGGCGGCTGGGATTCACCATGAACGAGGGCGTCTTCTCCTTGTGAAATGGGCACAGCGCCTTGAAGTTCTGGCCGGCCGGCTTCAGTGTGAGGTACTCAGATACAACCTGAACGATGTCCGCCTTGTCCCTGACCTCGTCGATTACGCTCTGAGAGAAGTATCTCATGGCGCTCAAATCGTTCAATCCTATCCAACCAAAAGACAGCAAGCAATACAGCAAGGAGTCATCATAAGACATAGAGCCCATTTGTTTCAACGCCTCCTCGGCCGCTCATGATTCACAGTGAGGGCGCGTCCAAGTTCGGCCACGGGCGTCATCAGCGGGCAGCCAAGCTTCGGTGTGACCCCCAACCTAACGTGCGCCCCGTATCAAAAAACACTATTGCCGCTCCGGACAAACCCGGAGCGGCAACCAGAACAATCGATCAAACAACTGTCAACGCTGCAAGCTGACGCTCGCGGCTATTCTGTTATCGTTATCTCAACCCAATATGGCTCCGAGTCATTGCCCCGAATGTCCGTGGCCCAGAAGTAGAACTTCCAGGGCCGATTGGGACTTGTCTTGGTGTTCGGGTCCAGCCTGGTGTCCTTCCGTATCGTGAAAACCCCATCCCCCGCGGTCTCATCCGGCGCATTGCCCGTAAAGCCCGGCCCGTTATCCGCGAAATCGCCGGTGAAGCCGATGCCGTAGAAGACCTCGCCCGGTAGATAGCTGTCTCTAGTCAAATTGCCGTTGATGGGCCCAATGGTGTGCCCCCAACCGGGGAACTCTTCCATGTAGTGCTCAACCCTCCGCTGGTATTCCTCATTGCCGTAGTCAGGGTCCTGAAAACCGCCCAAAACCCTCGAAATCTGATCGCTTCCGTGCGGGTCAGCAGGCGTTCCAGCCGCATCAGGATGATGCACCTCCACCTCGAACAACACAGGCTCAATCACGCTCTTTGAAAACACATAGGGCTTTCGGAGGATTGTCTCACCTTGCTTCACGGTTACCCCAAGAATCTTGGGACGATAATCGTCAGGATCGCTCGCCTCTTGCTTCTTGTGGCAAGACATGATCGTCAAAGCCGATGCCAAAACAAATAGAACGACTAAACCTATGGCTATTCGTTTCATCTCTCTAAAGGCTCCTTTCAAATGACCTATTCGCCACGCCTCGTATTATAAACTCCTCAACCAAACATGAATCCAAATGGTATTCCACGCCACGTTCAAGTCAAGAGCTTTTCTCGCTCGTCCTTTCAATGAAGCGCCCCATCTCCCTGAACTTCTTGAATCGCGCCTCGAGCAACTCGTCCAGAGTGAGCCCGCAAATCTCATCAAGCCCCGCCTGAAGCCTGTCCGCAAGCGTTGAGCCCGCGAGCTCAGGGTCCTTATGCGCCCCTCCGAGCGGCTCCTTGACAACCTCATCTACTATCCCGAGCTTCTTCAGCTCATAAGACGTTATCTTGAGCGCCTCCGCCGCCTCTGCGCCGCGCGTGCCGTCTCGAAATAGAATCGCGGCACAACCCTCCGGCGGAATAACTGAATATATCGCGTTCTCCTGCATCAGAACCTTATCGCCGAGCCCTATCCCGAGGGCGCCGCCGCTGCCTCCCTCACCCGTAACGGCCACCAATATCGGGGTCTTAAGGACCGACATCTCGTAGATGTTGCGCGCTATCGCCTCCGCTTGGCCGCGTTCTTCGGCGCCGATGCCGGGATATGCCGCGGGTGTATCGACGAAACAGACCACTGGCTTCTTGAATTTCTCCGCTATCTTCATCGCTCGCAGCGCCTTTCTGTATCCCTCGGGATGCGACATCCCGAAATTGCGGAATATCCTCTCCTTCACATCCCGACCCTTTTGCTGGCCGACAATTGCCACTTTCCTGCCCCGAAAAACCGCCAAGCCCACAACAACCGCCGGATCGTCGCGAAAAAGCCGGTCACCATGCAGCTCGGTGAAGCTCGTCATAATCTGCGAGATGTAATCAAGCGTATAAGGCCGATCCTTGTGCCGCGCAAGCCGCGTTCGCTGCCAAGCGGACAAGCTCGAAAACGTCTCAGCGTAGAGCTTCTTGAGCTTCTTCTGGTAGCCCCGAATCCGATCCGCATACTGCGGGTCCCGCGCCTGCTCGAGCTCCGCTATCGCCTCCTCGAGGTCAACAATCGGCTGCTCGAAATCGAGTATCTCCCTGGGCATGGACTCTTACCGCCGAATGCTCGTTACCTTCAAACGCCTCTTGTGCCCAACAGGGTGCTCGGCGCGACACTGGTCCATAGAGACTTTTGTCATAATCCGGTGTCCGAACTCGTAGGGGCGGCTCAAGAGCCGCCAGTACAGGGCGCCGCGCCCACACCGCAGCCGCCACACATCCTCGAGGCCGCTGCCCTGTAACCGACTAATAGCAGACCTATCTAATAGTCGATGTTCACCACAACCCAATCGAACGAATGCCAAAGGTCCCGCTCATAGATGCTCTCACCAGGCTCCTGAAGAACCGATGCGAACAACACCTCGTCCACTTCCGTCCAGCCACCAACGCCGGGGCAACTGTAGGCGAGTATCCGTCTCGGCCCCGGAGTGCGCCGCACAAGATACAGACCAGGGCAGAATGGGGTCGGCCCCAGTGCACCGATGCCGCCGCACAAGTAGAATATCTGGCCATCTATAATCGCCGCGACCCAGAGGTCAACCTCCACGTCCTTCGGCCCCAGGTTCCGAACGTTGGCGTGGATTGCGAACGAATCGTCCGTGCTCAGCCGAGGCCCCAGATTCGTCGTCGTTACCGTAACATCCGGCCCAAAAGGACCATTGACCGAGAAACTATGGTAATGACTGACCGGATACGTAGCGTTGGGCGCGTAATCAAGCTCCGGCATTATCTCGGCCTCAACAGCCAGCGTGAAGATTATCGGGGACGTATTATACTCAACGGCCCTGAACTCGAAGTCCCTATCCGGCGTCACGTGCCCACACATGGGAATGAACTTCAGGTCGTCAACGTCGCTGTAGGAAAACGAATCCCCGAAAGGTAGATACTCGAAATTCTGGTCATCAGACAAGCTAAACGTGGCGTCGTGAAGGTCATAGTTGCTCACGAAAGTAACCCGCGCCTCGATAATCTCGCCGCACTCTATCATCTTGTTGTGAGTATGCGGGACCGTGGCCGAGGCGCCCTGATTGTCATCGTCTATCTCGAAGTTCACAACCTGAACGGAAAGCGGCGTGCAGAAGCCGATCTTGACCGTCTGCTCCCAAGAGTAGCCGAATGTGTCGCAGACGATCACAAGGAACTGGGCGTCAACGATCGGCCCGTCAGCCGAATCGCAGCTGAAATACACAGGAGCAGCCGTGAACGTGAACGGCACATACACAATCCCCATTGGAGGAAGGTTATTGACGTGGGTCACGCCGCCCGAACCGATCCGGAACACATTCGCCTTCGGAATTATCCGAACCGTCAAATCCAACGCCTCAACACTCCGGTCCCTGTTGACGAGCTTGAACTGGCAGTTCACGGTCTCGCCGCTGTCGATCAGGCCGTTGCCGTTGGGCGTGTCGTCCCTGAGGAAATAAGACCCTAACCGGGCGACCTCCACGGGCCCGGCCACCTCTGCCTCAACCTCGATCACACCATCCTGGTTGGCAGCTGGCCCAACCGTGCCCGCGTTCGACAGAAATGAAATCGCGAAATCCGAATAGAGCCCCGGAGCAAGCGAGGTCCGGTCGAGTCCCACCTCCACAATCAGCGTCTGCCAGGGGCCCAGCCAGAAGCCAGACGTGGAAAGCTCGATGACGTGGGTGTTCGGCCAAAGCGAGAGCTTCAACGGCTTGCTCGACACGTTCCTAACGGTCAACTGCTTGTAGAAGATGAACGTCTGGAAGTCCAACGAAGCGGGATTGATCAGGACCTCCACGCCCGGATCGGGCGTCGGATCGATCGGAGTGAGAGCCACCACGTTCGAGTACTCGCTCTCCACGTGTGTCGAGTCGAACTGAGACGGCTGAGACTTGACCCTGTAATACAGCGTCCGCATCTCCTCCTTTGCCGATGTATCTCTGTACATATACCGAGAAGTCGCAGGAATGCGATAAAATCCGCCTATCGGTTCGACGTCAAAATTGGGCGAGAAATCCCGCTCAATGTAATACTGGTAGGCGCCCGACACGCCTTCCCAGGTCAGCTCGATCTCCATCCCTTCGGGCATGACCCGCCCGTGAACCACCGGCGCGGCGAGCTGAAGACGAAGGACGTCATCGGCGTAAACAGCGCCCATTGAAGACAACAAAACGACGAAACCCAAAGCGCAATAAACCACACCTCGAGGCATCTAACGCTCCTCCTAAACGTAAAAAAGAGAATATAAACCCACACCTGAAACGATTCTAACACAAACTATATCCACTCACCTCTGCCCTGTCAACCGCGCCGATTGGGGAGTTTCCCCGGTCGGGAAATGGGCGAAAAGGAGAAAGGGAGAAAGGTGTGGGGTGGGCTTTCCAGCCTGCCGTCGGTCCGCGTTCGCCGCACGGCGAATGCGGTCGTTGGTCGCTGCACGGCGAGTCTGCGACGCGCGGCGAATGCCGGAGTCCGGCCGCCGCCTGCCGCAATCCCCTGAAAGGGGATAACATGAGTAGCCGTAGGTTTCAACCTACGGATCCAGAGGACGGATGCGCGTTCCCCTCCTACCTCCAGGCAGGCCCCAGCTTCTTCATCGAAAAAAGCAAGCGAAGGATGATCGCCGAAGATCTAAAGGCTGCACTGCGCCTGTTGAAACCGGAAACATTGTGATATGTTCAGACTGACTACCAGTTACACCATTGAAACTCAAGGAGGGGGAAATGAAAACAGTAGCTGTATGCATCATTCTTGCGGTCTTTGTGTTGCTGTCGGTCGTGGCTATTGCGGGGCCGACAATCACAATCTACACGGACGCCGAGACGTATCAATCTGGCGATGCGATCGAGGTTAGCCTATCCGCGCAGAATGTGGTCGACGGGATGTCGGTTGACGTTTATATCGGTCTTATCACGCCCGACTGGGATATCTACGCCTACGGGCCGGGCGGATGGACCGACAGCCTCGAACCGTGGATACCCGATATCTATGTCCCATCCGGCTTTGGCATGGACCGGACGCCGCTTTGGTGGTTCGATGTGCCCTGCTCGATGCCGCCAATCAGCGAGCAAGGACAGTATTACTTCGCCTCGGTCCTTACCCATCCGGGAACGTTGGAATGGGTAAGCCAGCCGAGCCTGGCACTGTTTACAGTTGGCGCCTCTGCGGTACCGAATTACTACGTCAACGGCGAAACAGGGGACGATTCCAATGACGGGTCTGAAAGCTACCCGTGGAGAACGATAACCCACGCCCTCGCTTCCGCGCTCAGCACCCCTGCCACCATCCACGTCGCGGCCGGCACCTACGCCGCCTCGACCAATGGCGAGACGTTCCCGCTCAACATGAAGAGCTGGGCGTCGCTCATTGGCGACCATCGAGAGACCACAATTCTTGATGCGGAGGACTCTGCCTATCACGTCATCCTCTGCGACGGCGCGGATGCCATCACCATCGAGGGCTTCACGATAACTGGTGGCTATGCTAATGGCAGCAAAGATAGGAATGCACGCGGCGCGGGCATATGTTGCTACGAAAGTTCGCCGACCATCCTGAACAACACGATCACTCGTAACTCCTCGGACGGCCAATACAGCTACGGCGGCGGGATATACTGCTATGAAAGTTCACCGATCATCTCAAACAACACGATCACGGACAACTCGGCATACTACGGCGGCGGGATACACTGCTCTGACAGCTGGCCCACGATCTCAAACAACACAATCATAGGGAACTCGGCCCGCTACGGCGGCGGGATACGCTGCGACCACGAAAGCTCGCCGACCATCCTGGACTGCATCATCTGGGCCAACGGTGACGACCTACTTGGGTGTTCCGCCAGCTATTGTTGCATTGAGGACGGAGATTCGGGCACGGGCAACATCCACGATGACCCGATGTTCGTTAGCGGGCCGCAGGGCGAATACTACCTCGATCCCGATAGCCCGTGCATCGACGCTGGCAGCCGATCAGCGTCCGAGGCGGGACTGTCGGATAGAACAACGCAGGCCGACGGCACACCGGATACGGGCACGGTCGATATGGGATTCCACTATCCTGTGCCCTGATGTCGGCTCAGTGGGTGAATAGGGGAAAGGAGGGAGGCGTTGGCCGCCCCAATTCCCCCGAATGAATTCGGGGGATAGGACAATGGTAGCCTTCTGAATCGCCTCGGCTGAAGCCGGGCGACGGTGTAACCCGGATGGCCTCCACGCACCGGGGAATGAGCTGCCCGGTATCGTGTCCCGTCCGGCGATGAGGTGGCATGTGCTCGCACTCCACCCTACGAATCACCGCGTTTCAACGCGGTGATATTGACGGTCCTCGTTATATTAGCACCCGATTTCAATCGGGTGAATTGCAGGACCTCGGCGACCCCCCTTCCCTCCTCCTCTCCAGGATCCTCATCAGAGGGGGATCGGGAGGAGGGCTCTTCGCCGCCCGACCGCCCCAGCTGGAGCAGGGGGTTATTATAATCATAGCCCGGTGAATCGCCTCGGCTGAAGCCGGGCGACGAAGTCAAACAGTGGGATGCAAGGAGCAGCCCTAGCACCGCTATCACTCGCCGCGAAGCGCCATGAGAGTCATCGTGTGGGTGACGCCCTTCGTCTTCTGGATCTCCTGGATCACGAAATCGCCAAAAGCCTCGGAAGTGTCCGTCTCGACCGTCAGCATCAGGTCATAAACCCCGGCGACCAAGTAGATTGATAGAACCTCTGGACGCTTCTTCAAGCTGGTATAGACGTTGAGCGCCTCACCCGTGGCAGCGTTAACGGCCACAAACCCCTTGTGCTTTTTCATCGATCATCACCTCCTTTCGACGTTTTCTCCTGCCTGCCTCCTGACCAAGAGCGATCAAGGGGCTGGGCTTCATACCTCGCATTATACAAGAACGACGCCTGATATCAACGCGAAAAACCTATGGTCGGGAGGGCGAGGTCATCGCCGAGGAACGGCTACGAATGCGCGGCGTGGGCGTGCGTGAGGTCGAAGAGCAGGCTGCGGAGTAGCTGATCAGATGGGGCGAGGCTGCGCTTGATGGCCGCGTCGGCGTCGGAGACCTTCATCAGGGCCCGGGCGAGCTCTTTGTGGTCGAACTTCGCGGCGAGCTGTAGCGACTTGTGGATCACGAATGGGTTTTTGGTCAATAGGTTTGCGGCGCCTGAGCCGAACGCGGGCAAGAGCGGGGCCAGGTCGTTGAGAGCACTATCCTTAAACGTAAAGAAGCTCATCGAGGCGATCTTCGCTTCGTCCAGGTGTTTGGAAAGGAGTATCCTAGCCTGCAACAGGAACCTGAACTGGCTGGCGAGGCTCTGGATGACGAACAGCGGCGGCGTGCCCTCCTGAAGCAGGTTCGCGAGCGCCCTGAAGGCCGAGGCAACGTTCTTCTTCGCGACAGCATCCGTCAGCTCGAACACGGCCTGCTGCCTGGCCTCAGGGACAATTGCCTCAACGTCTTTGGTGTCTATCCTGCCCTGTTCGCCCACGAACAGCGACAGCTTCTCGAGCTCGCCGCATATCGATCGTAGGTCGGTTCCGACGCTGTCCTTGAGCACAAGAAACGCTTCTGACGTGATGGTCTTGCCCTTCTCGGTCAGAAGCTCGTTCACAAACGTGAAGACCGGGTCACGATGAACCTGCATCCCGGGGAAGCTCCTGAGTTTGGGGAAACTCAGGACGGGCGCCTGCTTGAGGCTCTTGGCGAATGAGGTTATGCCCGGCCCCGACTCGCAGACCGAGAGTATGAGGAACTTGCCCTTCGGCAGGCCGGCTGCGATTCTACTGGCGAATTCCGCCAGCTGCGCCTTTGCCTGCGCGCCCTTCTCAAGAGCGGCCGTAAACTCCGGGATAACCACTACCTTGTCCGACGAGAAGAGCGAGCCGCTCAGGAGTTCAGTCAGTATCAGCTTTAGGTCTTCGGCCGCGCCGGGCAGCGAAACAAACTCCGCGGAAGCCCCCAACCGCCGCCTCAGCGCCTCGGAAATGCGCTGCCTCGCCTCGGATACTAGGAACTCCTCCCCACCGTGAATGAAGTAGGTCGAGAGGCCGTTCCCCGCCTCAATCGCCGAGACAGCGGCCCTTATCTGGGCGAGACCTGAGCCTTCTGGCTTCATTGCAGCCTGCATGTGTTTGTTTGCATTGATAGGCGCTAACGGTATCGGGGCTATTGCACCACAGAGACACAGAGAGCCAGATGCTCACCGGTCAATCCCCCACTCGTATTCCCAATCGACGAAGTATATGTCTCCGACGAAGTCAAACGTCCCGGGTTCTGTAATGCCTATGTACCAGCGGCATTGGGGATACGGAAACCTATCATCGAACCTGTACTCAAACAGCGTCCCGGACCGCTTGGTTGATAGAGACTCAACGCAGACGTTGGCGTCGAAGACACCGGGAGTCGTTGAGAATGTCGGGTAGTAGAGCAGCTCATTGCCCGTCCAGAGTGCGAGATAGACGTCGGCCTCAAGCGTCGAGTGCATTGGGTTGATGATGTAGTAGAACCCGAACATGGTATCGTCGAGCGTGTAGGTGGTCTTGTTGATGTGGAGTCCCACTCTCGGCGTGTAGTCGGTCGAGCCGCCGCCTATTGCGTAAATCGCCCCGTCCAGCGTGCCGAAGTAGAGCGTGCCGCTTGCGTCGAGCGCGGGGGACGACACGATGTCGCTTTCTGTCTCGAACGTCCAACGCATGGCGCCTGCCGAATCGAGGCTATAGAGTCGCCCGTCGAACGCGCCGAAGTAGCAGTTGCCGTCGAGGTCGAGCGCGCACGAAGAATGGACCTCGGAGCCAACGTCAAATGACCACCTAGTCCTGCCCTCGTGGCTGACGCAGTAGAGGTACTTGTCATAGGAGCCAAAGTACATCGAGCCGTCCGGAAAGAGCGCGGGAGATGACCTAATGTCGTCGAAGACCTCATATTGCCATACCACCTCGCCGTATTCAGGATCGATGGACGTTATTGTATTGTCCCAGCAGGGCACATAGATCATCCCGTCGGGGCCGATTGCGGTCGCTCCGCTTATCCAGTCGTAGCCTTTGTAGGACCACTTGAGCTCGCCAAACGGCGCAAAAGCATAGAGGCGCCGGTCATCCGCGCCCACATAGACCGTGCCGTCATCGGCGATTGCGGGGGCCGACACGATCCAGTCGTATGCGTCGTAGCTCCAGTTGAGCGTGCCGTCGCTTCTGAACGCGTAGAAGCTCTCGGAGCGCGAGCCGAAATAGATGCTCCCGTCAGTGCCTATCGTCGGCGGGCCGTCGTTGTATGCGTCCGTGTCAAACTTAGCCACGAATTCGCCGTCCGTTGTCAGCCAATAGAAGTAGTGATCGTAGGAGCCAAAGAAGACGCCGAGGTTCTCCGAGACCGCGGCCGTGGAGGAGATGTCATTCTGCGCCACGAATGTGAACGCCTCGCTGCCATCAGGGTTGAGGCAGTAGAACTTGTCGGCGCCGATGTAGATTCGGCCACCAGAATCGATGACCGGTGAGTTTGGGACCTCGCCATCGGTATGATAGACCCACTCAAGCTCCGGCGTCTTGGGACCGAGCGACATCGCCATGCCGCTGTGCTTGACGTCGTGCATAAAACATGGCCACTGCTCCTGTCCTATGCCCTGCGAGCTGCTTACGATGAACAGGATGACGAAAACTAAGAGGACGGTCTTGTGGGCATAAGGCTTCATCGTTGTTACTCCGTTATGAGGCGCGGTTGATTGCGGTGATGAAATCTCTTGTGGCCCGGGCAGGGTCGGGGGCGTTCACGATCGCGCTGCAAACCGCGACGCCGAAAGCTCCAGCGGAGAGCACGTCGCCCACACGGTCAAGGCTGACGCCGCCGATTCCGAACACTGGTATCTCGACGCTGTCAGCGATTGTGGCGAGGCCATCAAGCCCAAGCTTAGCAGCGTTCTGTTTCGTGCCAGTCGAGAACACCGCGCCGCAGCCCAGGTAGTTCGCGCCCTCTGACTGCGCCAGCAGCGCCTCGTCCTTGGAGTGGGCAGACAGACCGATCGTGACATTATCCCCTCCACACGCAGAAAAGAGCCTGCGCGCATCGGCGAGGGCAAGATCGCTTTGGCCCAAGTGCACACCGCATGCGCCAGCAAGAATCGCCAGGTCCACTCGGTCGTTCGCAACGACCCACGCGTCGTGCGTTCTCGCCCGGTCTATGACTAGCCTAAGCAGGGCGAGTCGGTCTCTATCGCTCATCGACTTTTCACGGACCTGAATGAACCTGCATCCCCCACTCAGAACTCGCTCCGCAACTGTGAGTGAATGCTCAACCCCCGCGCTGCCTGAATCGAGTATGAAGCAGAGCCTCCGTGCGCTGAAATCGCCATCGCGCCCCACCCTCTGCAACCTCATGCGCTGTGCGCTGTCCTGACGCGCTTCCCTTTACGCTCCCGCTCGGCTCGCGCCTTACCCAGAAAGCGCTCGACGAAGGCAGTCGAGAACCGGCCGGCGAGGAACTCAGAGTCCTTCATTACCTCCATGTGGAACGGAATCGTTGTGTCTATTCCCTCTATCACAAACTCCTCGAGACTGCGCTCCATCCTGGCAATGGCTTCATTACGGGTCGGGGCGTGAGCGATGACCTTTGCGATCAACGAATCGTAGTATGGCAGAACGACGTAATCCTTATAGATTGATGTATCCACTCGAACGCCAATTCCGCCCGGGAGATTGCACGCTGTTATCTCACCGGGCGACGGGGCGAATGTCTCAGGATGCTCGGCATTGATGCGGCACTCCAGGCTGTGGCCGTTGAACTTGACGTCTGACTGCTTTAAGCTGAGCTTCTCCCCGGCTGCGATGACGATCATTTCCTTGACGATATCGACGCCAGTTACGAACTCGGTGACCGGATGCTCAACCTGAATCCTTGTGTTCATCTCAAGGAAATAGAACTGCCCACGAGGGTCCATCAAGAACTCCATCGTTCCGGCCGACGTATAGCCGAGCTTGCTTGCCGCTTCAGTGGCAATAGAACCTAATGAATGGCGGCGCCTCGAGGTCATCACCGGGGACGGCGATTCCTCGATGAGCTTCTGATGGCGGCGTTGGATTGAGCATTCGCGCTCACCGAGGTGAATGACGTTGCCGTGTTCATCAGCGAGGAGCTGAAACTCTATGTGCCTGGGCTCTCCAACGTATTTCTCGATGTATGCCGCGGGGTTGCCGAATGCGGCTCCCGCCTCGCCCTGCACCGACTCGAAGGCCCTGGGCAGGTCATCTTTGTCGTGGACAATCCTCATCCCCTTGCCGCCGCCGCCGCCGGACGCCTTGATAACCACCGGGAAACCAATCTCGGCTGCTATATCAAGAGCCTCCTTGGCGTCCTCGACCTCTCCGTCTGAGCCCGGCAGAACCGGCACCCCGAGGCTCCTCATCGTAGCTCTGGCCACCGCCTTGTCGCCCATCAGCCGTATCAACTTCGGAGACGGGCCAATGAACTTGATCTTGTGATCCTCACAGATACGGGCGAAGCCGGGGTCCTCGGCGAGGTAGCCGTAGCCTGGGTGGATGGCGTCCGCGCCGGTAACGAGCGCTGCGCTGATTATACCGGTTATATTCAGGTAGCTCTTGTCGTTTCGGGCGGGTCCGATGCAGACACTCTCGTCCGCGAAGCGAACGTGCAGGGAGTTCTCATCGACGTTGGAATAGACCGCGACAGATTGAATCCCCATCTCCCGGCACGCGCGAATAATCCGCAGCGCAATCTCGCCACGGTTGGCAATCAGGATTTTGCTGAACATCAGAGAACCTAACGGCTCCTAGGCCGGCTCGATCCACATCAGAGGCTGGCCATACTCTACCGGTTGAGCGTCCTCCATCAGAATCTTGATGACCTTACCGTCGAAATCGGACTCGATCTCGTTCATCACCTTCATCGCCTCAACGATGCACAACGTCTTCCCAACGGTAACATAATCGCCCGTGCTAACAAACGGCTCAGCGCCGGGCGCAGGCGCACGATAAAAGGTTCCGACGATCGGTGATTTCACAACCGCAACCTCCGGCTCTGCAACCTCACCCTCACGAAGCTCCGGCGCCTCAGTTCCGCCAAAGGCGAGGTCCGGAAGAGCCACCTGCGAGGCCTTCCCCGCGTCCGGCGGGCTCGCACCATCTCGCCTGAGCTTAACACGCATGTCGCTGGCCTCATATTCCAGTTCGCACACGTGGCACGAGGCCATCAGCTCCATTAGCTGCCTTATCAATTCAACGTCCATGGCTACTCCCATCGGGACTCTTTTGTTTCCTAGACCCTTTCACAATAGCTCTTGGTTCTGGTGTCAATCTTCAACAGTTCCCCTTCCTCAATGAAAAGAGGCACCTGGCAAGCGGCCCCTGTAGAGAGGACCGCGGCTTTAGTCGCACCGGATACCGTGTCGCCCTTTATCCCTGGCTCGGTCTTGGCAACTCTTAGGTTCACGAATATCGGGAGCTCCACGCCCGCCGGACGGTCATTGTAGAACATCATCTTGACCTCGATGTTGTCGGGCATGAACCCACCTGCGTCGCCGACAATCTCCTCAGACACCTCAACCTGCTCATAAGTCTCCATGTCCATGAAGTAGTAGATGTCCTGCTCCTTATATAGGAATTGCATCTTGCGCTCAAACACCTGCGCCTCAACGAGCTTCTCGCCGGCGCGGAACGTCTTATCCAAAACGGCGCCCGTGAAGAGGTTCTTGAGCTTCGTCCGAACGAAAGCCTGCCCCTTTCCGGGTTTGACGTGTTGAAACTCCACAACCGAATAGGGACTGCCATCAACCTCTATCTTAGTGCCGGCCCTCAAATCGTTCGATGAGATCAATCCATACCTCCGAAATCTTACCCCCGCTAATCATGCACAACAGATTGCGCCCAAACTGCCGCAAAGTCAAAACACACGCCGCATCAATCATACTTCAAGCATACCTCAAGACGAAAAGCTCCTGCGCGAGGCCGTCAGCAATCCGAACCGCGCCCTCCTCCGCAACGATGAAATCATCCTCGAGGCGCAGTCCACCCTCGCCGGGGAAGTATATCCCGGGCTCTATTGTTGTCAGCATGTTCAGCTGAAGCTTCGTGTCCGACATGGGGCTAAGCTGAGGCGCCTCATGCACCAAAAGCCCGATACCATGTCCAAGGCCGTGCCCGAACGCGTCCCCGTAGCCTGCTTTCTTGATCACGTCCCGTGCAACCGAATCGACATCCTTGCACACTGCGCCCGGCACAGCGGCCTTTGCGGCATTGCGCTGCGCCTTCTTCAGAACTGAAAACAGCTCTTGCTGCTTCGCGCTCGGCTGGCCGACCACGCAAGTGCGCGTGAAGTCCGAATGGTAACCCTTATACACAGCCCCAAAATCGACGATGACAAGGTCACCGGGCTTGAGCTTGTTGTGGGACGGCTTGCCGTGGATGACCGACGACCTCGGTCCAGAACAAAGGATGATGTCAAACGCCGACTTCTGAGCCCCGAGCTTCAGCATCTCGTATTCAAGATACGCCGCGAGTTCACGCTCAGTTTTGCCCTGAACGTTCAATTCAACCAGCCTCAGGAACGCCTCGATCGCTATGTCACAGGCTTTTCTTATTAGACCGATCTCTTCCTTAGATTTGACGATCCTCAGGTCTTCGAGGACGTTGGGAACGGCCTTCAGCTCAACGTCCAGGAGTGCATTCGCCAGCTTCTGATGAGAGGAGTAAAGCGTATGATTGGGATCGAAACCCAGGCTCTTGACGCCCAGCTCCTTAATCGTCTCGCTCAAGAAATCGCCATACACGGCCCCCGTCGGAAGCTTCCTCAACTCGAAGCCCACTACTTCCTGCTCCACCTGCTCGAAGTATCGCCCGTCGGTGATGATGAAAGCCTCGTTCTTGGCGACCACAATGATGCCGGTTGAGCCAGAAAAGCCCGACAAATACTGCACGTTGGGATTCGGCAGATTCTCACTGTGCGTCGCGATAATAGCATCCAACCCCTGCCGAGCGAGCTCCTTCCTAACCTTCTTGAGCCTGCTGGCCACCAGCTGCTTTGTCATCTCACACTCCTTAAAATGTAGAACTGTGATACCCGTCAATTAGAAGCACCAATACTACGATTGGCGTCCCTTCCCCTCAACCCATAATCTTGGACAGGCTTTGATAGGGTGTGACTCTAGAAGATTGTACGTAGGTGATTTAGTATCATCTCGACCGCGTTTCAACGCGGTTGAGGAATCGCCTACCATTGTATTAACTCCATGCTTCAGCGTGGAGGTCCAGCTGGCTCAAGGCCCGCCCCTCCCTCGCCCATGCAACGCCTTTGGCGTTGCATGGGCGAGGAGCTGTGCCCGTCGGTCACGGGCAACCCCAACTCGAAGTTGGGGGCTAACAAAATGGTAGCCTCATACGTCGCCTCGGCTAAAGCCGGGCGACATGGAACTCACAAACTCACCGCTTGTCCCAGGCTCCGCAAGATCGCGACGCGGGCGGCTTCTTTTGCCGCGGTCACGGCAAAGACCCAAAGTTACCAACAATCCAGGGTCAAACCCCTTTGATACTGGATGGTTCTTATGTTCGTAGTTGTTGTGTTAAGGTATCAGAGCATTGTGCTTGAAGCGAAAAGAGGAGCGAGGATTTTGTGCTGCGGTCTTGATTTGGTGGTTCGGGCCAGGGTTCGGGGCGAGGGTATCGTCCAGGGCGTGGGCTTTCGGCCGTTCGTTTACTCGCTAGCGACCGAGTATGGCCTGGGTGGCTGGGTCCTGAACGATGGCGAGGGCGTGCTGCTGGAGGTAGAAGGGCCAAAGGAGCAGGTCCAGCGGTTTGTGGACTCGCTGGCCGATAGCTGCCCGCCGGTAGCGAGGCTCGAAAACCTGACGACAGAACTCCTTGAGCCTTCTGGACATAGCCAGTTCGAGATACGGCAAAGTAGGGACGCCGAGCACCGAAGCGTTCTGGTCTCGCCGGACCTCGCCGTGTGCACCCAGTGCCTAGAGGAGCTCTTCTGTCCGACCGACAGGCGTTTCCAATACCCGTTCATCAACTGCACCAACTGCGGCCCGCGCTATACAATCATCCTCGATCTTCCCTACGACCGGAAGGCGACCACGATGTCGGCGTTCACGATGTGCGACCAATGCGGCCGTGAGTATGAGAGCCCTGCTGATAGGCGATTCCATGCCCAGCCGAACGCCTGCGCCGAGTGCGGCCCCTGCGTATCGCTGCTCGATAGTCAGGGCCAGCGAGTCCTGTGCGACGATCCGATTGGAAGGGCTGCCCAGCTGTTGAACGACGGGAAGATACTGGCGGTCAAGGGCCTGGGCGGCTACCACATCGCCTGTGATGCTACCAACCAACAGGTTGTGGCGGAGCTTAGGATGAGAAAATCAAGGCCGTCTAAGCCGTTCGCGGTCATGTGCCGGGACCTCGCCACCGTCCGAAGTATGTGCGTAGTTACCGTGCAGGAGGAAGAGCAGCTCTGCTCCGCCAGGGCCCCCATAGTGCTGCTTCAGCGAGCGGGCGAGAACGGCCTCGCGCCTAACGTCTCACCAGGCCAGAGATGCCACGGCTTGATGCTCCCATACACGCCGCTTCACCATCTTCTTCTTCGGAAGTGCCGGAAGCCCTTAGTCATGACGAGCGGCAATCGAAGAGACGAGCCTATTTGCTTCAGGGACGATGACGCAGCAAAGTCCCTTTCCGACGTTGTCGATTACTTCCTGATGCACGACCGTCCGATCCAGGTCCGGTGCGACGATTCCGTGGTCCGAGTGTTTGAGCGTGAGCCGCTTGTGCTTCGCAGGTCAAGGGGATACGTGCCCAAACCCATCGAGCTTGCGTTTGAGGCGCCTCAGGTGCTCGCGTGCGGCGCCGACATGAAGAACACCTTCTGCGTGACGAAGGGCCGGCGCGCCTTTTTGAGCCACTACATCGGCGAGCTTTCAAGCCCAGAATCGATTGAGGCGCTTCACGAGGGCGTGCAGCATTTCCTGAGGGTCTTTGACGTAAGACCGTCGTGGGTCGCGCACGACGCCCATCCAGACTACCTATCCACCAGATACGCCCTCTCGTTTCCGACAGGCCAAACGGTCGCAGTCCAGCATCATCACGCCCACGCAGCAAGCTGCCTCGCCGAGCACAAGCTCGACGAGAGGGTGATCGGTGTGGTGTTTGACGGCACGGGATACGGGACCGACGGTGCGGTCTGGGGCGGCGAGTTCTTGGTCTGCGACCTCTGTCAATACGAGAGGGCAGCGCACCTATCCTACGTTCCTCTTCCTGGCGGCGATGCGGCGGTCAAGGAGCCGTGGCGGATGGCGGTGGCATATCTCTGGGCACTTCTAGGAGATGATGTCTCTACATCCGAGCTTGTCCCGGAGCACATTAGACACAAGCCGCTTGAATTCGTGGTTCACGCGATAGAAAGAGGGCTAAACACGCCGATGACCTCCAGCATGGGTCGGCTTTTCGATGCCGTCTCCGCGCTCTTGGGCATCTGCGAGAAGGCCAGCTACGAGGGCGAGGCGGCGATACTGCTTGAGATGGCTGCAAGTTCCCACACCAGAACCGAATATCCGTTTGACGTTGACGGAAGTTGCCGGCCAATAAAGAGCGACGTGCGAAGGACGATTGAGGCAGTTCTTCGCGACAAGGCTCGAGGCGTGCCGCCCGACGAGCTTGCGGGCCGGTTTCACAACACCGTTGCGGCAATCGTCCAGAAGGTCTGCCGGCTCCTGCGTGAGAGGACTGGAATTGGCAAGGTCGCGTTGAGCGGCGGCGTTTTTCAGAACTGCCTCCTCCTGGGCAAGGTAACCGAGAGACTTCGTTCGGAGGGATTTGCAGTCCTGACCCATTCTGAGGTCCCGCCCAACGACGGGGGCATCGCGCTTGGCCAGGCCGCGATTGCCGCGCGTCGCATGGGCCTCCAACAAACCAAAATGCAGCCAAAGGGGAGACGATAGATGTGCCTCGCCATCCCAGGCCGAATACTCAACATCGAGGGGACGACAGCGGCCGTTGACTTCGCTGGGACGACTATGCCGGTGAGCCTGCTTGCGCTCGAAGGGGCGCGCATCGGCGAGTACGTCCTTGTCCACGCTGGTTTCGCCATCGAGCGACTCGACGAGGTCGAGGCGCAGCGAACGCTGGAGCTCCTGTCGGAGGCCTTCGAGCAACCGTGAGCATTGCCGCACAGTTCCGCAGCAAGGGCCTGGTGTCCCAGCTCTCCTCGAGGATTCGTGAAGTGACGCCGAAAGTCGCAGCGAGATTGGGAAGAACCGTCAGCATCATGGAGGTCTGCGGGACCCATACGGTGGCCATCTACCGATACGGGCTCAAACACCTGCTGCCCAAAGAGCTCAGGTTGATCTCAGGCCCCGGCTGCCCAATCTGCGTCACCGAGACCTCGTTCATCGACCATTCTATCAACATAGCAGCGACAAAGGGAGTGACGGTCGCGACATTCGGGGACATGGTGAACGTGCCCGGTTCTTGGGAAAGCCTCGCCGACGCAAGGGCAAAAGGCGCCGCGATCAAGGTCGTCATCTCGCCCCTGGACGCACTGAAGCTGGCTGCCAGCGACTCCTCGCGGCGTGTCGTGTTTCTGGCAGTGGGCTTCGAGACTACGGCCCCGTCCGTCGCGGCGACCGTCCTCGAGGCCAGAACGCAGCGGCTCGATAACTTCCATATCCTGTGCGCCCACAAGCTGGTGCCTCCTATACTGGACGCTCTATTGCAGCAGCCGGACGTCGAGATTGACGGCCTTATCCTTCCGGGCCACGTCAGCACAATCATCGGCAGCAACGCGTATTCCCAGCTGCCTGAAAGATACGGTGTCTGCTGTGCGGTGACGGGATTCGAGCCTGTCGATGTCCTCGCGGCCATGCTGATGCTTCTAGACCAGCTTGTGTCCAACAAGCCCACCGTTGCCAACGAATACACGAGGGCCGTGAGGCCGGACGGCAATGCCCAAGCACTGCGCCTGATGCACCAGGTCTTTCAGCCCGCGGACGCAACTTGGCGTGGGATCGGACCTCTCGACAATAGCGGGCTTGCCCTTCGGAAGGAGTTCGCCGAATTCGATGCAGAGCGTCGGTTCGCATTCGACCGATCTGAGGCGAGGGACGACCCGAATTGCAGGTGCGGCGATGTTTTGCTCGGGCGAATCGAGCCGGAGCAGTGCCCTCTTTTCGGCGCTGCCTGCACGCCCGAATGCCCACGTGGGCCGTGTATGGTCTCATCAGAGGGAAGCTGTAGCGCAAGCTTCAAATACGGGAGGTTTGCAGCTGGATAGGGATAGAATTACTCTGGGACACGGCGCCGGGGGGCGATTGAGCCGCGACCTGATCGAGCAGGTTTTCGTCTCCGCTTTCGGCGGCCCCGCGCTCGCCGCCCTTGACGACGGCGCCTGGGTCAAGGCCTCGGACCAAGACTTCTGCATCACAACCGATGCGTTCGTCGTCAAGCCGCTCTTCTTCCCCGGCGGCGACATCGGCACGCTCGCGGTTTGTGGAACTGTCAACGACCTCGCGGTGATGGGGGCAAGGCCGATAGCTCTTTCCTGCTCCTTCGTGCTTGAGGAGGGGCTGAAGCTCGCCGTGCTCGAGAAGATCGCGGCGTCGATGGCCGCGGCGTCCAAATCCGTCGGTGTCCCGATAGTTGCAGGCGACACAAAGGTGGTTGAAAAGGGCGCGGCCGACGGCGTCTTCATTACTACCACGGGAATCGGCCTGCGAATAGCCGACGTCGATCTCGGCCTTGAGCGCATCGCCCCGGGTGACAAAGTGATAATAACCGGAACCATCGCCGACCACGGAACCGCCGTCCTCCTAGCACGGGAGGGCTTTCAAATCAGCTCGCAGATCGCCTCCGACTGCGCGCCCGTTCACAATCTTGTGGCAACGGCACTGACCTCTGGAGCGGGCGTGAAGTTCATGCGCGATCCGACCCGGGGCGGGCTCGCGACGGTCCTAAACGAGGTCGCCTCAGGCTGCCGGATGTGTATCAGCATAGAAGAGGCGAGAGTTCCCATAAGAAACGATGTGTCCGCGGCGCTTGAACTCCTGGGACTTGACCCCTTTTACGTGGCAAGTGAGGGCAGATGCGTGATTATAGCAGCGGCCTCAGATGCAGATAGGCTTGTTGCGACGCTCAGACAGGACGATCAGGGCAGACAAAGCGCCGTTATCGGCCGCGTAGAGAAGTCGCCGGCGACGATGGTCTCGCTCGAATCAAGCGTCGGCGGGAGGCGCATCTTGCCGATGCTCGCCGCCGACCAGCTGCCGAGAATATGCTAGATGTGATGTAGGGGTCATCGTACGGCCAATGCCCGTACAAACCGGAGGTCCTTTTGCACGAGGCGAAGCTAGCAGCAGGGATTGTTGAGACAGTCGAGCGCGTCGCCAGGGAGAACGGCGGCTCGCGGATAACGGGCATAAGGCTTCAGATAGGCGAGTTCACGTGTGTCCAGCCCGACACGCTGCGGTTCTGCCTCCAAACGCTGGCCGAAGGCACGATCGCCCAGAACGCGGCCATTTCCATATCAAGAATAAGAACCAGGGCGCTCTGCACCAAGTGCAGAAGCGAATTTGACGTTCACGAGATAGAATTCCAGTGCCCGACGTGCGCCTCGACCGACATCGAGCTCGTCTCGGGCAGGGAACTCATAATAGAATCAATTGAGGTAGAATAGGAGTAGAAGATGGAGATTAAGGTTTATGACCGGATATTGCAGGCGAACATCAGGATAGCGGAGCGCAACCGCGAACTCTTCAAAGACAAAGGCGTTACCGTCCTCAACCTGATCGGCGGCCCCGGCGTGGGCAAGACAGCCCTTCTGGAGGCGACAATCCCGCGGCTTCTCAGGCGATTCAAAGTCGCCGTCATTGAGGGCGATGTCTATACCAGTCGCGATTCAGAGCGGATTCTCGCGCTGGGCGTGCCCGTTGTGCAGATAAACACCAAAGGTGCTTGCCACCTCGACGGCAACATGGTCGAAAGCGTCCTTCCAGACCTACCGCTCGAGGAGCTCGACCTAGTCCTGATCGAGAATGTCGGCAACCTGGTCTGTCCCGCCGAGTTCGATGTCGGCGAGGACGCCAAGATAGTCGTCATGAGCGTTACCGACGGCGACGACAAGCCGCAGAAATACCCGCTCATCTTCCGCCTCGCCAAGTCGCTCGTCATCACGAAGTCCGATATGCTCGAGCCAGCCGGCATCGACCTTGACCGCCTCAAGAGCGACGCCCTCTCCGTCAACCCGAAACTCAGAATCTTCCTCACATCAGCAAGGAAGCAAGATGGCCTCGACAGCTGGGTCGATTTTATCGCCTCACTGGCGGGACCGAAGGGCGCGGGCGAATAGGTCAGCAACAGATTGTCGGCAAACCAACACGCGGGGCTTTGAGGCGTTCCCTCTTTGTCCCTATCTTGATTTCCCCCTTTTCGGTCAACTCGGCGCCGCCGAAATCACGGCAGGGGATAGTGAAATCCCATATCCACGACACCAGTGTCGGGCGTTCCTTTGGCCTGAGTTGTGTATTTGGCCATGCCCGCCTCATCAGCGGATCGACTTCCTGCATCGATGCATGGGCTGTCCCGGTCGAGGTAGTAGTCGCCGTTCGGGCCAGTCACGAACAAGGGGTCGTCGTGGATGTTTCCCCACCCGCGGTCACGGTCCTCGATGCAGCAATAGGTCGCTGAACAGTCGTAAAGATCGTCCCCGTTGTCCCAGATGATGCAGTCGAATATGCTTGGGGAGCTGTCCAGCGAGTATATCCCGCCGCCGTCCAGGGTCGCGGAATTGAACGCGATCGTGTTGTTTGAGATTATGGGCGAACTCTCCTCCAAACAGCATATCCCGGCGCCGTCTTCTCCCGCGTCATTACCAGTAATTGCGTTATTGAAGATCGTTGGTGCGCAAAGATGGAAGCACCATATCCCGCCGCCGTTTTCTCCGGCTGAGTTGCCGGTGATTGTGTTGTTTGAGATTGCGGGCGAGCTCTCAATTGAGAACGATATCCCGCCGCCGCCCGTGTCTGCCGAGTTGTCCGTGATCGTGTTGTTGTCTATCGTTGGAGAAGCATGGGTCATGCAGGATATCCCGCCGCCCCTGGTTGCTGAGTTGGTCGAAATCGTGTTGTTTGAAATCAAGGGCGAACTCAACCAGCAGAATATCCCGCCGCCGGTGGTTGCTGAGTTGGTCGAAATCGTGTTGTTTGTGATCGTCGCCGAGCAGTAATCGTAAGAGAGTATTCCGCCTCCCCCTGAGACTGCGAAGTTGCCCGTGATCGTGTTGTTCTGGATTGTGGGCGAACACTTGTAACAGTATATCCCGCCGCCGCAGGCCTCAGCAACCACGGAACCATCCGCGTTGCCGCCCGTTATCGTGAATCCCTCGATTGTGACACCATCGACGTCATCGCACAGAATCACGTGATAGGCGCCACCCTCGGCATCCAGGGTAGTTGTCTCATCGTCCTCACCAACAAGGGATATCCAACCCTTCATAATTAGAGGGAAATGTTCCCCGTTGGCGCTCAGAGCGTAAGTGCCCGCCGCAACATGAATCGTGACAGGACGCCCGCTTGAACCCTGCGCTGAGGCCAAGGCGTGCGTTATGGTCTTCAGCGGCGACTCCTCGGACCCATCGTTGACATCGGCGCCTGCTGTCGCATTAACGTAAATCTGGCCGCCCTCAATGATTGTGAGCGCCCCTGTTGCCGGTTCCGACCACGCGCCGTCATCATCCTCAACGCTATATGAGATTGTGTGCGCCCCAGCCGAAAAGTGCCTCGCACTCACGGAGAAGTCCTCGAGTGTGCTGATCGTGCCGTCCAAGTCCGAGAGCCATAGGTGCGCCTCAATCGTCCCGTCCGTGTCGAGGCCATGCCCCCTGAACTCGACCGTGTCCTTGCCCTGAGTCGCTGGATTCGGATAGATAGAGTCGATGTAGGCCGTCGGCGCGACCTGTCCGCTCTCGATTCTGAACGCCGCGAAGCTGATTTCGCCGATGAACTCGAGTGTCGAGGCGTTGGTGAGTCCTGCGGCGAACTGGAAATCGCCCAGAATCCCGTCCGGGACCTCGAGCGTCAGGATGGTCATCGGCCCGAAATCGAATGTTGATGGGATGTGGACGTCGGTTACCCAAGGCTCGATACTATCCGTCCATCCGCACTGGCCATAGACCAATATGCTCTTGTCCGGTAGGATCAGACCAACATGGACATCGACCGTCACCGGCTCGCCATCGTTGCTGGCCGAGAGGCTAACCTCGAGCGTATCGCCCGCAACATAGGTCTCAGCGTCCGTATCAATAGTTACCGTCGGCATGGCGACAGCCAGAGTTGCGCAGGTCATTATCAGCGCAAGAACACCTGCGCAGAGAATCACCGTCGTCGCATAGCTTCCTGTGTTCATCCGTTTCTCCCTTTGATCTTTTCTCCTGTATTGACCTATTGATTCATTGACTTCCGTTTCGGTCCTGCCGGAACCTCACCGTTTGGCCGGTATGGGGTAGTGGTAACCCATATCCACGACACCAGTGTCGGGTGTTCCGTCTGCCTGCGTCGTCCGGTCGGAAAGGCCCGCTGCGGTGGCCAATGTGCTCCCTGCATTGACACAAAGGCTCAAGGGGTCCAGATAGCGATTACCATGAGGGCCAATGACAAAGATCGGATTGCTGTGTATGTTCCCCGAACCCCCGTCCATGTCCTCTATGCAGCAGAACGTCGCCGAACAGTCGTAGAGATCGTCGCCGTTGTCCCATATAATGCAGTCGTTTATAATGGGCGAGGAATCCTCGCAGGAAATGCCGTCGCCACCCTCAGCCGCCTGGTTACTCACTATCGTATTGAAGCAAAGGGTTGGCGCACAATCGCCACAGTATATCCCGCCGGCGGTGACTGCTGACGAGTTGCCAACGATGATATTGTTCGAGACCAAAGCGTCAGCCTCCGTGATGTGTATCCCGCCACCATGGCCGTCGAAAGCGTATGTTGAGGAGTTGCTGGTGATAACGTTGTCCTTGACAGTCGGCGAGCCCTCAGAGCAGTATATGCCCCCGCCATAGCTCGCAGAGTTATCGTATATGTCGTTGCCCTGTATCATGGGCATACCGCTGGGGCTTCTCTCTCCAGTGCAATGTATTGCGCCGCCGCGAAAGCCGGTCGCCTCGTTGCCCGAAATGGTGTTGTCTGTGACGGTTGTTTCAGCATCACAGTATATCCCGGAGCCAATGTTGTCGCTGACGGTGTTCGAAGTTATTGTCGGCGAGCTGTTGAAGCCGGATATTCCGCCGCCCAGGCTGGCCGAGTTGTTAGTTATCGTGTTCCCTGATATCACCGCTGGACTGCCGTCGTGGCAGTATATTGCGCCTCCGCCACCCGCATCATTGCCATTGATGAGGTTGTTCAAGATGCTGGGTGAGCTTTGGCGGCACAGCACCCCCCCGCCATAGTGCTCGAGCCCGGAGCCATCAGCGTGGCCGCCTGTTATCGTGAAGCCCTCAATTGCGAGGTTACTCACGGCATCGCAGTATATCACGTGATAAGCAGCATCCTCGGCGTCGAGGACAGTCGCCTCGGGGTCTTCGCCTCGCAAAGATACCCAGCTTCGCATATTCAACGGGAAGACCTCAGCGTTTGTGCTTGCCGAGTAGGTGCCGGCCGCGACGTGAATCCTTGCCGGGGCAGTCTCTGAGGCCTCGACCACCGTCAGGGCATGAGTTATCGTCTTGAACGGGGCATCATAAGACCCAATGTTGGAATTGTCACCCGTTTGCACGTTGACGAACCGGTCGTTCCCTAGCTCGACAGTTAGCCCCTCGGTGTCTGGCGTGGACCAGGCGCCGTCATCATCCTGAACCCTATATGAGATAATATGCGCTCCGATTGAAAGGACGCTGGCCTCCATAGAGAAATCCTCGTCCGTGCTCAAGAGCCCGTCCAGGTCCGAACTCCACTCATGGACCTCTACCGTCCCATCGGTATCAGTGCCGTGTCCGCTGAACTCAACTGTATCCTCCCCTTGCGCTGCGGGATTCGGTGTTATTGAATCAATATGCGCAGTCGGAAGGATGTTATGAGCCTCAATCACAAGCGTATCAGTGACTGGCGCAGACCACGCGCCATCGTCATCCTGGACCCTATATGAAATGGTGTGTGTCCCAACGGTCAAGTCAGCCGCCTCTATCGAGAAGTCCTCGTCCGTGCTAAGGACGCCGTCAACGTCCGAACTCCACTCATAGCCCTCGACCGTCCCATCCGTGTCAATCCCATGACCCATGAACTCAACTGTGTCTTCCCCCTGAGTCGCCGGATTCGGATATATGGCGTCGATATAGGCTTCAGGACGTGTATTGAGCGTCTCTATCACCAAGCTCTCGGTATCGCTCTCCGACCACTGGCCGTCGTTGTCCTGAACCCTGTATGAAATCGTGTGCTTCCCGGCTTCAAGGTCAGTCGCTTCCAGGGAGAAGTCCTCCTCGGTGCTCAAGACGCCGTCCAAGTCCGAACTCCACTCGTGCGCCTCGATCCAGCCGTCTCGGTCCTCACCGTGCCCCGCAAACTGTATTGTGTCCTCGCCCTGTGTAGCGGGGCTGGGCCAAATCAGATCAATGTAGGCCGTTGGCGCCGGATGGGCACTTTCGATTCTGAACGGCGCGAAACTGATTTCGCCGATGAACTCGGGTGTCGAGGCGTTGGTGAGTCCTGCGGCGAACTGGAAATCGCCCAGCACGCCGGCCGGGACCTCGAGCGTCAGGATAGTCATCGGCCCGAAATCGAATGTTGATGGGATGTGGACGTCGGTTACCCAAGGCTCGATACTATCCGTCCATCCGCACTGGCCATAGACCAATATGCTCTTGTCCGGTAGGATCAACCCGACGTAGGCATCCACGTTCACTCCAAAGTCGTGATTATGGGCCTCAAGAGAGACATCGAGTGTCTCCCCGGCGACGTAAGTGGACTTGTCTGTGTCGATCGTGATTGTCGGTGCTGCGACCGCCATCATCGGCAAGATAGCAGCAAGCGAGATTATCATGCAGATCGGAGTGATGGCTTTTCCCTCAAGACCGGACTGTCTCATCTCATTCCCTCCAGTTGGGTTCACACCCGTTAGTTTAGAATCCAGAAGTGCAAGAAAAACTATGCCAAGAATAGCGAGTTTTCATAGCCGTGTCAAACGACGCCTGTGCTGCGATTTGAGTATTCGGGCTGGCATCGAACTGGAGAGCCTATATATGTTCATCCCAGGGCGCCGGAATGTCCCTTGTCGCGAATCCCGCCAGGTCAACGCGGTCGGGGGATGCTTGCGAGGCTTGGTCTGGCAAAGAGGCCGAAGCCTGGGCAGGAGTAGGGCCTTAGTGCACGAGTATCTCGGCCGGCCCACAAGTTTGTGAAAAAAATAGCTTGCAACGGAATCCGTGCTGCTATATGATGGCGTCCAGCGTAGTAATCTCTACGTTCTCCACTATCGGTGTTGAGGTTAAGTGTGATTGGCGCTTTGAAGCCGAGGATTCATCTGGGAGCCTGATGAGTAGAAAGGCAGGCGACCCAAACAGGGGTAAGAACTCATAGATGTCACAAAAAGCCCGTTCAGCAGGAGAAAAGGTGAGGGGATTCGCTTGGCTTCTGGTGATTACCTTTGTCTTGTGGATGGCTTTGAGCTCAAAACTAGACCCGCCTGAGCTTATTTGCGGAGGTCTAGTTTCTCTAATCATTGCGCTTTTCGGAGCTCACGTTTACTCCAAGTTAGGCTTCCCCTCGCTCAGTATGAAGATGTTTCTATTCTCCCTGATATACATAGTTGTTCTTTTATGGGAGATAATAAAGGCCAATCTTGATGTTGCCTATCGAGTAATCCACCCCAAAATGCCTATAAGACCGGGCATTGTAGTCATAAAGACTTCGCTTAAATCTGACGTCGCAAAGATGATTTTAGCCAATTCCATCACGCTGACTCCGGGGACCTTCACATTGGACGTTATTGGCGATGAGCTCCTTATACACTGGATAAATGTGAAGTCCGAAGATATTGATGAGGCAACGAATATGATAGGCCAGAGATTTGAGAAGTATTTAAGGATAATATTCACATAGACAAGCGGCAATTATAGGGGCTTTTTATGGAGAAATCGGACATATTAATCGTAGGCGGAAGCGCGGCCGGCATCACAGTAGGCATTAGCGCAAGGAGGTACTATCCGGACGCTAAGATCCTCCTGATTCGCAAAGAGAAACAGGTTCTAATTCCCTGTGGCATTCCTTACATTTTCGGCACGGTGGGCTCACCGGATAAAAACCTTATTCCGGATAGTGTTCTTGAAAAGAATAATGTCGAACTGGTCATAGATGAAGTGGTCTCAATAAACAAAGACCGCAGAACACTGGAGACTTCCAGGGGCGCGGTTTATGGGTATGAAAAAATGGTTCTGGCGACAGGCTCAGTTCCGTCCGTGCCTCCAATCCCAGGAGTTGAACTGGATAATGTCTTTGCCGTATGGAAGGACGTTGAGTATCTTCAAAAACTTCTGAAGGCTTTAGACGAGGCCGAAGACCTGGTTATTATTGGGGGTGGTTTCATTGGACTGGAGTTTGCTGATGAGTGCAAGAAGCGAGGGCTTGCGAATGTAACCGTCGTCGAGCTTCTGCCTCATTGCCTTCTTTTGGCGTGCGATGAGGAGATATGCGTTCGAGTGGAGAAGGAGCTATCGGAAAGAGACATAAAGGTCCTGGTCGGTAGAAAGGTGGAAGCTGTCGTCGGAACCCCAAAACTAGATTATGTGGAATTGGATAACGGTCAGAAGCTCAAAGCGGATGTGGTTATTTTAGGGATAGGAGTAATTCCCAATGTTCAGCTTGCCCGGGATAGTGGCCTCCAAGTGGACGAGAAAGAGGGTATATACGTTGATGAGTTTATGAGGACCAGTGACGAGAATATTTTTGCAGCGGGCGATTGTACTCGCAAGAGGTGTTTTTTCACTGGCAGGCCTACATTTCTCCGGCTTGCCTCCATCGGAACCATGGAGGCGCGGGTAGCTGGTGCGAATCTGTTTAGACTGCGTCATCGAAGTGAATGCCCTATCGGTGTATTCGGTACTGTGATAGGCAACCTCGCTATTGGATCGGCCGGTATGACTGAGAGACAAGCAAAGGAAGCGGGATTTGAGGTCGTCATTGGTGAGGCAGAGGCGCCGGACAAGCACCCAGCATCGATCCCGGGCACGAGCAACTTAGCAGTCAAACTGGTTTTTGAAAGGGATACTCGTGTGCTTCTGGGCGGTCAGGTCTATGGCAGTATGACAGCTGGTAAGGTAGCGAATTTTATCGGAGCCCTTATACAGAAAAGGATGAGGGCAGACGAGATAATCACATTTCAGGTGGGCACGCATCCCATGCTTACTGCCTCGCCCATATCTCATCAGGTGGAGAACGCCGCCGAGATTGCTTTAACAAAACTGTGACAAGGGAATCTGGGCGTGAGATTGAGCTATGACGAAACGGGCGAAACATTTAGGGGCCTGCACCCTGGGCGATTAAAGATCGTGGCCGGCCCTCTCAAGAACGAATGTAATAGCCCAGATCCGGAAGGGCTGAGACTGCCTCGATCGACTATTCCCAGCATCTTTAGGATATTGAAGAACTGTGAGTGAGATTATCTTCCTCGCGATCATTGGGCTGGGGATTCTCTTGTGCCTTTTACGCATGCTCAAAGGCCCCACCGCCTCAGACCGGGCGGTAGCGCTGGATACTATGGCTACGATTACTACGGCTTTGCTCGTCCTTTTGGGTTCATTCTTTGGAAGGTATGTTTATTTAGATGTCGCTTTGGTTTACGCGGTTCTGACCTTTGTCGGTTTGGTGGCTATCGCAAGATTCTTGGAAAAGGGAATCTAGATGCATGTAATAGGGACTATCATCACGGGAATCGGGACGATATTCCTCTTTATAGGAGGCTTGGGCGTATTCAGATTACCTGATGTGTACAACCGCTTGCAGGCAGGAACAAAGTGCACAACCCTGGGCGCCTTTCTGACCATCATTGGCGTTGGAATAATGCATCCAGGTTGGTTGCCGAAGACATTAGTCATCGCCCTGTTTGTCCTTATCACTAATCCTATCTCTAACCATGCGCTAGGACGGGCGTCTCGCAGAAGTGGCGTCCCTTTGTGCGACAGAAGTGTCGTGGATAAGGCCAAAGAGTTTGAAGAATACAAGGGCAAAGGATGATTCTCCTTGTTTCATTCTTGGTAGTTGCGATGCTTGCGGCAGCCATCGCGGCCTCTGTGTTTAGAGACTTGCTTAGCGCAGTAATCGCCGCAGCCCTGGTAAGTCTAATCGCCTCGATACTCTTCTACCTGCTTCAGGCCCCCGATGTAGCCATGGCCGAGGCGGCCATCGGCGCAGCATTGACTGCGGCCATCTTCATTATCGCCATCAGGCGAACGAAGAGGCACGAAGAATGAGAAGAGGCCTCAGCATCCTCCTGTTAATAGTAGTAGCCCTGGGGATTAGCCTGTCGCTGGGAGAGATTCCTTTCGGTAGGCCTAAGACAAAAGTAGGCAGGTATTATATCGACGAGGGCATGAAAGAAACCGGCGCTGTCAATATAGTCACCTCCGTTGTGGTCAATTACCGTGGTTTCGATACTTTGGGCGAGGTTACGGTTCTGTTCATTGCCGCAATCGGCTTAGGCGCGGTGCTAACAGGCGGCGGAGAGAAGAAGAGAAAAGCGGAGCCAGCCAGTCTGGTTCTCTATACTGGGTGCAGGCTTTTGTTTCCTCTTATTCTCATCTTCGGCGCCTATGTCTTTGTCCATGGACACCTAACCCCCGGGGGAGGTTTTCAAGGAGGGGCGATCATTGCCTCTGGCTTCCTTTTAATCTACCTTGGCTGCCGAGAAAGAAGGATAAGCCCCGTCGCATCTAGTCTTGCTGAGTCCTTAGGGGGCTTGGTGTTTGTGGTAATTGGCCTATTAGGCATAGTCTTAGGCGGCTATTTCCTTTCAAACTTCTTGCCTAAGGGCACACCGAATGCACTCGTCAGTGCCGGCGTTATCCCCATTATCTACATCGCTGTCGGATTCAAGGTTGGTTCAGAATTAGCCAGTATTATTGACAACCTAATTGAGGAAAGTTGATGATACAATGAGTTTTCTGAACGATTACATCTATTACATAGGCGCCTTCGGCCTTATCTTCGTCGGGCTTTATATCATTTTGGTTAAGCGCAATCTCATCAAAGTCATCATTGGCCTCGGCATCTTGGATACGGGGGTAAACCTCTTTCTCATCTCCGTCGGTTACATCACAGAAGGAACCGCACCCATTTTCTCGAGGCCTGGGATAGACGCTGAGCGTATGGTGGACCCGGTACCGCAGGCTTTGGTTCTGACTGCCATTGTGATTGGCGTGGCGGTGTTGGCGTTGGCCCTTTCATTGGCCATTAGATTATATCAGCATTATGGTACCCTTAACCTTCGTAGGATAAGGGAACAGAAGTGGTAACCCCGGTATTACTCATCGCAGTACCTTTGGGTCTGGCTTTGGCCATTCCCTTGTTTGCCCTTTTCTGGAAAGGGGCGGCCAAATACATTCCGCCGGTAGCGCTTGCTTTCAACCTTGCTGTTTCCCTATTGCTGCTTCCCAGAGTACTTGACGACCCCTTAATCGTCTCTATTGGTGGCTGGCGCCCACCCTTCTGCATCAATCTGGTGGCCGGCCCCGTGGGCGTGCTATTCTCTGCAATCATCGCCTTGGTGGGTCTTCTGGTCTCTATCTATGCACTGGATTACATCAAAGAAGGCGCTACCGAGAAGTACCATACGCTCTACCTTCTGCTTCTCACGGGAGCCACTGGTGTTGTTCTTACGGGAGATGTATTCAACCTATTTGTGTTCTTTGAGATTCTCTGCATTTCATCCTATGCCCTCGTAGCTTACCTGAGAGACAAGGCCGGAATCGAGTCAGCGGTGAAGTACCTGATTCAAGGGGCCGTTGGGTCAAGCCTTCTCCTGATAGGAATAGGTTTGCTTTACGGTCAGTTCGGCACGCTTAATATGGCTGATATTGCAGGACAGATCGGCTCGGCCAGCCCGATGTCCTTGTTTGTCCCCATGATCCTAATGATCACCGGACTGGGAGTTGAGGCGGCCATCTTTCCCTTGAACGCCTGGCTGCCCGATGCTCATTCATCAGCTCCATCATCCATAAGCGCGATTCTCTCGGGAATAGCCATCGAGGTGGGCCTTTACGCTGTGGCCAGAGTAGTATTCACCATATTCGGCGCCTCAAGCATTTTCCTGCTTCTGGCATTTGTTGGAATTGTAACGCTTCTAGTAGGTGAGATGTGCGCTTTTAGCCAGAACAACATCAAAAGGATGCTGGCCTATTCCAGCATAGGCCAAATAGGCT
>CAYZPW010000015.1:25287-44304 GCA_964480475.1 uncultured bacterium | reverse complement strand
AGCGAATACTCTTCTATTGAAAGATCAGAGCCCAGCAAGCCCGAATAGAACGGCTTCTGTTCATACCATAGGTCCGGCCAGTAAAGCAGCCCACCGTCGGCCATCATTAGGGCCACGAACACATCAACCATATCCGCGTCGCCGGGGTTGACGACCGCGAGGTTTAGCGAAATCGTATCGCCCGGACAGTAAGTGAAATTGCCCGGCTCGTCCGACGACTCGCCCTTGCGCAGGCTCCCGGACGTCCCCGTCATGTTCAAGGCCAGGCCCGGTGCCGGGGAAGTATAGGCGTACAGGTTAAACCTGGCGGACCCACTTCCTGAAGCACGGCCCACAACCAGAAAGAGCCTGTCCCCGGTCCTGTCGATCATAAGAGTCTCATTCCCAGTCGATCCTGTGGAGTAGAAATCACACTCAATGGGGTAGTCAGGATCGGGTCGCTCGTCAAAGGTGGCAAAGAGGTCGAGGTTCGTGGACTCCGGATTCTGGCTGCGGAGGCTTATTGTCAATGGCGTCGTGTCGATACCGTCCAAGACCATGCAGATGGAGTCGTTTGGTACAACCACTCGATTCACCGGCTGGCCAACTGCCAGCCGAAAAGTGCTATCGGCATACAGCTTCGAGGCCGGGACGATGCGGAAGTGTGTGTACTCAGGTGTGGATGATCCCGGAGAATGATAGGGCACAAAATCCGACTCGTCGGCATCGTACTCAATCTCGCCGAATCTGAACTTATTGTTAGGATCATACACCAGTATGCGATTATTGTCCTCGTCCAGGGCGTAAGCGAGAACCGCGTGGCAATCAGCGTTGATTATTAGGTTTGGCTTCACCAGCCCGACTATCTGCGGACCTGATGTTTCGAGGCTGGAACGAAGCTCATCAATCATCTCCGTAACGCTGTCACCTCCGAAAATCGTGATGAATGTGTACCAATGACCCCAGACCCAGTCCATGGACTCCTGCGCTTGAGGCGTGAGCGTCCCACAGGTGCAGGAAATCGGTGTTCCACCCAGCGCCTCCAGACTGCTTATATAGCCATTTTGAATATCCTGCCATGCCCAAGCATTTAGGTGGGCTGGAGCTATTTCCGTGTGGAAATCCGTCGAGGCCAACCGTGAATCCTGAATCGACCACGCGCTCATTATGCAGGGTGAGCGTGATCGCGTCAGTTTGAGCGAGGACTTCTTCCCCGCCCATGGCACGAGCTTGAAGACCGACCTCACCGTCCACACCGCCCGTGATAGATGCTGTGTCGAATATCCACTTCCACCGGATTGTCAGGTATTTATCTTGAACGGCAGGATACCACTCCGTAGCCCTTCCGGTTGTGATCCCCACTTCCACTTCTGTGACCGATTCTTCGCCCTTTTCAACCTCGACGAATATCGCCAGGTGCGCGCTAAGGACCGTGTCGCTGAGAAATGAAGCGGATTCAACCCGTATACTCACATCCGGGGCGGTGCCGCCCGTGGTGAAGCTCCAGACGGGGCTTTCTGTCACCTCCCCTTGGCTGTCCTCGGCTACCACCTTCCAGTGATACTCAGTCCCCCTTGCCAACCCGGAGATCGCCTGCGAGGCCTCGCTTAGACCTTCGTATTCTAGCGGGGGTTCCTCGCTCTCTCCGAAATAGACGTCGTATGTAACCGTATCGCCCTCATCAGGATCCCCACCATCCCACGTGAGCGTCAACGATATAGGCTGGTCGCTCGCGCCATCCTCCGGAGACGGATTCGAAGGCTCGAATGGCACCCGGTTCTCGCCCGCCCAGATTGGATAATGATACCCGATATCGAGCATGCCGGTGTCGGGCGTCTCGTTGGCCTGAGTTGTTCGGTCTGAGAGTCCCGCGTCAGATGCTGACCGGCTGCCGGCATTTATGCACGGGCTGTCGGGGTCCAGGTAGTAATCGCCGAACGGTCCACAGACAAACATCGGGTCCTGGTGGATGTTCCCCTCCCCCTCGTCTTCATCCTCGATGCAGCAATAAGTCGGTGAACACTGACAAAGGTCGTCGCCGTTGTCCCAGATGATGCAGTCGGCGATCGTTGGCGAACAGCCCGAGGTGCAGAATATCCCGCCGCCGCCGTAGTACCCAGCCGAGTTACTCTCGATCGTGTTGTTTGCGATCGTCGGCGAATTGGCGTAGCAGAATATCCCGCCGCCGCCGTAGTACCCAGCCGAGTTACTCCCGATCGTGTTGTTTGCGATCGTCGGCGAATTGCCGTAGCAGTATATCCCGCCGCCGCGGTAGGCAGCCGAGTTGCTCTCGATCCTGTTGTTTTCGATCGTCGCTGAACTGTCCTCGCTGCATATCCCGCCGCCTTTGTCGGTGTAGGCACGGTTGCCCGTGATCGTATTGCTTACGATCATCGGCGAATTGCCGGAGCACCATATGCCGCCGCCGTCGTCGGCCGAGTTGCCCGTGATCGTGTTGTTTGCGATCATCGGCGAATTGCTGGAGCAGCATATGCCGCCGCCTTTGTAGCCGGCCGAGTTGCTCTCGATGGTGTTATTTGCGATGGTCGGCGAATTGCCGGAGGAGAATATCCCGCCCCCGCTTGAGTAGCGAGCCGAGTTGCCTCTGATCGTGTTGTCCTCAATGGTGGGCGAACTGTTTCCAACGAAGCATATCCCGCCGCCAAAGCTTGCGTTAGCCGAGTTGCCCGTGATCGTGTTGTTTGTGATCGCCGGCGAACTGTCCTTGCAGTATATCCCCCCGCCGTAGTGGTCGGCCCAGTTGCCCGTGATCGTGTTGTTCTCGATCGTCGGCGAACTGCCCCAGTGGCAATATATCCCGGCGCCGTCGTCGGCCCAGTTGCCCGTGATCGTGTTGTTCTCGATCGTCGGCGAACTGCCCCACGAGCAGCATATCCCGCCGCCTTCTTTGCCTTCACCGCCGGTTATTGTCATTCCCTCTATGGTTAGCTGATTGACCGAACTGCAATAGATGACGTGAGGTGCGCTTTCCTCAGCATCGAGGATAGTGGTCTCCGGACCATCTCCGACTAGAGACACATAGCTCTTCATGCTGAGTGGAAAAGACTCCGCGTTGGCGCTAGGAGTGTATGCCCCTGCCGCGACATGGATGGTTGCAGGCGTAACCTCGACCGAATCAAGGGCGTGCGTAAGTGTGAGCCAGGGACTTCCTTGGCTGCCGGTGTTGCTGTCGCTGCCAACGTTTGCATCGACGTAATAGTCCGCCGCGATACTCGCATAGGCGAGAGCACCGACCAGAAGCACGGAAATCATGAGCGCGAAAACTGGTTTGGATACCATCGAATAACCTCCTATTGTTAAAAGAATACGTTGTTGACCAGCGTAAACCAATATATTCGTTCCTCGTCAACAAGCCACTTACAAAAGCGATGCAGGGCATTACATCTTCTTGAATGCGGCGAGGATGCTGCGGAATATCTCCTCGATCGTGCCGTCGTGGGCTGGCCCGGAGTTGTGGCCAAGCACGTTGCGAAGCACTTCCTCCTCCCTCAGCGGCGAAAATATCTTCTCGCCTTTCGCCTCGATTTGCTCGCGGACCCTGAGAAGGGATCTCGCCCGCTCGTTGAGGAGCTTCACTAGCTGGACGTCAATCCGGTCGATCTGCGCCCTGAAATCGGCGATGTCCGCGTGGATAGAGTCAACCTTGCACAGCTCAAGGACCGCGGCCCGGAGCAGCTTGCCTGAAGCTGAACGAGGGATGCTCTGCCTGAACTCGAAGCTCTTGGGGACCTCATGCGCTGTCAGCTTTGATGCGCAAAAAGCCTTGAGATCGAGTGCATCAACTGACACGCCGGGCCGTTTCACGACAATGGCCCTGGGCGCCTGACCGCGAAGACCGTCCTCGACAGGTATGACGCAGACGTCCTCGACCGCCGGATGCTCCTTCAAGACTCGCTCGATCGCGGCCGGGAACACCTTCATGCCTGCCACTTTCATCATCGCTGCCTTGCGGTCAACGAAGTAGATAAAGCCGTCCTCATCCCTCTTGACGAGGTCTCCTGTCTTGAACCAGCCGTCGGAGAAGGGCGGTTCGTGAACCGCCCCTACACCCGTATGTGCCTGGTCAGCCGGCTGGTAGTAGCCCGACGTTACGCCCTTGCCGGAGACGAACATCTCACCGAGCTCCATGTCGGCGGCGTCTGAGCCATCTTCCCGGACCACACGTATCGAATAATGCAGCGCTGCCTTGCCGACCGACCCACCGCGTCTGACCTCACCTGCATGAGGCGCGACCGCGATGCCTGCGGTCTCAGTGCTGCCCCAGACTGGAGTCATCGGGATGCCGAAGCCCGCCTCGAACGCGCGGTTGAGCGTCTCGCGGGTAATCATTCCGCCGCTTTCGGCGATCCTGAGCGTCTCGTAGTCAAACTCGCTGTTCGAGGCGAACGGCAGCAGTCGTTCATAGAGCGTTGCCGCACCCATCATGCATGTCACCCCGTGCTCGCTTATCGCTCTCGCGACGGATTTGGGGAAGAGGCTGTTTTCGAGAACTGATGTCCCGCCGAGATATAGCCCCCTTAGGAATATCTCGTGGGGGTGAAGATACGCCGGGAACATGCAAAGATGAACGTCGTTGTGACGGAGGCCGAGCGTCTCGACCGAGGCGATTGTGTTGTAGAACAGATTGGCGTGAGTCGTTACCGCCGCCTTGGGCGCCCCAGTGGCGCCTGACGTGAAGTTCAGGTAGAAGGGCTCGTCGTCATCGACCTCTATCGGCCCCAGCCCGCCCGGCGCCTCGTCGATGAACTCCTCCCACTTCAGCAAGCCGCCGCCCGCCTCCGCATCACAAGGCCCGCAAACAACGAGGTTCTTCAGCGCCTTGTGGCCCTTGGGCGCCTTGGACAGAAGCCTCAAGAACTTGCCGGCCGCAATCAGCGCGTCAATATCGTAGCTGCGGATTATCTCCCCCAGCACTGCCGGTTTCAACTGGTAGTTGAGCGGGACGACCATCGACCCGAGCCTCGCGCACGCAACAAACAGAATCACGAGCTCCGGGGTTTTTTCTGAAAGCAACGCGACTTTCGTGCCTGGGCCAAGCCCGAGGCCAGCAAGCCCTGCCGCACATCTCTCCACGAGCGAGTGCAGCGTCTCGAAATCGAGAGACACATCCTTGTGAATAACAGCCGTCTTGTGCGGGAAAGACTCCGCCCTCGCCGCGCACATCTGTGCGACGTTCATTGGCGTGGCTCCATTGAGCCCTCCGGAGGCTCAGTTCCATTGACAGTGGCTATGTCAAGCCTGTGCAAATAGTCCCGGAAATCACCGCTGAGTTCTGGGTTCCTGAGCCCATACTCAACGGTTGCGATCAGGAAACCGAGCTTGTCGCCGGCGTCATATCGGCGGCCCTCGAACTCGTAGCCGTAGATTACCTGCTGCTGCAAGAGCTCGACCAGGCCGTCGGTCAGCTGTATCTCATCGCCCTTGCCGGGCGGCAGATTATCGAGGATGTCGAATATATCGGGCGTCAGGATATATCTGCCGATAATCGCCAGGTCAGACGGGGCGTTCTCCGGCTTTGGTTTCTCGACCATTCCGGTGAGCTTGTAGAGCCTGTCCTCAACCAATTCTCCCTCGATTACGCCGAAACGACTGATCTGGTCCCTTTCGATACGCTCGAGCGCGATTACAGGGCACTTGTAGCGGGAATAGGAGTCTATCATCTGCTTCAGGCACGGCGTCCGACTGTAGATAACGTCGTCGCCAAGAAGAACGGCAAAGGGCTCATTACCAACTAGCTCGCGCGCCGCGAGGATGGCATGGCCAAGACCCTTGGCCTCCTTTTGTCGAACGTAAGCCGTGTTGACCATGTTCGAGATCTGTCTGGCTTCCTCCAGCATGGCTTTGAGCTCCGCTTTTCTCCTCTTGTCCGAGGTATCTTTCAGCTTCTTCTCCAGGACCCGCTCAAGCTCAAAAGAGATATCAAAGTGGTCCTCGATCGCACGCTGCCCACGCCCAGTAACGAAGATCACCTGCTCTATCCCGGAGTCCCTTGCCTCCTCAACTACGTACTGGATGATCGGCTTGTCAACCAGCGGAAGCATTACCTTCGGCTGAGCCTTTGTCGCGGGCAAGAATCTCGTCCCAAGACCTGCCGCGGGAAAAACTGCCTTTCGGATTCTCATAGTGTATTCCCTTAAAACCTCTTTAAGCTCTCCACCGTTTTCTCGTCTAATGCCATGTACGCCTGAACCATGAGCTTGACCGCAGCATCGAAATCGCCCCGATGGATGATCGACACGTGTGAGTGAATATACCTCGACGCGATGCCAATGTATATGCTCGGGACACCGGTTCTGCTCAGGTTGATCCGTCCGCCGTCGGTCCCGCCGCCATCGAGTATGCCCAGAAAATGCTTGATCTTGTGCTTTTCTGCGAGACCTATCACAAAGTCGCGGAGCTTCATATTCGGTATGAGCGAATTGTCGAAAACCATTATCCCAACGCCGTTGCCCGGCTTCTCGGGACGGCCTTTCGTGTCCGAACCTGTGTCCTTGGCCGTGCAAACATCCAACGCGAAGGCAATGTCCGGCTTGCACAAAGCGGCAGCCGTCTTGGCCCCCCTCAGGCCAACTTCCTCCTGAGCCGTGCCCACACCGAAGGCCAAGTTCGGGTGCAACATCTTCGCTAAGCGCCTCATCGCCTCGACCATGACCAGAACGCCTACCCTGTTGTCCCATGCCTTCGCCAGATACATCTTCTTGTTGCTCATTATCTGAAACTCGGTGATGGGCGTGATCGGGTCGCCAGGGCGTATGTCGAGCTTTTTCTTCACGTCGTAGCCGACCGACTGACCGACGTCGATGAAAAGCTCCTTGAGCTTCAGCAGTTTGGCCTGTTTCTCCTTATCCATGTCATGAATAGCGGGTGAACCGATGACGCCGAGGACTCTTCCCTTTCTAGTTTGGATCGCGACCTTCTGGGAAAGCACGTTGCCTGGCCACCAGCCGCCGACCGGCAGGAATTTGACAAAGCCCTCGTCCGTTACTTGCTGAACGATGAAGCCTATCTCATCCATGTGGCTGGCCATCATTATCCTCGGCTCGTCAGATGTCCCCTTGTGCTTGCAGATCAAGCTGCCTAGATTGTCCCACTCGTACTCGCAAGTATCCTTCAGCTCATCCCGTATTAGCCCCGCCACCTTGTGCTCAAACCCAGAGATGCCCTCGATCTCAGTCATTCTCTTCATGAATTTCTCGGTTCTGTCCATGCGTCTCTCCCATGTCAATTAGTGGTTTGTTTTTCCTAACCAAAGACACCTTGCAGGGTGCCGGTTTGGTCTAATGGATTATAGTTTCGCCCACAATCGAGTCAAGCCCGGCGGCGAGGACGCTAAGAACTAGGTCGGGAACCAGCAGAGTCGCGGCTCGAGGTGGGGCAGGCTCTACAAGTAAGATTGCCGTAGCGGCCAATGCTCGAAGGTTCCTGCACGTGATGGGCCTGGCTAGTCAGAAACGCCTAGTCTGAAGTCGAGAAGACCATCACCTGGTAATGTCCCCTGACGAGGCGCTTGATGAGCCGGGACCTCGACCGAATCTCGTCAATCGTTTCCTTGGGCGTCCCACTTGCCACGACGAAAACGCCGTCTGGCGCCGAAAGGTCGTCGTCAACGTTGAGCCGGCAACCGTGCAGGCTGGCGTCGAAAGAGATGTCGGGAACCGAGATCAGCCCGGGCAGATTGGTTGAATGAATCGCCGACCCGTCGCCGTGCACGCTGCAAAGATACTCCCGGACGTCTCTGGTCAGCAGCGAAACCTGCACCACCCGCCGCGCCTCGGGCACACCTATCCTGAGATTGAGCGACACAACAGTGTAGGCCCCGTAAACAAGAAGGAAGGAAGATGCGAATGCGCCGGCTACACGCAGCAATGACCACAATCCCCGCCTTGAACTAAAAGCCCTCCCGATGGAACCGCCAACCTTGAACCTTGAACTCGGAACTTTGAACCTAACGGCTATCATCTTCCGGACCAGGCGTGTCTGCCGGGTTGCGCCGACGCCGATGAAGAGGGACAATCCCAGGAACGATTCGGCGGATTGATGGACGGTTGTGTCGAGCACCGAAAGAGGAGGCAAGAGCAGGAGTGCAGCCCATCCAAGTGGGAATCGCGCCCTTGCCGGCGCCCTGAACACGCAGTAGATGACGGCGGCAAGACACACAGCAAGCTTCAATCTGTGGGTTGCGACGGTGTATCCGAACAGCGCGTTCATTGCGATGAACAGGGCCATGCTCACAAGGAGCCACACGTGTCGATTCCTGTTGCCCCACGCGAGCGCGGCCAGGACGATAAGTGAGGCCGGCAGATAGAACAGGAATTGCTCTCGTAGGAAGAACTCAAGGTTCCGGGCGATGAGCGAGAGCTCGAGTCTCGGCGCCGGCAGCGGGAACTTTGACGTGATTAATCCTCTTGCCAGCAGAGTGATTCCCAGGCCGGGAAAAAAGAGCCCCGCCGCGAGCTTAATGACGCGCCTTTTAGGCACTAGAAGGGGCAGAAGCAGAGGAGCCAAGAATGAAGTCTCCTTCGACAGGAATGCGCCAATCATTAGCAGAATCCCAATCGCCGGCAGACCGGTCTGTTCCTGGCCGCTCGATTGGGACTTTGCCCACCGCACGAGGTAGAACATCGCAGAAACGAGAAAGAAGAGCTCCATTTGAAGGGATGACGAGCTCCTCAACCAGACGACGCTGTAGATGGGGAAATAGAGGGCCACAAGCAGACCTGAGATAAGCCCAGCCGCGCGGCCCCGCACAAGACCGCCGATGCGATAGATGAAGAAAACCATGCCCGCGAAGATCAATATCACACCGATTGCGTAAGGCACGGGTGAGGCCCCGAAGAGCGAGAAAAGTATCACCCAGAACATCGTGGGCAGCGGGCGGTAGCTGAGCCATGGGCTAAACGTACAAAACGGTGCAAAGAACGTCTTAGGACTCGAGGCGTGTTCTTCGGCCCGATGAAGGTAGATGTAGTCGTCGAGCGAAAAGTAGCTGAACAGCCCAACGGAGGCTACGAGAATCGCGAGCAAGAATACGCAGAGCCCGACTGTGTCAAGCCGCTTTAACGGTTGAGTTCCAGGTCTCAAGTTCCGAGTTCCCAGTCGAAGATTTGACGAACGGCGAATTTCAAGTCCCAAGTTGCGGGATTCGGGTGGGAAGTCAACGCAAAAAGGGAAACATTGTCAAGGTCATATGAGGAGGAGTTTCCCCATTGTATGTGTTTAGCGTGGACGATCAAAGTAGAAGAGGCTAGATTTCTTTGAGGAGCTTTGTTATGTATCGCTTATTGTGAGCGATACACGGATCAAGATTAGGCTAAAAGGCTTGCCGGGACAGTCTCGACTATTGCTATTGGTCTTCCTCCCTGCACAGGACAGACCTCGATGCAGAGGCTTGAGGCCCTTTCAGCCGACGTAGCTCTGCGATCTACTATGGCGAAGTCTGCCGCCAGGGACTTGCCCTGGCGCTACAAACCGTACCTCCAAAGAGCGCTACCAGGGATACCGATACAGGGACCTCCTCAAGAGCCAAGTCCTTAGGAGCTGCCCTATATCGAACAGTAGGCGCCTCGCCCGCCAATCAAGCTAGCCCTGATTGGCATCCCAGTGAGAAGGGCAACTTCACATATAAGGACTGGGCCGGAGGGTGCGGCGCCTGCTTCTACGTCGGCAACTCCACCAGCGCGTGGTTTCTTCGGCTCGCAAAGAGGATGGGGATCAAGCTCTCGTTGCCCGTGCTGGCGCATCTTACCACTTTGGAGAACGCGCAAAAAACAGATTCTCGAATGGTTGGCACGTAGTCTGTTATAGTCCTATTGGCATGTTCCGAAGTTCCATGTATGATTGTAATCGAAAGGAGTTTAGCGATGAAACACTTCTACACTACGTTGATATCTGTTTGTCTGGCATCGATGCTGGGCGTGAGCCTCTTCGCGGCCGAGTATCACGTCGATCAGGACGGGACGGGTGATTTCACCCTCATCCAGGAGGCAATCGATGCCGCAGTCGATGGTGACACGATAATTGTGCACCCCGGCACCTACTGTGAGAACATCGAGTTTACGGGCCCCAACATTAGCTTGCGCTCCGTGGATCCGGATGACCCCGAGGTTGTTGACTCCACCGTGATTGATGGTGGTTGGAGTGGTTCCGTCGTAACATTCACGGGAGATGAGGATGAAAGCTGCGTGCTTTCAGGCTTCACGATCACGAACGGCAACGGCCATGCTGGCGGGGGGATATGTGGCGGGGATTCCATCTTGTCCCGTACCAAGGCGACGATCACAAACTGCAAGATCAGCCGGAACTTCGCATACTACGGTGGGGCGCTGGCGTACTGTGAAGGTGTCATCGCCAATTGCGTCATCGTTGGGCGTCGCGAGCCCTTTATGCGGCGTCCAGACAGCGGTGGTGGCCTCTATAAATGCGATGGGACCATCAGAGACTGCGTGATCAAGGACAACGACGCTGATAGCGGCGCTGGGCTGTTTGACTGCGACGGCACTATCATCAGGTGCGTGATCAGCGACAACTACAGCCAAGGTGGTGGAGGAGGGGGCCTCTATAGATGCGATGCGATTATCGACAACTGCGTCGTCGCCGGCAACTACGCAATCAGTAACATATACAGCGGGAGCGGTGGCGGGCTGCATTCGTGCAACGCCACAATTCTCAACTGCACCATTTACGGTAACACGGCAGACTTCGACGGCGGTGGCCTGTATGAATGTGAGGGCGAAATCTCAAACTGTATCATCTGGGGGAACAGCGCTGAGTCAGGAAACGAGCTGCACGAGTCATCCGCGCCATCGTTCTCATGCATTTCCGGCTGGACAGACGGCGGCGAGGGGAATACCTCAGAGGACCCCGTTCTGGCCGCGCCAGAGGATGGAGATTTCCGCCTTTCACTGGGGTCCCCCTGTATTGATAGCGGGAACAACTGGGCGGTTTGGGGGAATCAGGACCTGGACGGCGGACCCCGTATCATCGATCGCACCGTGGATATGGGGGCCTACGAGTATCGGCAAGGCTGTTGGATTGTGGTTGAGTCAGACGCCGAGATGTATTGGGGCCAAAGCACGATGGTGCTCTCTTTAGAGGCGGGCGATTTCGGCTCCCCTCAGACCGTGGACCTCTATGCGGCGCTTCAATTTCCTGACGAGCGGCTTCTTTTCATCCCTTCGCTCTCGGGGGACTGGAGCCCCTGGGTTTTGGGGCTGCAACTCGCGTCCGGGGACGTCTTCAGCCCGCCGGAGCCTTTCTCATACGCTTTTTCCGCCTCCGATCCGGACGGCGTCTATTCGGTCTATTCGGCACTGTTTGGGCATGGCTCGACCGAACCCGCCGATCTGTTGACCAATATAGCTTCGTCCTCATTCGGACGTTATATGGAGGTCCCCACTGAGTTTCATGCCGCCAAAGACGGCACGGGTCATTTTGCTACGGTCCAGGGTGCGATGGATGCCGCCGAGGAGGGCAACACGATCATTGTCCATCCCGGCGTCTATTATGAGAATATCAGTTTCAACGGCAAGAACGTTACCCTCCAATCGACTGATCCCGCAGACCCCCAAATAGTCGAATCAACGATCATAGAGGGCCGCGGCCATGTGGTTACGTTCGCTGGGTCTGAAGACGAGAGCTGCTTACTCTGGGGAGTTACGATCGCGAATGGGGATGGAAATGGCATCTACGGTGCAGGCTGCCGCGCCTCAATCGCCAATTGCATCGTAAGGGATAACTCGCGAGGCGGCATAGTCAACTGTGATGGTGCCATAACCGACTGCACGATTAGTGACAATTACGCAGAAGAGGGCGGGGGCCTTTCAGAATGCAACGGCGACATCATCCGGTGCAAGATAACCGGAAATCGAGCGACGTGGCGGAGCGGCGGCGGTCTGGCCTGGTGCAACGGCAGGATAATCGACTGCACGATAGCCGACAACCAGACTACCCGTTGGCCAGAACACACACCCTTCGGTGGCGGCGGGATTTATGCCTGTGATGGCTTGTTTCAGGATTGCCTGATATACGACAACTATACCGAGTGCTACGGCGGCGGCGTCTGGTCGAGCAACGGAACGTTTGCTAACTGCATCTTCTGGGGCAACGAGGCCGGTTACTCGTATGGCGGGATATGCGGGTTCAATACGCCCAGCCCATGCTACCCTAAAATAGTCAACTGCACGTTCGTTAACAACGACGGGGCCATTTGTGATTGCTTTGGCCCAATTCGGAATTGCATAATCTGGAACAATCCCCGCGGCGACACCGGAGTATCGGACGCTCCCGACATAAACTATTGCTGCATCAGCAATTGGAATTGGCAACACGGAGGCGTCGGCAACATCTCAGACGACCCGATGTTCGTTCCCGGTCCGTTCGGAGAATACTACCTCGATCCTGAAAGCCCGTGCATCGATGCGGGCAGCCAATCGGCAGAAGAGGCCGGCCTCTCCGATCGGACAACGCAGGCCGATGGCACGCCCGACGCCGGCACCGTCGATATGGGCTACCACTACCCGATTCTGGAGGCCGAGGTCGATGTCGAGGTGAGCTGCTCGCTCAACGCAGACGAGTTCGCGCCGGGAGATTCGATGCAGGGCTATCTTGCCGTCCAGAATGAGGGGGTTGAGGCAACCGTGGACGTTTTCGTTGGCTTTGTGCTGCCGGATGGGTCGATCTACTCTTGGTCGGATACCGGCATCGCCCTCGGGGTATGGCCCTGGATGGGCGATGTGACATTGCCGGAGGGCTTCAGCTTCGGGCCTGAGGCTATTCTGGAATTCGTGGTACCGGGCAACCTGCAACGAGGCGTCTATTCCTACGTCGCAGCAATCGCACCCAGCGCGTCGCCCTACGATTTCATCTGCATAGATTCAGCGCAGTTCAACGTCATTTGACAGGCTCGCAAACAATTATCAGCCTGCACTCGGCGAAGAAGGGGAGGCGCTCGCGAAGGAAGAGGAGCCTGTCGGCGTCGTCGTCCGAGACAATGATGTCGCAGCCGGTCGGCTTCGAGGCGGACACTGCCTCGACGGTCTTGGGATTCACGCCTATGAGCCTGCATGCCTTCGCGGCGTCGAGGTCCGACATATACGTGATGCCGCCGTGCTGCACGAACCAGAGTCGCCTTGCGTGTCGGACGTCAAATACGAGTCGCCCGTCCTGGGCGTATATGGCGGGGCAGAGCGCGGGGCTTAGTGCGACTTTGCGCGCATCGACGATCAGCCCAGTCGGGTGCCTGATCGACGACAACCATTCGGCGCTCGCCTCGGCCGGCGGAGGCGTTGGCTTCGGCAGACCGACCTGAAGCTCGCCGACCCCGACGCCCTCAACAAGAAGCGGCAAGACGCGGCTGCTTCTCAGGTCCAGGCCTAGCAGGACCGAGGCCCTTGGCGCCTCCCCATATCGAACGCACTGCGCTAGCACGCAAGGGTCGGATGCGAGGCGCAGGAGCTCAAGCAGTGCCGAGGCGCGACGGCTCAGCTGCGCCTCGACGGTTGCGATTGATGTTGCATTCATCTGCTGTATAGCCGCCAGGATCGCCTGTCTGGCGTTTTCATAGGCGCCGACGGTCGCCTGTGCCTCATCCCCAGCCTCGAGTTCCGAGGACCCGACGGCGTAGATGATGTGGCTCGTCCAGTCGATTGAGGCGTTTTGCCGGTATTCGACGCAATGTGATGGCGGAAGTGGCCAGAGGGGAGGCGCAGGGTCCGGCTGGCCAGAGAGCGCCAAAGACGAGGGCGGCAGAACTAGCCACGCAACGGTGAGAGCTATGCGAAGGATCGAGCGCATCTTTCGCGGCAGTTTCCCAAGATTGGTCAAGGGCAGGATCGGGCCTTGCCAACCACCATTGCCAACTGTCCTTTTCGCCCTTCCCCCTTTTTTCCTTTCTTGTCCGCCGTAGTTCGCCGCGCGGCGAACGAAGGAGGATTTGCCCGTTTCCGCTTTGCGGAAACTCCACAGATTATGCAGATTGGCAAGGTTTCGGGCCTACTCCCCCTCGTCCTTTTTTGACGCGGCGATGATCTTCTCGGCAATCGCTGCTGGGATTTGCTCGTAGGATGAGAATCGCATGGTGTAGCTTCCTCTTCCGCCAGTAATGGACCTCAGGTCTGGGGCGTATTTGGAGAGCTCCGCAAGCGGGGCGCTGGCCTTGATCACCTGCCGGCCAGAGATGGTCTCCGTGCCTATGACCTTGCCTCTTCTCGAACTGAGGTCCCCAATCACGTCGCCCATCGACTCCTCCGGAACGACAACCTCCAGCTCCATGATCGGCTCCAAAAGGACCAGGTTTGCCTCAGCGGCAGCCTTCTTGAACGCAAAGGAGCCAGCTATCTTGAAGGCCATCTCAGATGAATCGACAGTGTGGAACGAGCCATCATAGACCGTGACTCGCACATCGACGACCTGGTAGCCCGCAAGCACGCCCTTCTGTAGAGCGCCGACTACGCCCTTTTCAACTGCTGGAATGTACTGCCTCGGTATGACCCCTCCAACGATCTTATCGACAAACTCGAAGCCCGTTCCATGAGGCAGCGGCTCGATCCTGAGCCAACAGTCACCGTATTGCCCGCGCCCGCCTGTCTGCTTCTTGTATTTGCCCTGCGCCTTGGCGCTTTTCTTGATCGTCTCTCGATAGGGCACTTTGGGCGCTTTCAGGTTGACCTCGACGCCGAATTTCCGCTTCATCTTGCCGACGATGACCTCCACGTGGAGCTGACCCGAGCCCGAAATAACCAGCTCCTTCGTGTCGGGCTCTCGCTTCGACTTCACGGTTGGGTCCTCTTCCATAAGGCGGGTGACGGCGTTGGATATCTTGTCCTCGTCGCCCTTGGACTTCGGCTCTATCGCGAAGGAGATCATCGGCTCGGGATACTCTATTGCGGCGAACACAACCTTATTATGCTCGTCGCACAGCGTGTCGCCGGTGGTCGTCTCCTTCAGCTTGGCCACGGCAACGATGTCGCCCGCCTTCGCAAGTGGACATATCGAGTGTGCCTTGCCCTCGAGGTATATGAGCTGGCCGATGCGCTCCTTGCGGTCTTGTGTGGAATTATAGACCGTGCTGTCGGAAGAAATCGCCCCGGAATACACCTTTATGACGGATAGCTTGCCCGCGTATGGGTCCGCGATCGTCTTAAAAACAAACGCCGAAAGCGGGCCCTCTGGGTCTGTCTTCACCTCGATTTCGTTTTGTCCCGAGACGTCAGTGGCCAACACCGGCGGCGACTCCAGCGGGCAGGGCAGCAATGAAATCGCCATCCTGCCCAAGACATCTATCCCGATATTCTGTTTCGCCGAGCCACAGAGCACAGGGACCAAGGCGCCTTCCTTGACCGCCTTTGCCAAGGCCTCCAGCAGCTCGTTGTCGGAGATGCTCTCGTCCTCGAAATAGCGCTCCAATAGAGCGTCATCGGTCGAGACGATCGCCTCAACCATCTTCCCACGGTATTCGGCCGCGCGCTCAGCGTCGCTCTCGGGGATGTCAACCTTCTTACTCTTGCCGGAGCCATCGCTCTCATAGACGAACGCCTTCATCGCAAAAAGGTCTATCACGCCCTTGAAATCGGTCTCCTCGCCGAGCGGAAGATTGAGCACGACGGCCTTTTCGGTGAGGAACTTCTTTATCGACTCGACAGCGCGGTCCAGATTTGCTCTCTCACGGCCCATCTTGTTGAAAAAGATCATTCTTCGGGTATCGAACTCCTCGCAGAAATCCCAGACCTGCTGCGTCTGGACCTCGACGCCAGCCACGCCGCACAAAACCAGTATCGCGCCCTCACACACCTTGATCGGGCTCTTGGCGTCCATAATGAAATCAGCATACCCGGGCGTGTCTATGAGGTTAATGCGCACACCCTTCGTCTCGAAGAACGAGAACGAGCTCGAAATCGATATGCCTCGCTCCACCTCGTCAGGGTCGTAATCCATCACTGTGGTGCCGTCCTCAACCTTACCCAGCCGCGTCGTCTTCTTGTTGTTGAAGAGCAGCGCCTCAGCCACGGAGGTCTTGCCGCTATCGCCGTGTCCACAAAGGACGATATTACGAATGTTTCCTACGTCATAATCCTTCATTCGATCTTCCTCAAAATGGATGTCCGCATTGCCGATCTCGCCCAAATATAGGGCGTACGCAACGCCTCTGTCAAGCAACACCGGGGGCGCCCTCGCGTCCGACATCGCCCTCTGGCCAGTCACAATCACCGCCGATTGATCGTACAGCTACACCACAGAGACACAGAGAAAAAAGAGAAAAGAAAGAGCCCAGTCGTTGAAGGCGAGCTCCCTTTGGGTGCGAGCCGACAGCTTTCGCCCACAGGTAAAAGGAGATATGGGAGTGCGGCACGCACCTTGACGGGAGGGGGGAGGATGGGGTAAAAAACAGGCGTGGAAGTGAGCGAAGTTCGGATTTATCCGTTCGAGTCCCAAGAGGGAACGAGCCAGGTTCTCGCGTATGCCGACGTTACGTTCGACGGCGAGCTCGTGATCAAGGGGTTTAAGGTGGTCATCAAGCCCAACGGCGCCGTTTTCGTCGGCTATCCTTCGGCCCGGCAGTCGGGCGGCGAGTTTGTGCCGACGGTCATCGCGCAGAACGCCGAGCTCAGGAGCAAGATACGCGAGGCGGTAGTGGCCAAATACAGGGAGTATTTTCCGAAGTCCAAAGTCTAGAGTCGAGGGCTGGGAGTTCCAAGTTCCGAGTTTCAGGTTTCGAGTTTCAGGTTACTTGAATCCCTTTGTGCCTTCGTGCCTTTGTGGTTGATTGAAGTCCGAATCCAAGTTGGATGGTTTGAGGTTCGATGTTTGAGTTGACGGTCAAGAGCTCGTTTGCAGCGGCTCATCGGCTGCGGGGATACGACGGCAAGTGCGAGAACCTGCACGGGCACAACTGGCTGGTTGAGGTGACGGTCGCAGCCGAGTCGCTCAATCGCGTGGGCCTCGCGGTCGATTTCAAGGACCTCAAGGCTGCTACGGAGAGTGTTCTAGATCGCCTCGATCACAAATGCCTCAACGACGTCGAGCCATTCGACGAATTGAATCCCTCGAGTGAGAACATCGCGCGCTGGATATTCAAGGCCCTCAAGGAGCATCTTCGGGACTTTCCAGTATCCCTGAGCCGGGTCTCGGTGTGGGAGAATCCCGACTGCTGCGCAGCGTTCTGGGAATGAGATGGCGAGGCAAGGCGTTCCGGCTGTGGATGAGAGGGCGGTCCAGAGCTTGTTGTTTCGGTATCCTCAGATAGTCGAGTCGCATCTTGCGAAGAAACGGCTCTCGTTTTCGGGGCTCGAGGCTGAGACGTGCGAGGACGTTTGCGCGGCTGGCAGAATAGACCTCGCTTTCAGGGACAGAGCGAGCAACTCGCTGGTTCTTTTGGAGATACAGTTAGGTCCCGCTGATAGGGACCATTATGACCGGCTCGTCTCGTACGTCGATGAGTATTCGGAGCGTTTCTCCTTTTCGCGGGTCATCGGCGTTCATTTCGCGGAGGCTTTCCCCAAGACGCTGCCTCGATACAGGCCTCCGCTTTATAGGGTGCGTTTTACGGCTAGCAAGGTCGTCCGGCTTGCCGAGGCGCTTGAGGAGAAGGAGTCGAAGCTCTTGGGTCTTGATTGTCCGAAGCCGCCTGTCTGCGCGTTCGCCAAGCTTTCCTATCTCAACGGCTTCTTCGCCTTTATGCGGAAGCGGTCGTTTGTCACGTTCCGCGAGGTGGTTGAGAACGTCCCGAATGTGGCCAAGAACCCGCGTCAGATACGGAATCCTGAGTATCGGGCGCGGCTTTGGATACGGTTTGGGGAGAGTTTTGGGCTTCTGGCTCGTGGTGACGGCAGGATAGTTCTCACCGATTTGGGGAGGGCATACGCGGCCTCATTGGATAGGTCCTTCGTATGGGCCGTTTCCCCTCGGCAGAGGAGGATTCTGATTGCCGGGATTTCTGCCGCTCGCTGCACGAATGGGCACAAGTTCGGCATTTTCTGCATCTTGAAGGCAGCGGAGCAATCGGAGGAAACGGCGCTCGCGTCGGCGGATGCTCAGATGCAGAGCTTTGTGTCATTCTGCCGCTCCAGTCGCCGGTGGGCGAGAGTCTCGCAGAAGGCATCTTTCGTCTGGTATGGCAATTACGCCCGCGAATTGGGCCTCTGCGAAGATAGCGGCGCCTCTTCTGGCCCACTCTTGCTCACCGCGCTCGGCCGGGACGTCCTTGCTCTGTTTTCGAGGCAGTTTGCCGCGTTTGAGATGGAGCGGCGTCTGCTTCTGAGAGGCTTGGGCGGCGCGTTTTGACGCAGTAGCGAATCTCAGTTCAGAAACCGCCAAGACGCGTGTCTTCGTGGGATTGAGGCGCGGATCGTCCAATGATTCGGCTTGTAGCGACGTTCATTATGGCTGCGGAGTGGCTGTCTGTTTTCCAAGGGACCTTTTGAGTTCGGCCTTTACATTTGCGAGCCTTAGCGTAAGATGAGCATTATGGACAGAGACAGGCCAAGATGAATGACACCGACCGCGCTGGCAACATAACTGGCAAGCAGCGGCTGTTCCTGGAGATCGGCACGCCGCTTCAGTATTTCCTTGCGCACGACAACGACAGCGGCCAACTCCAGAGGCACAACATGTGGCTCTTGATAACGACGAAGGGGACACATTTCTGGTGGGCCAACTACAGCTGCACAGACGGCAAGAACTTCATGTTCGCGATGGGCCTTGATAGAGTTCTGCGAGTGGACGGCAGCATTGGCGAATGGGACCCGGGCACAAGCCTGCGTTGGCCAGACGGGGACCGCGAATGGGAGGCGCAGAAGCTGCTCCAGTGTAAGGCCACGTCGAACTTCAGGGAATATGCGCAGGGGAACAGGGGACATGAGCGATTTAGGATTTCAGTCTCACAAACGGCGCGGCAGATCGAGTTCAAGGTCAAGCTTACTCCTCGCCCTGCGCCGGGGCCAATCCCTTGGCCGGAGCCAATCCCTTTGCCGCAGCCAGTCCCTTTGCCGCAGCCAGTCCCTTTGCCGCAGCCAGTCCCTTTGC
>CAYZPW010000015.1:0-25187 GCA_964480475.1 uncultured bacterium | reverse complement strand
CCGCAGCCAGTCCCTTTGCCGCAGCCAGTCCCTTTGCCGCAGCCAGTCCCTTTGCGGCAGCCAGTCCCTTTGCTGGAGCCGCTAGTCAGGCCGGTGGTTGAGCCGGTTCTGGAGCCGGTGGTGGAGCCGATTTTGGAGCGGATTGTGGAGCCGGTTCTGGAGCCGATTTTGGAGCGGATTGTGGAGCCGGTGCCCGAGCCCGTGCCAATGCCGATTGAGGAAAAAGGGAAGTTCAAGGTCTATCTTCGCTCAAGAGCCCTGAATAGATACAAGCGCCTACCCTGGCCAGATGGGTATAGGGACATATATAGACACGGACAGCCGCTCTGGGAGCGGGAGGCGGAGGCGCCCTTCGAGCGACCGTATGAGGCGACGATTGAGCTGCACGATGTGCCGATTGGTTGGGCGGTGCTCGAGGTTTGGGCGGAAGATGACGACGGATACTATCTGACCAAAAAGAAGACCATGCAGGTGTTTGTTTATCCGGAGATATTTTGCAGGCGTGCGCTGGTTCCGGTATTTGGTCCCCATCTTGGGTATCGGACGAGGTGGTTTTTGCTGCCGCCCGGGGCGGAGCTGCCGCCTGTGACGCCGTTGCCGGAGGGTCCGCGGCCGCCGGTGGAGCCGATTTTGGAGCGGATACGGCCCCACCAGGGCGTCTATCACATCCGCGCCGCCCTCTGGAAGCAGTGCGACGGCTACTTCCACGGCACTAGATACGACCCAGCCGGCATCACCGACTATAACCACCAGAGTCCCCACTTCAGCGTCGATGGGGAGGAAGTCAGGGACTCGCAGGGGAATTTCCTGGGCTATTGCGGCCCAAGCAATGAGGATCCGTTGACAGGTCAACCTTCGGATAGATGCCGGAACACTCTTCCGCAGCATGAGAGCGAGCGAATAGATCTCATTGAGTTGAAGCCTGTCGAACTCAAAGTGGCGGTTCGAGCGATCGTAGGCGATGAAAAGCGCATAGAGGGAGAAGAGAAATGAGGAGATTGCGCGCGGTCATCCTGATTGTGCTGTGTGAGTTGTTTGAGCTGCCGTCTGGTGCGCTGTGTCAACAGGATGAATACCCCTGGGTTCATTATTTCCAGAGGCCGGATTTCCCAAAGATACAGTGTGCATTTGCTGATGCAGACGGCAACGTGATAGCCTCCACTGGGGATTGGGATGACGGGTATTACGATTGGTCGACCGGGGATGCCGTCCATGTGTACTGGTCTGAGGGCATTTTTCGGATTCGGGAGGACGGGATTGAGGGGATTGAGTGCCCAGCCAGCACATTGGTCTTGGACTTTGCGACTGATTCTGCCGGAAGGACATGGGTCCTGTTCGGAGAAGGTCTTGACTACAGAGTTCACGTAGATGATCCCCACTGGCGACGGGGGCTGATGCTGCTGGACTCAGCCGCTAGATCCCAAGCTATAGCGAATCGGAGGATAGGGCTCATTGAAAACGGCCGCGTCGCCGTGGACGACGAGCTGACGAAGACGATTCCGGCAGAGGCCTTCGTTATGGCCTCCGATCCTCAAGGAAGGATCTACGTCATGAGTCAGGAGCTTCGGAACAATGTCAGCGTGGAATTCTTCATCTCATGGTGGCAGGAGGACCCCTCGGTATCCCTTCACGTGCTCGACCTGCACGATATGCTTCCTAACGCTAGTGTCGCGGACTATCCCCAATTCGGGCCGGACGGGCTCGCCTGTTTTCTGGTCCGATGCCCGATTAGCGGTCACACCGAATATGCCCTGTTGGCGCTTGACCCAGAATCCGGAGAGCACCACGTTTACTTCGGCGCGGATTACCCACTTCTCAGCTCTGCAATCCGTTGGTTCCACGTGGACTCAATGAACATCAAATGGTTTGGGACCGAGGATGGCCTTGTGCGATTCGATGGTGAGACGTGGACTCGGTAGACGACTGAGAACAGCGGGCTGCCCTACAACCTTGTACGGCAGATGGTGTATGACGAGACCGACGACGTTTACTACGTGGTCTCCCAGCATTACGACAGCCGGGCTCGAGACTACTACGCGGCGTTCGTGGTTCTTTCCAGTGATGGACAGCGAATCGGCCCCCCGTTCGAGCTGCCGCATTCCACGAACCTCTGGATACCTAAGGTGCAACGCTCTGGACGGATTTGGTATTTGGCGCCCTATGCGACAGACGACTTGATCTACTCCTATGATCACACGGAAATAAGAGAATGGCACCTCCGCGATTGGGTCAATGTTACTGGTGATATATTCGATCTATACATCGGCCCAACCTCCCATGGACGCACCTTTCTGGTAACGCGTGAATGTGTAATGATCTGGTAACCTGAGAAGACAATGCAGGTGTTTGTTTATCCTGAGATCTGGTGCAAGCATGAGAACGGACGGTGGGTGCTGCTGCCGCCCAGGGCGGAGCTGCCGCTTGTGACGCCGTTGCCGGAGGGTCCGCGGCCGCCGGTGGAGCCGATTGTCGAGCCGATACTCCCCGACGAGGGTGTCTATCACATCCGCGCTGCGCTCTGGAAGCAGTCCGACGACTACTTCGTTGTCCGCCCTGGCGGCTCCCGCTACGACCCCGCCGGTGAGCTATTCCCCATGTCATCTGAGGTCGATGCCAACTGACCCAACCATCTCCGCGTGCCTGATCGTTCGTGACGAAGGTGCGTACCGCACACGAGATGCAGATTCAGCCGAGGCCGCGGGCGTCGGCTCGCACGCTCCGAGCTCGCCTCAGGCGGGAACGGGCGAAAGGGCGAAGAGGCGAAAAGGCGAATCCGCCTCCGCCAAGGCTATGGCGGACAAGGCGGGAAGGGGCGAAGGGGCGAAGAGGCGAAAGGGCGAAAAGGGGTCAATGGGGCAATGGGTCAATAGGTCAATAGGCCAAGGGGGGGCCGTGGAGCAGGTGTTCTTTGGGCAGCGCCTGCTGAGGCGCGGCGGATTCTTAACGAGGCAGACTGACCGTCTGTGGCAGGAATTGTCTGGTCACTCGTTCGCGCGTTTGCCAGTTGGAGAAACTCCTCCCAAGAAAAGACTTGAATGGGGCAAAAAATAGGGTATGTTAAAAGCGGCTGTATTAACGGCTAACTGATAAGTTTACATTCTATGCTGCATGTCAGACTGGGCAGACTGGCCATAGTGGTGGTTTTGTGTGCGTTGGTCGGGGTGTCTTATGATTTGATGGAGGACCGGAAATGTCATTAAGACGGGTCGCGATCGGTTGCTCGGTATTTGTCTTTCTTATCATTGGTTTGACTATATGCCACGCCGGCGAATGGTCCGACTACGAGATCACTGAGGATACAACTTGGGATGCGAGCGAAAACCCAATTGTCTTGATGCGTGATCTTACCGTTCATAGCGTCAATCCAGATGATCCGAGCGACAGGGTCAAGCTGATTATAGGGTCGGGCGTTGTTGTCAAGCTTGCGTCGCACGTTGACATCTTCGTTGATGGCGTGGTGGAGGCGCAGGAGGCGCTTTTTACGTCCATAAACGACGATACAACGCTAGATGGCGCTTGGGAGGGCAGCACAGGGTCGCCTCAGGTGGGCGACTGGAACTCGATTTACATCTACAACCACAATGCCACGTTCTCTGGTTGTACTTTCCGCTACGGCAAGTCGATAGAGATCGAGGATTGCTCACCCAGGCTGTATGGCAACCGTATCGAGAAGTTCAGTCGCTATGGGTTCTACATCGTTGCACGGGACACGCTCGTCAGCCCTGTTATCGAGTGCAACAAGATTTTCGACATCGGTGAGCCTTATACGGACGACAACCCCGAGAACGGCAAGTTCGACGCTGGCCAAGAGGAGTATGAGGACTTCGACAATAATGATCAGTATGATGCTGGTGTCGCGATCTATTGCTACACTCCTCCTTCGTCCTTCGGGCCGTGCGTTCCGCTGATAGAGTTCAACCAGATAATCATGAGCACCGATCCTGAGGTTGCTCGCGGCGGCCTGCCGATAGTGTTTGAGAACACACTACCTGTCATGCTTGACGTGGGCGGCGTCCCACAGAACCCGATTCCGGACGGGAACATGATTCGGCAGAGGACGAATGACGACAGGTTTGTTTCGGCGATCGGTATCAAGGGCTACATAAAGCCCGGTGAGCTAAACGATGAGACCGGCGATTATACTTACGTCGATTACTTCCTCCCGCTAGTCGACGACAGGGCTGTGGCGGCGGGGCAGATATCGCCGGTGAATCAGCATCTTCCTTACGTCGTGTTGGAGGACCTCGTCATCGCCGCGGGCTGCGATCTCGCTATTTCGCCGAACTGCGTGCTCAAGTTCTCCGGGGGCACGAGCCTCGAGATACTGGGCACTATTCAGACCTCTAGCTCGTCGTCCTCGCGCAGCTACTTCACGTCGCTTCACAACGATGCTTCCGGCTTGAGGGTTCCGGGAAGCAACAGCGTCCCCTCGCCAGGGGACTGGTATCAGTGCAGGATATGCTGCGAGGACTGCTTGGTGGAAAACAGCAACTTCAGCTACGGCACTTTTGTCAAGATCGATCAGTGTTGCCCTACATTCATCAATAACATCATCTCCAACTTCTACTTGTATGGCCTGTATATCTACGCGGAGGCGCAGCCAACGAGACCTGAGGTCTCGCGTAATGTGATTCAGGACTGCGGCCACGTCGTAGATGAGGCTAGCGGCATCTATGAGGGCGGCGGTATATGCCTCGAGACGGGGCGAGATTATCTGGGTCCCTGCGAGCCGACGCTTCAGGATAACCGGCTTTTGGGCAATCACGGCTATCCGTTGACCCTTTTGGGTACGTGCGATCCGGTTTACATCAACAACACATTGATGAGTAATGCCTATCGTGCTGTGGCGATTGGCGGCACGATTCGGGGCCGCGGCGCCACTTGGGATGACGTAACTGGTTTCCATTATCCCTACGTTGTCATCGACCCGGTGGTAATAGCCGGTGGATACAGAAGCTACGGGCTTTCCACGGCTATCATGTCAAGCGAACCGCTCGGCGGCGTTTTCGACACGCTTGTTGACGAAACTACCGACTGGAAGGAGAACGTTCTCACGGGTTCTATGCTGTGCCCAAATACGGAGCGAGAAGAGCAGTTTGAGATAGTCTCCAACACTCGCACGGCGATCTTGGTTGGTTCCGACATGTCCGGCGTTGCTGAGAGCGGCGACCCTTATGAGTTTGTCGTGGAAGACACCGTTGTGGATGTTCCTCTTGGGACGATAATCAAGATGGCCAAGGACATGAGCATCTACATCAAGGGCCAGCTTGTCTTGAACGGCACGACTCGGGACAGGATTTATTTCACGTCCTTCAATGACGACGCTGCCGGCGGCTCGGTCCTTCTTTCGGGTTCCACGCCGATGCCACAGCCCGGAGACTGGGAGTTCTTCAAGTGCGAGAACGACAAGAATAAGATCGAGGAATGCGTCTTCAAGTATGGCACGTCGATATTCATAGACAGCTGCTCCCCGCTGATTCAGCACAATTCCATTGCTCTCTTTTCAAGGGCCGGTGTTCACTGCTACGCACACAGCGGAAAGGCGTCACCCTCCATACTCAACAACGCGATCATGTGCAACCGCAACGGCGTGCGCTGCGAGACCGACCCGGGATTCACTGACCCGCACGGCGCGACGCCGATGATCCATTCCAACGACATCGTGAGCAACGAGGAGTTTGGAGTGGTGAACCTTCAGGAGGGGGCCGCGATAGACGCCGTCCTGAACTGGTGGGGCGAGGTAGATGGGCCGGCGGGCATCGGAACCGGTACCGGCGACCACGTCAATCAGGGCGTGGTCTTCGAGCCGTTTCAGGACGAGGCAAACTTCGAGGTTGATTCTGCGCCTCCTGTCTTCTCGGATATATTCCCCGCGCCATATTCGGTGGATGTCGATACAAGCACGATCGTTATGTTGACGGTTACGGACGTCGGCAAGGGCGTGGATACCAACTCGGTCTCGATAAGGGTCGATCATGATGACGGCGAGGGTTTTGTCCATGTGATGAAAGAGGGCGAGGACCTGCGATATAACGGCGGGTATGTTACCCGAGAGGATGTGGCAAACGGCTATCGCTACACCTATGTTCCAGGACGCGCTTTCGCTGCTGGACGGCAGATATGCGTGAAGATGCGTGTTTCGGACCTCGAGCTGTGCCCCAACGGCTCGGAGTATTCGTTCTGCTTCTGGACGGGTAGAAGTATTGGGCTTGCGTTTGGCCGCGTGGAGCCTGAGATCGGGACCACCAGGACGCCGTTCACGTATAGCGTTGACTTCTTCGACAGGGACCTCGCTGCTCCAGTATCCGCGCTGGTCTATATAGACAACATGCCTCGCAGCATGGCGCTTGTGGCCGGAGACCCGTGGGAGGGGACCTACTCCTACACCACGTCCCTGAAGGTTGGCTATCACACGTTCTACTTCGAGTTCGAGGGCGGAGGCGGCGCGGGAGTGGTGTGGCTGCCAGAGTTTGGCGAAGTTCCGCCTTATTTCTACGGCCCGACGGTTCTTTCAGAGGAAAGGACCGAGACTTGGCCGATGTTCAGGCACGATCCAGACCACAGCGGCAGCACTCCTGTTGTGGCCACCTCGGCGCCAACGCTCAACTGGAGCTTCGTTGCGGGCGGCTATATCATCTCGTCGGCCGTTGTAGATGCCGACAACACCGTTTACTTCGGCTGCTGCGACGGCAATGTCTATGCGATCAACACCGATGGGACGGTCAAGTGGGCGGTCAGCACGGGCGATTATGTCGCGAGCACACCAGCTCTTGCCGAGGATGGCAGTTTGTACATCGGTTCTGGCGATCACTACTTCTACTCTTTCGATCAAGAGGGCGCGCTGAACTGGTCCTATAAGACCGGCGGCGTTTTAGATTCATCTCCCGTGATCGGTATCGACGGGAACGTCTATTTCGGCTGTAGTGACAGCTATCTGTATTCAATGACGCCCGACGGTGAGCTGAGGTGGCGATTCAATACCGGCAGCTGGGTAACCTCTTCGCCCGCTATCTGGTTTGACGGCACGGTCTTCTTTGGGTCCGACGACAACAAACTTTACGCGGTTCGGCACGACGGGAACCTGCGCTGGAGCTACGATACGGGCGCTGTTGTTACGTCCTCGCCGGTTGTAGGTCCCAACGCGACAATATATGTGGGCGCGGGCTATCAGATACTCGCCATCAACTCCGACGGGACGCTCAAGTGGCGAGTTAATGCCGACAACATCGTCCACTCGTCGCCAGCGCTATCTCAAGATGGCGTGCTTTACGTGGGCTCTTACGACCACAAGCTCTACGCGATCGATGCTGAGACGGGGACGACAAACTGGACCTATGCCGCCAACAACGTCATCCACACCTCGCCTGCGATCGACGGCAACGGCAACATTCTGTTCGGTTCGCACGACGGCAACCTCTACTGCGTTGGCAAGGACGGCACGCTGGCGTGGCGTTTCTACGATCCGGTCAGGCCTGGTTATGGCTTTAAAGTCCACAGCTCGCCAGCGATTGGGCCTGACGGCAGCGTCTATTTTGGGTCTGAGGAGAAGCTGTACGCTTTGAAAGACCTGCCAGTGCATAACACCGCCCCGACACTTTCGGATGCGACGTGTGGTCCGTCCGGCAGAAGCGCGACGAGATACGAGTTCAAGATCCACTATTTCGACAGGGAGCTCGAGCCGCCGTCGGTGGCGAAGGTTATCGTAGATGACGCGGAGTATGCGCTCTCGCACTGTTCGGGAGAGGCGGCCAACGGCTACTACGCTACGAACATCATGCTCACGCCCGGGGAGCACACTCACTATTTTCTCTTCGCCGATGCGACGAGCAAGACGGCGAGGTATCCCGCGGTTGGCGCAATCGATGGCCCAGATATCGAGGAAGGCTCGCAGGGGACAACTCCCTCCGCCCGCTCGGTGCCTCCAATAGTATGGATGGCGGGCTACTTCGGCTCTCACGTCTCAGAGCGACTTGGAGGCAGGCTCCACATGGTAGCGTATTGCACCGATCCTGACGACGATATCGCCAGCGTCGATCTCTGCTACGAAGGCAATGCGCTCGTGCCGCTCCTTGATGACGGCCAGTCGCAGGACGGCCTCGCCGGGGATGGGATATACGCTTGCTTCGTGGACGTAGTGCCTGGACGCGGACTTCAGGCGGGTCGTTACCTGTTTGAGGTCATCGCGAGCGACGCCGACGGGAATACGAGCAACGTCTGGCCTTACGTGACGATCGACGATTATCCGCAGTTCGACCTTCCCGGGCTTCAAAGCACATCACCTGGTGGCATTCCCGGTCTTGGAGCTTCCTCTGCCGTCGGTGCTGAGCCTGCTCCGAGGCTGAGCCTGAATCTCCAGAACTACATTCTGGACTCGATTCGAGGCGTCTCAAGCCGGAACGTGGGGCCCGAGCCAGAGCTACTCCTGGCCGGTTTCGGCAGCTGCAAGATCGACCAGGACGCGGGTGGGACGCTCTTCCTCAACGTTATCGTCAACGATCCCGATGGGCCTTCGGACATCGCCTCGGTACAGGCCAGGAAGTCGGTCCGTGACACGCGCGATTTTGACTTTGGCGATGTCGAGCTTGACGGGCTCACAGGCGACGGCCACAGGACCTATTATGGCGCCAGATGCCGCATCTCTGGCGGAGAGCGAGGCCATCATCTGATAGAGATTCAAGCGGTGGACGAGGGCGGCAACCGCAGCACTTCCTTCCCATACCTTGTCGTCGTAGATTAGCAGGCCTTATTCGTACGCGAAAAGGCGAAGGGGCGAAAAGGGAACGTGACGTAGAGGCGGGGCTTGTGAGGCTGGGACGTAACCTCCGACGGGGCCGCGTAAGGGTGGACTTATGTGTTCGCCCGTTGACCACGAAGGGCGGAGACCCAAGTCTGCCTCTACAGACTCTTCCCCCCGAACATGAGACTTAATAAATGAATCCGTGCCCCTATGGGCTCAGGGTTTTCCCCGTCAATCAGAGCGAGTATAGGATTGAGCTCCTTCAACCGCAGAAGGAGCCCGAGCGCAAAAGAAGGAAGCTCACGAGGCTGGTGCGAGTCTGGGGCCTCCCACTCAACTTGATCCTGGAGCCGCTCATTTCGGGGCTCAGAAGGAAGTGATATAACCGTGCGAGCCTCAAGCGCGACCAAAAGACTCCGTTCGCTCTTGACGAGGAAGAAGGCGTGCGCCTCGCCCTGCTGTTTGTGGCGGCAAAGCCACCCAGGAAGACGACGCGCACCGAGCAGATTTCAAACGCTATTTCCAGCATGGCAGTACAAGAGGCATACTATTGGTTTAGCCGCTGTGTAGCCAATCAGAGCAACGGGCGCTCGCGGAAGGCGCTGAGAGTTCTGCAGGCAAGTGAGTGAGGTGTTTCATGCCAGAGGATAAGTCCATGCTAGACCAGAGCCCCGATCCAACGGAAGATTTCTTCAAGATTATCCGCCTTGACAAACCCCAAAAATGGGACCGGCTTCCCGAAGAATGCGAGATATTACTTCAAGGTAGGAAATACGGGCTTCTGGCAGGCTATTTCGCGAAATGCCGAGAGATGCTTCGCAGGCGAGCCAAGTCCGTCGTTGCCGAACGGAGATACATCGACAAGGACTTCAGAGATGTTTATACGGGCTTTTATTCCAGGAAATTCGCGGCATACCAGTCCAAATGCCTTAGGCTTCATTTCTTCAGTCGAATCATACGGGACCAAGACTTGTACTCTCTCGACGTGCACCAAAAAGACTACATTGGATACGTGGTCGTCAGGCCAACCAGAAACCAGTGCATAGGCAGCATGATAATCGATCCCAGACGCGCTGAGGGACTGCAGGGCTCTATCTGTGCGGCGAAATACTACGCGCACATACTGGGAGCCGAACTTGAGATCGAGGGCTTCCCGTTCATCGCGCAGCACAAAGACGTAACAAGATGCGCCCATGCCGACTGCTGGATGGTTTTCAGGTATCTATCGCAGAAGTATAGAACCTACAAAGAGGCATATCCATACCAGATCACGCAAATGACGACCGACTACTCGCTCGGCCGTTTGGTTCCCTCAACCCACGGCCTCACGGTCAGTCAGATCGCAGAGATATTCGCTCGATTCGGGCTTTCGCCGGAGATATATTCCAGAGACAGCTACAACCCCTTTGAGTTCGAGCGATTCCTCCTCGCATACATTTCCTCGGGTTTGCCGGTAGTCTGCGCCATTAAGAAAGACGAGCACGCCGTCGTGGCACTAGGCCATGTCTCCGACTACAAGCCTGACCAGCAGCTTTCCGGCGGTACCCACGTGCTTACAAGCTACGATTATCTGCAAGGACTGGTCATAAATGATGACAACTGGGCACCATATCAGCTCATGCTGACACCCGGTCCCCCATGTCTGGGGAACATCTCAGAATACACCACTTCTGATATCGACGCATTTGTGGTCCCCCTATACGAGAAGATGCACCTGACTGCGGAGCAAATCGAGACATTAACGTTGAAGTTAGTGGATCACGAAGAACTGGGCCTGAAGCAGCTTTCACCGTCGCTCCCGAAGTCTGAACTTGTCATTCGAGTCCTGCTTGCATCCTCGGTTTCCTACAAGGCTTTCCGCAGCCACAAGGCTGAAGGCGCTCGGCCCCCTCACGGGATCGACAGGCTTTACGCCCGGTTGCCGATGCCCAGGTTCATCTGGCTGGCGGAAGTCGCAAGTAAGTCTAGTTTCAGCAAGAAGAAGGTCTTGGGAGAGATAATATGGGACACGACGGCTACGCCGGATGACGTTATGTCATTCCTTGTTATACACTACCCCGAGTACTTGATTGTTAATGATGTGGACTACCTGGGTAGCCCTCCCAACAGGTTCATCATAAAGCGCGAATTGAATCCGGACGATGAAAAAGGATATGATATGTATAGTGATCTGGTCAACGCATCCGCGATAGGAGGAAGTCGAAGTGAGTAGGGATAAGGGTCCAATCAAAGGCCTAGGAGGAAAGCCCGATAAGAAGAGGTTTAAGACGTTTGAGGAGATGAACGCTATACGGGAAGACCTAGAGAAAGCCGTGAAGGAGGAATTCCGACGACTGGATTTGGCTAAGAGGAAATCCATCGAAAGTGCGTCGCGCTCCGTGCTCGACTGAGCGGCGCAACTAGACACGATAAACACTAGTTCGCTAGATAGATATCTCTCTAGCAGCATTGCTCGAGACCTCTTTGTGCACCGACAGTACCCGCTCAGGAGGTCCACTCTAAAAAGACAATCCAGTGTCCTGCCCTCCATGAGCCGCCCCTGCGACATCCTGATGAGACTGTGGGTTGGCATTGCGCTTTTCGTCCTTGCGTTCTTCACGTATCTGAAGACCCTGTGCCCAACCATTTATGTCGGCGATAGCGGTGAACTCATCACGGCCGCGAGCTGCCTCGGGATACCGCACCCGCCCGGCTACCCGATCTTTGTCCTGCTGATCAAGCTTGCATGCATCGTCTTTCCATTCGGGTCGCTTGCCGCAAGATGCGGCCTTGTCTCAGTGCTGTCCGGCGCGGCCGCGGTCTTCGTTCTCTACCGGATATGTCTGTGTGTCTTGACCACCAGAACCACAGAGAGGCCCGTGAGCCGATTCGCAGCTTCGGGCTCCGCGATCGCGGCCGCGGCGTTTGCGTTCTCACTCACGTTCTGGTCGCAGACGACGATTGCTGAGGTCTATGCTCTGACGCTTCTTTTTATCCTCCTGATGCTCTATCTCGTATTGCGATGGGAACGAGAGCCCGAGGGGCAAAGGGATCACAGGTTCCTTCTTCTGGCAGCGTTCATCGGGGGCCTGGGACTGTCGAGCCATCACACTGTGGCGCTCCTTCTCGCTGCGCTGACTGCCTACGTTATATATAGATCGCCGCGACTGCTGCTGAATGGCCGTGTTGTCTTCCCGGCGATTGCGCTCGGCATTCTTGGGACGTTTGTTCACCTCTACCTGATGTTTCGCGCCTCGACCAACCCGGCGCTCAACTGGGGCGCGCCCGACACATTTACGAGCTTCGTGACCCACATACTGCGCCGCGAATACGGCACTTCGAGTCATACGGCCAGGTCCCTCGCTCTTTTCTCTAGGCAGCTTTGGTTCTATATCTCCGCGCTCGTCAGACAATTCACACCGCTCGGCTTCCTCCTCTCTGCGATAGGCGTTGTGGTCGGTATTCGCCGGCGCAACAGGGCGCTGCTCCTGCTTTTCGTGACGTTTCTCCTTTGCAGCCTTTTCTTCATTCTATATACGAATTTCAGGCTCATTCCGCGCGACACGTTCCTCGTCGAGGTCTTCTTCATCCCCTCGTTCGCCGTCGCCGCTATCCTCATGTCCCTTGGCGCCTCGTCTGTCCTTCGGAACGTTTACCGGCTGGTCAGCAAGCCGAGAACACTTGCCGTCCTGGCCAGCGCCTTTGGCCTTCTGGTCTGCGCCATGCCGCTTCTTGCCAACTATTTCTACAGCGATAAGAGCCGTCATTTCCTCACTTACGACTATGGGGTCAACATCCTCAAGTCAATGCCGAGCGACGACTCCGTCGTCTTTGTCGATCGTGATATGGAGGTCTTCACGCTGCTTTTCCTAAAGGATGTCGAGGGGATTTGCCCCGACGTCGAGATAATCGATCGCTCCGGCATCTTGAGGCGCGATTTCTACGTCAAGGACATGCGGCTGATGTCCGAAGAGCAGCGCCAGGTCGCTCAGTTGCAGGCGGAGCATCGGCTGTTCGAGAAGGAGACGAGGCCTATATGCTATGTGCCGGGCGTCGATCTGGCCGGCGTCAAGGAGTTCAGGCTGAAGCCGGTCGGCGTTGCGACGGTGCTCGTTCCGGCAGCACAAGCGGGCGAATTCTCCGACAGCGAGCGAGAAGTCGGCACAGTGCTCGTCAACAGGAGCCTCGAGGACCCCCGCCTATTCAAGGACTACACGAGCCGCTGTGTGGCAATGGTTTGGGAGCTCCAGCTTGGCGATTCCTACTATTGGCAGGGCGATCACGAGGAGGGCAAGAGGCTCTGGCGGGCGTCAAGTAGAACGGCTGGAGACATTATGATCCTGCACAACATGCTGGCTGAGAAGGCGGCCACGATTGGGCAGACTGCGCTTGCGATTGAGGAGTATGCGAAGATCGCACAGCTCAAACCCGACGATCACCTCGTCCAAATGAACTTGGGCACGCTGCTGGAGCGCGAGGGGAAGCCTGCTGATGCGCTTCAGGCGTACGAGAGAGCGCATCTGATCAAACCGAACTTCCTGCCCGCGCTCAAGGCAGCTGTCAATATCCAGGTCAAGCTGCATCACTTCGAACGGGCAATTGGTCCGGCCGCAAAGATATGCAGCCTCGTTCCTCGTGACCCGGACGCGCAGCGCAACCTCGGCTTGGTCTATGAGGGGGCTGGACGACTTCAGGAGGCTCTCGGCGCGTATGAGCGAGCAGCGGCGCTGAAGCCCACATACGCGCTTGCCTACGCGGACATCGGGCTTCTTGAGGAGAAGATGGGCAACCGGGGCGCGGCCAGGCAGGCGATGCAGCGTGCGCTTGCGCTCGACCCCAACCTCGCCATTTCCGATGGACGGTTGCAAGAAAGCAGTCTGGCCGCCGCTCTAATTGATGAGATCAAGGCCTCGCAGGCGGAGGCTTTTGCTCGTCTGTCTGGCGAAGAACTTAGGAACAGAATCCAGGCGCTTGTTGCTGCCAAGCAGTTCCCGCTTGCTGTCGAGGCTTACAAACGGCTTGTCCAGCTTGAGCCGAACAACTCGAAGGCGCTGGTGGATATGGGTATTCTGCTCGATCAGACGGGCAAGTTGGAGCAGGCGGAGGCGGCGTTCAAGAAGGCCCTATCGATCGATCCCAGCTCGGCTGAGGCGCACAATGCGCTCGGCGTGGTCTATGCCAAGCGCAAGGACTACGTGAACGCTCGCGCACAGTGGGAGGCGGCGCTTGCGCTCAAGCCCGACTCCGCAGGCACTTTGAGCAACCTCAAGCAGCTCGAGCAGCTTGGGTATTGACCCCATTCCACCAGATCCGTCGCACATATTCCCGTGTGCTTTCACGGGAGCGCCCCGGTCCGGCAGGAGAATCACTCAATAGAGAGGTTGACGCGGGTTTTGCCCTTCTCGTCGTCAACCTCGATTATGTTCTCTTCGTCGAGCTCGTCGAGGTGAGAAAGCACCGCGTCAAGGTCGAGGTCGAGTCCCTCGATTCTGGCTTTGCCTGTCTTCGACAAGAACTTGCCGCCGAGCTTGGCCAACGAAAGCGGAAGCTTGATGTTGACCTTGGGCTTTTCTTGGTCGCCCTCAAAGACCTGTATCCGCAGCTTCTTGCCCTTGAGCGATTTCTTGTCCTTGACCTTGACCGGCCCGGCGGAACTTGTGCTCGTCGTGAAGTGAACCGCACCGCCGCCAACTGATTTCAGCAGCCCCATCGCGTCATCGGCGGAAACCTTGCCGTCCTCGACCATTTTCAGGATGCGCATGCGCTCCTCGTGGATGGAATCTTGATTCTCGATGGCCATCTTTCTCTCCTTTTCTTGCGTTGCTATTGACTCGTGATTTGACGGGCGGGTCAGAGACCGCGCCCCTACAAGGCATCTAATTCGCGTCAGGACCGCCTCTACTCCTCCAGTAAGATCTTCTTGACGATACGATTGACGATTTGTGGATCGGCTTGCCCCTTGGTGCGCTTCATCACTTGCCCGACGAAGAAGCCCAGCACGTTGAGCTTGCCCTGCTTGAGCTTCTCGATGAGATCGGGCCTTGAATCAGCGACCTCGCGGATGATGTCAGCGATCACATTCTCGTCGGAAACGGTTGACAGATTCTGCTCGGCAACGATTGCCCCAGGAGCTTTGCCCGTCTGGACGACCTGCTCAAAGACATCCTTGGCGATCTTGCCGCTGATCTTGCGGTCCTTGACCAGGGCGAGGAGCTCTGCCAGATGCTCGGGCGTTACTGGGCACTGATCGATGTTGATGTTGCGCTCTTTGACGACCCGCAGCACCGACCCCATGACCCAATTGCTGACCGCTTTCCCGTCGGCGTGAAGCGAGGCGCATTTCTCGAAGTAGTCCGCGACCTCCTGCGTGGCTGTGAGGACCGACGCGTCGTAGTCCGGGATGCCGTATTGCTCGACAAGCCGCTTGCGCCTCGCGTCCGGAAGCTCTGGCAGCGTCTCTCTGATCTCTGCGGTCCAGTCGTCGGTCGCATCCACGAAGACCAGGTCCGGCTCAGGGAAATACCTGTAGTCGTGCGAGTGCTCCTTGCTTCGCATCAGAAAGGTCTTGCCCGAGGCCGGATTGAACCCGTAGGTCGCCTGCTCGACCACTCCACCAGCTTCGATGACCGCGTGCTGGCGCTTCATCTCGTATTCGAGCGCGCGCTTGGCGAACCGGAACGAGTTGAGGTTCTTGACCTCGCACTTGGTGCCGATGTTGCCGTCCTCGTTGCAAAGAGAGATGTTCGCATCGCAGCGAAGGCTGCCCTCCTCCATGTTGCAGTCGCTCACGCCACAGTATTGCATGATCGTTTTCAGTTTCAGCAGGTATTGCCGGGCCTCTTCCGGGCTCTCGAGGTCAGGCTCAGTTACGATCTCGACGAGCGGGACGCCGCAGCGGTTGAAGTCGATGAGGCTCGTGCCCTCAAGGTTCTGCTCCTCGTCGTGGAGCGATTTGCCCGAATCCTCCTCAAGGTGGAGGCGGTTTATTCGGATGCGCTTGGGCCTCGTTTGCCCGGAGTCATCCTCTACGTCGATGTTGATGTGGCCGTTTGTCGCGAGTGGCAGCGAAAACTGCGTGATCTGAAACCCCTTCGTGAGGTCGGGATAGAAGTAGTTCTTGCGTGCGAACTGGCTTCTCGACCTTATGTCGCAGTTGATGGCGAGCGCGGCCTTGACGGCGAGCTCAACGGCCCGCTTGTTCAAGACTGGGAGCACGCCCGGCAGACCGAGGCACACTGGGCAGGTGTTGGAGTTTGGCTTCGCGCCGAACTGGGTGCTGCACGAGCAGAATATCTTGCTCTTGGTGAGCAGCTGAACGTGGACCTCGATACCAATGACAGGCCTTGGTTTCATGACATTGGATTCTAAGGTTCCAAGCGCATAGTTCAAGGCCTATGGCAGAACGGCTGGCCCGAGCTTCGTCGAAATACGAATCTGCGGTTCGATGGGGCGACATTGATTAGCATTTGACAGGTGATGGGGCTGGCAATACGCTTCCGTTCGGCTGCAATTGGCCGCCTCTACGTGAACTGACCCCGCTTGGGAGGCAATATGGTTCTGAATTTCGCGGTGCTTAGAAAGAAGCTGATGGGCCTGAGCGTGATCGTCGTCGCTTTCTGCCTGCTGTGGCTTACGGGCATTGCGTCGGGTCTTTGGCATCTGAAGGATGCTGTTGATCCTGTCCCGCTCTTCTTTGGCGTCATCGGCGGCTTGGGTCTCTTCATATTCGGCATTCAGATCATGTCGGATTCGCTGCAAAAGGCCGCTGGGAGTCGCCTTCGCCGGATTCTCGACCTTTTGACAGGGGGACCGATAAGGGGAGTCATGGTCGGGGCCGGCGTAACGGCGCTCATCCAGAGCAGCAGCGCGACCACGGTGATGGTAGTTGGCTTCGTGAACGCTGGCCTGCTGACGCTGGTTCAGGCCATTGGAGTCGTATTGGGCGCCCACATCGGGACTACAATAACGGCTCAGCTCGTCGCTTTCAAGATCAGCCAGTATGCGCTGCCAGCGATCGCGGTCGGGATGGCGATTACGATGGGCTCGAAGCAGCGCGAGCGCATGAGGCTTTGGGGTCAAGTTATTCTCGGGTTTGGGATGCTTTTCTATGGCCTGGTGACCATGGTCACGGCGCTGAAGCCGCTTGAGGGCAGTGATCAGTTCAAGGAGTTCTTCCTTCAGTTTGGCGCCAACCCGCTGCTGGGGATTCTGGCGGGGGTTATGCTGACGGCGGTGGTTCAGTCAAGCAGCGCAACGGTGGGGCTGGTGATTGCCCTTGGAACCAGCGGGCTCATCGATTTCAAGACAGCCTTGCCGCTCATGCTGGGGGATAACATCGGCACCACGGTCACCGCGCTGTTGTCGTCAATCGGCACGAGTCGAGAGGCCAGAAGGGCAGCCCTTGCGCACTGCTTCTCCAATATCATAGGTGTTGCGTGGGTTTTCGTTATTCTGTCCCATTTTGGGAAGCTTGTGGACATCATAACGCCGGGGAACGCCAACTCGCCGATCGCTATTGCCCGGCACATCGCCAACGCGCACACGATGTTCAACGTCTTCAATACGATAGTGCAGCTCCCGTTCATCAAGTGCCTCGCTCGGCTCGTCACCTGGGCGATACCCGATAGGGCGCCAGCCCCTAGCAGGACCAAGGTGGGGGCTTTTCTGCAGGAGCAGTTCCTCAATTCGCCGCCGGTGGCAATAGAGCAGGTCAAGAGGGCCATATTGCACATGTTCGACCGGGCGTATGGGATGCTGACTCTTGCCAGAGAAATGGTGGCTGAGGAGAACACCGGCCCGAGTTCCGAGATCTACAAGCTGGAAGATGAACTGGACCTCCATCAGGCCGAGATCACGGAATACATCAGCCTGGTAATGCACAAAGGAGTCTCTAGGGCGGATAGCGAGGCGCTGACGCACCTATTGCACGCGGTCAACGACGTTGAGAACATCGGGGACTCGCTGGAGAGCACCTCGAAGCTACTTGAGCGGCTCGAGAAGCTTGGCCAGAGCTTCTCTGCCCCAGCAAAGCAGGATATCCTGGAGATGTCGGATATGGTGCTAAGGATGGCCGACCAGTCCTTGCGCGCATTGAAGCAAGAGAACAGGCGTCTGGCCGAGGCGGCACTTGAGGAAGAGGCCAAGATCGACGAGTTGAAGCGGACGCTGCGCAAGCGAAACAGGGACAGATATGTCGCTTTCAAGCGCGGCGAAAGCCAAACTGAGGAGAGACTTTGGGGGCAGGTCATATCGAATGATATAATCTCCAACATGGAGAAGATCGCGGATAATGCTGTGAACGTATTGGAGGCGTTCGAGCTGGCGACAGAATATCCTGGGTCGGCTCTTGGGCAGGGAGGAGCATGAGATTATCACAATTCATGAGGATTGCGGCTTGCTGCCTGGTCGTCGCCGCTTTCGGCTGCGGTGGGGAGCATGGGATGTATGAGGGCTCGCAGATCAGCGCAACGATCATGCTTTCTGCCTTCTATGTCTTCTCGTTTGTTTGCATTCTTGGGTCATTGCTGAAGCGTTGGGGCATGGCGCCGCTCCTGGCCGGCGTGTTCGTCCTAGTCTGTTGCACGATAATGCTCTGGATGACGCCATACTTGTGGCTTGGGGTCGTTCTTTTGATAGTGGGCCTGATCGCGGGCTATCTAGCGTTTCGACGATTGCGGCGGGAGGGCGGCTCGTGAGCCGTCACTACAAAGCCAAGCGCCGACTTGCGGGACAGCCTCAATAAGCAAGGGTCTGTCCACAGCGGACGCGAAGGGCCACATTTCCCTGACCTATTCACCTGCTGGTTGACATATAGACGTTGGGAGTGGTTTTCTCTTGCGATTGATTGATTCGGGGACTTGCTCCGCCGCTTTTAACATGGCAGTTGACGAGTCGCTGTTCTCGAGTTTCGATCCGTCCAGAGACTGTCCCGTGCTCAGGCTTTACTGTTGGGAGAGGCCGTGCGTCTCTTTGGGCTATTTCCAAAGAGCCAATGACGCGGTAAAGAAGGCCTCCTGTGAAGAACACGGCGTCGATATTGTTCGGCGGATAACTGGCGGCCGGGCGGTTCTGCATGACCAGGAGGTTACGTATTGTGTGGTTGCCCCCACAAAGACGGGTCCTTTTGGGGGGCGGTTGCTCGAATGTTATCGGGCGATTGCGGCGTGCCTTTCGGCGGGTTGCGAGTTGCTGGGCGTTCCCGGCGATGAGATCGAGGTTGTGACCGGTCAGGACGTTCGAGCCGGAAGCGCGTCGTCGGCTTGCTTCATGACGGCCTCGGCGTATGAGTTACTCGTCGGGGGCCGGAAGCTAATAGGCAGCGCTCAGAAACGGCGAGATGAGGCTCTCGTGCAGCACGGTTCCATCCCGCTGCGTGTTGACATCCCGTTGACGTTGAGTGTAATGCGCGTGGATGAGGGGTCGGGTTCAGCCGACGTAGCCTCCGCCGCCGCTAATGCTTTGGCGGACAAGCGGGCTACTATGGCGAAGTCAGCCACGACCAGCGGTGAGGCCCTGCGGCCAGCCTGCCTCGAGGAGGTAGTGGGCAGGGACCTGACGTTCGACGAGGTCAAGAGCGCAATAGGAGAGGGGTTCGCCAAGTGCCTCGGAACGACCCTTGAACGGTCGAATCTGACTAAAGGCGAGCGTGCGCTTGCCGATACGCTTTCGCGAGAGAAGTATGGAAATGATTCTTGGAATTTCAAAAGATAGGCGATGTCAAGGATGAAGGCGGAATGACGAATGAATGACTCATCCTTCATAATTCATCCTTCAGCCTTCGAGTTGGAGGTTTTATTCAGTTGAGGGCAAACGGTAGGAAGAATGACGAGATTCGCCCAGTCGTAATTGAGCGGGGCTACGCGAAGTTCGCCGAAGGCTCGGCGCTCATCACGCTGGGCGACACAAAGGTATTGTGCACGGCTACTGTCAAGGACGACGTGCCGCAGTGGCTGCGAGGTTCGGGGCAGGGATGGATAACCGGCGAGTATGGCATGCTGCCTCGTTCGTCGCCCAATAGGATACCCAGGGAGGCAAATCGGGGGAGGGTTTCTGGCCGGACGCACGAGATACAGCGGCTGATCGGTCGGTCTTTGCGAGCGCTCGTCGATCTGTCGTTGATCAAGGATCGGACGGTCTGGATGGATTGCGACGTTATCCAGGCGGACGGTGGGACCAGAACAGCGTCTGTAACGGGCTGTTTTGTGGCGTTGTGCGACGCGCTAACTTGGCTCGCTGGCAGTGAGCAGGGCTTGCCGTGCTTGAGCGGCTTCGTGGCAGCGACGAGCGTCGGGGTCGTCTCGGATAAGTTCCTTTTGGACCTAGACTACTCTGAAGATTCGAAAGCGGCGGTCGATATGAACGTAGTCATGACCGATACGGGTCAGTTTGTCGAGATTCAAGGCACCGCCGAGTCGCAACCTTTTGAAAAGGAGTCCCTTGATAAGCTGCTGTCACTCGCAAGGGACGGGATATCCCACCTTGTGGAGATTCAGCGAGAGGTACTTGGCGACGTAGGCCACCTTATGGCTGGCGGTGCAGGGCGGGCTTTCTAGCCTGCCGGCATTCTCTGGGTAATGCGCGTCAATGGATCAATGCGTCAAACGGGCGAAGAGGCGAAAAGGCGAAGGGGCGAAGAGGCGAAGAGGCGAAGGGGCGAAGAGGCGAAGAGGCGAAGGGGCGAAGAGGCTAATAGGTCAATAGGTCAAGGAGTTTCATCATGGCAAGAGTATGTGATATATGCGGCAAAAGGCCGATGTTCGGGCACAAGATAAGCCACGCTCACAACGTGAGCAATCGCCGCTGGATGCCCAACTTGCAGACCGTTCGCGCGAACGTCAATGGGAAGGTCAAACGAGTAACGGTCTGCGCTAGTTGTCTTAAGGCCGGCAAGGTGGACAAGTATCAAAAGGCGCAGGTCGCAAGAAAGTTAAGTCCCGCTGTTGCGGAGACGAAGAGCTAGACGCCTTATTGGCTCTAATTCGTGGTGACCCATTGAATGGTGAAGTCGTGGAGCAGAGGGCTTCTATTCTTGTTGTGGAGGATTCGACCGACCTGAGGGAGCTTCTGGTTCAGGCGCTTTCGATGGGGGGGTATCACGTTGAGGCTGCGGACAACGGTCAGTCCGCGCTGGAGGCTCTCGCCCAGGATTCTTTCGACGTGGTCGTAACCGACATTAGGATGCCGGGCATGGACGGTTTAGCTCTTCTGGACCGTATCTTGGCAATGAATAAGGAGCCTGAGACCGCGGTCATCCTTATGACGGCCTACATGACCATCGAATCGGCGGTTTCCTCGCTCAAGAAAGGCGCCTACGATTATCTCGCCAAGCCGGTCAAGATCGAGCAGCTGCTGCATACTGTCCAGACGGTTGTGGATAAGCGGCGATTGAAGCTCGAGAATATCCGGCTGACCAGAGAGCTCACGAGGCTCAATCGGGAGCTCGAAAAGAAGGTCCGGCTGAGAACCAAACAGCTCCAGGATTCTCAGGACAAGCTGCAAAGGAGTTACCTGGAAGTAATCAAGTCCTTCGCGGTGGTTCTCGAGGAGCGGGACGCTTACACCCAGGGCCATTCCTCGCGTGTAACCGAGTACTCGGTCAGGACTGCGACCCAGATGGGTCTAGCCGAAGAACAGATCGTTGCCCTTCAGATAGGTGGCAGTCTTCACGATATTGGCAAGATAGGTATCCCCGAAGAGGTGCTATGTAAGACAGAAGAACTCACTCCCGAAGAGTGGCGCGTGATGCGCGAGCACCCGGACAAAGGGGCGCGGATGATTGAGCCGTTGAGTTTTCTGTCCAAGGAGAAGGTTCTTATTCGGCATCACCATGAGCGCTGGGACGGCAAAGGCTACCCCGGGCGCCTGGCCGGCGAGGAGATACCGCTTCTTTCGCGGATATTGTGCGTGGCGGACGCGTTTGACGCGATGACCTCCACCAGAAGTTACAGGAAGCGGATGACGCTTGAGACCGCTGTCGAACAGCTTAAGATGAACAAAGGGACGCAGCTTGACCCCACGGTAGTTGATGTTTTTCTCGATTGCCTGGACAAGTACGGGATCATTACTTCGATGGACTGCGTAATCCTTGCCGCCGGGAAGGGTAAGCGGATGGTCGGCGACGACCCGAAGGTACTGATTGAGGCGCACGGCAAGCCGCTGCTCGGTTACGTTCTTGACCTTGTCGCTAAGCTTGGCGTGCGCAAGATGTATATCGTGGTTGGTCACGGGGCGGGCGAAGTTAAGGAATATGCCGGGAAGACGTATTGGCAGACGAAGCCGACCGGCTGGCATGATGCTGTGGGCAGAACCGGGCAGGATGAGCTGATTGAATTCGTGCTTCAAGATGAGCAGCTCGGAACCGCGCACGCTGTTGCGCAGGTTCTGCCGTATCTAGCTCACTCAAAGAACGGTCTGTTGATTCTCAGCGGCGACGTCCCACTTCTGAGTTTCAACACCGTGAACAGGATGATAGATGAGCAGATGAGAACCGAGGCCGGACTGGTTCTCGCCACCGCGGACGTTGAGGAGCCCGGTTCTCTGGGGCGGATAACGCGTGCGCCAAACGGGCAGTTTGAGGCGATAGTCGAGGCGGCCGACGCCAGCAAGAAGGAGTTGAGGATCAATGAGATCAACGTCGGCGCGTATTGCCTAGCGGGTGATCATTGCCTTCTCGACCTCATCAGCGAGGTTCAGAACAACAATGTGCAGGGCGAGTACTACCTGACCGACGCGGTCCGGTTATTCGCAAAACGTGGCAATCGGGTGCGTCTCTGCAAGGTTGCGGATAGCCGGGAGGCGCTCGGTATCAACACAATGCAGGACCTCCAGCTGGCCGAGAAATACATCGAAGAGATGAATCTTCTTTCTCGCGATAGCAGGCCCTCCTAGCCAACCAGCGCGGAGCCTCGTTATGCGGATTCAGGGAACGGATGGGATACGTCGGCCAACGGCCCTCGATAGTTCTGCCCGTGTTCGGGGCCTCGGCCCGCTGCAAGCTCTCCTTGAGGCAGGCCTCATCACGCCTAGATTTATGGAGCTCTATGCCTACTCCTTCGTAACTGACCTTCTCAGGCTCAAGAGACTTGAGCCGGGCGATCCTGTCGTTGTGGGTTGGGACCCGAGAGACCCCGACGGCGATTTCATTGAGCCATTCATACGAGGTATTCGAAAGGCGGGCGCCGCCGTCTTCTCGGTCGGCGTTGTCCCGACGCCTGCTGTCCCGGCGTATTTGCTCCACGTCGGCGCAGCGGGCGCAGCCATGATTACGGCGTCCCACAACCTCAAGGATCAGAACGGCGTCAAGCTCTTCTGGGCGAACCAGGGCCTCAAATACCTCCCCTCAGATGACGAGCGCCTCACCGCCGTCATTTTTGAGCTCGCCGACAGCGTTGATCTGCAAGGGCTGGACCCGACCGGTGCGCAGGAAGACCATCACGATGCGGCCTCCGCATTGTTCGAGGAGTTTATGCTCGACCCGGCCAATAGCTGGCTTGACCCGACCGAAACATCCCAACTCAGTCTTGACCGAGTCGAGCTCGTCGTTGACGCTGCTAACGGCTGCCTCAGCAAGTTCGCCGGGAAGCTCTTCCGCGAGTGGGGCTTCGGCAATGTTCACGAGGTCAACACGTCGGACGCCGGGCACGTGAATGAGGGTGGCGGCGTTGCGGCGCTTGAGGGGACCGAGATCATTGCGCGCGGGGATGTCTTCGCCGGTGAGGGCGAGGGGAGTTCGCCGTTTTCCGAGCACAAGCCTGTTCTTGAGATGTTCCGCCTGGCGGACGAGCTGAAAGACGACCTGGTGGCCGGCGATCGGCTGCTCGTTGCCGCGGTGTTCGACGCGGACGGAGATCGCTTCTTCCGGCTCGACTACGCGCCTCATCAAGACGGGCTCATTGTCTCTTCCGGAGATGAGACGGCGTTCTTGCGGGCGAAGTACCTCGTCGAGAGGCGAGCGGTTGCAGATCGCCCGCGCATGGTGCACACGGTCGAGAGCGACATCAACGTTGGCGCCCTCGCGGACAAATCGTTCGGCGTGAGCCCGTGCATGACGGCCGTCGGCGACAAATGGGTGCTTTACGAGGCGTTCTCGTCGCTTCTCGAGGGCCGAATGACGTTGCTCAAAAAGCACTTCGCGGAAGGCGGTCAAGAAGACGCAGCAAAGGAGCTTGAAACGGCTTGGAAAGCGCTCGAAGCGCTCCGTTCGCATCGGTCAAGCGACAGCCAGGTTTATTTTGACCTTCAGTGCCAGGTCGATTGGATTCAGCAGAAGCACTGCCGCCCCGACGAGATTGCAGCCCTAGAAAAAGACCTCGTCAAACCGGGCGCAATTCCATACCTGATGGGATTCGAGGAGACCGGCCACTCGATAACTCCCGGTATCCTTGAGATTGCCAAGCGCCAATTCGCCGCGCGGCGAACCAACCGCCAATTCGGTGCGCCGTACGGCGACCGAATCTCCGACCTCCGGCCTTCGACCGCCCGTGGGTTGTTCTTCGCCGGCAACGGTCTGAAAGCTGCCATCAACACGTTCGTCGCGACGCAGACGATGCTTCAGTCGATGGACGTCAGCGCGTTTCATCACACGATGGCGGCGCCGTTTATGCGCGGCTTCAAGCGGACGTTCTATGCTTACTACACGCGGAAGGATGAGTTCGCGTTCGGCAAGGAATACTGGCGGCAATTCGCGGACTGGCTCGAGCAGGAATGCCTGGCTCGGTTTGCCTCGGATTTCGATGTTAAGCGGGTCGAGTTCGCCGAGGACAAGGACATGATCTTTATTTCGCTGGCCCCTCATGGCGGCTCAAGGACGGTTGCCTCGGTCTTCGTCCGCAACTCCGGCACCGAGGAGAAGACGGGCGTCAATGTCCGCGGCCCGAAGGAGCTCGCCGAGCTGCTCGACACTGTGGGCGACCTGGCGAGGCGCCGACTGCAAAGGTCGGTCAAATCGTCCAGCAGCGATTACGCGGCGGCGGAGACGATGCTGCTTGCGGAGATGATGCAGCAGGAGGCTCGAGGCGCCGTTTTCGCCGTTGGCGATGCGACGCAGAGGCTGGCGGGCTGGTATCCGAACGTCGTCCCAGAGCGCTTGCTCCTGGAGATGTTCAACCAGGACTTCATTTCTATCGCGTCGCTCACAGAACCGAACGCGCCACTTCGCCTCACTGACCTCGCCCGTTGGTATGTCGGCTAGCACTGAGGGGACATTCCGACCCTGTCCGTTCACACAACAACGATACATCATATTCGGCTAGTTTTCAAGATCAACGACATCGTCTTCATTCGCGACATAATCGTCGGAATTAGGCTGTAGGGGCGTGGTCTCAGACCCGCCCGCCTACATCAATCCCTGCGGATACGAGGCATCTTATGCGAGCATCAATTAGAAAGGGCGGGTCTGAGACCTAACAATCACGCGCTTATTTTGGGTTGATGAGGGCTGTCTGTTGTGTTCTATAAATCGTATTCCCTGAAG
>CAYZPW010000014.1:0-44572 GCA_964480475.1 uncultured bacterium | reverse complement strand
CTTCAGGGAATACGATTTATAGAACACAACAGACAGCCCTCATCAACCCAAAATATGCGCGTGATTGTTAGGTCTGAAGACCCGCCCGTATAGGTCAATCCGCCGTCGCCAACGTGTCCGCCAAAGCCGGGCGGCGATGGAGGCTTTGACGGACAAGAAAGGAAAGGGAGAAGGAGAGTGCCGCGCCGTGACGCGGTATCTGCTCTAATCAGTGCTTCCGTGTTTTTCAAATCGCCAACCTGACCGCTGACAAGGCACTCCTGAGAAGGCGGTGCCAGGCCACCGCCAGCGAAAGCGGCGTCAGGCGGCCGCACTCCCAAGAAGCCAGAACCAGCCCTCGCCAATCTGATTTTTGGCCAAGAGGCCCCGCTTTACAAGCGGTCGATGTCGCTATAGGATGCCCCAAGACACGCAAGGCCTGTCTTGGGAAGGACAATGAAGCACAACTCACGAGCAAACGGAAAACGCGCGAAGCGGGAGAAGCGCGAGGCGCTTCGGGCTATCGCGTCCTACTTCTGGAGCTATAGGCGTTACACGGTCTGGGGAATCGTCGCCCTGCTCGTCGTTGACGCAGTGCAACTCATCACGCCGCTGATCATCCGGCGCCTCATTGACCTTATGACGGCGGGAACAATCCACCTGTCGGACATTCCGCTCTTCGCCGCGGCGGTCTTCGCCATCGGCCTTGTAATGGCTGCCAGTCGGTTTTTCTGGTTCTTCTTTCTGATTGTCACTGCGGAGCGCATCGCGGAGGAGGTCCGCGGCAAGTTCTTCAGCCACTTGCTCACGCTCTCGCAGCGGTTCTTCCAACATAGCAGGACGGGCGATCTGATGGCCCGCATCTCGAACGATACTGAGGCGGTCAGGCTCGCCTGCGGGATGGGGATTATCACGATGATCGACGGCCTTCTCTTCGCGGCTGCTGCGATTGCGGTGATGATCTATATCAACGCCGGCCTGACGCTCTACGCGCTGCTGCCGCTGCCGATTCTGACGGTCGTCGTCATCAAGTTCGGACGTATGGTCCATTCTCGCTTCGAGGCGGTGCAAGCCTGCTTCTCGGACATGACCGAGAAGATCAGGGACTCCTTTGCAGGGATTAGGGTCGTCAAGACGTTCGGGCAGGAGGCGGGCGAGCTCGACCGCGTGAGGAATGTCAGTTGGAACTATGTCAAGGACAACATGCGCCTCGTCAGGATTTGGGGCGCGTTCTTTCCGCTTATATGGCTTCTGGCTGGCCTGTCAATGGCCATAGCGTTCTATAAGGGCGGCTCAGACGTCATCTTGGGCCAAATGTCAGTCGGCAGCTTCTTCGCCTTCTCGATATACCTCGAGACGCTGACCTGGCCGATGATCGCTCTCGGCTGGCTGATAAACCTGCTACAACGCGGCGCCGCCTCGATGGGTCGCATCAACCGCGTCATGAACGTCAGGCCCGAGATCGTTGACGAGCCGAACCCCGTCGAGCCGCCCAGCTGCCCTGGACGTATTGAGTGTAGGGACCTGACCTTCGCTTACGGCGATGGCGTCGCGCCTGTCCTCTCAAATGTCAGTTTCGACGTTGCGCCGGGCAAGACGTTAGCGATTGTGGGCCGCACAGGCGCGGGCAAGAGCACGATCGTCCGACTCCTGCTGCGTGAATTCGACCCGCCACCGGGCACGCTCTTCATTGACGGCGTGGACGCCAGAAAGCTGAGAATGCACGCGCTAAGGAGGCTCTTCGGGTACGTCCCGCAAGACTCGTTTCTCTTCTCAGAAAGCATCATGCGGAACATCGCGTTCGGTCAGGATGAGCCTGACGAGGCCGCGGTCAAGGAGTTTGCCCGCAAGTCGGCCATCGACACGGACATCGCAGGTTTCCCGAATGGATACGAGACGATCGTCGGCGAGCGAGGCGTGATGCTGTCCGGCGGCCAGAAACAGCGCGTTGCCATTGCCAGAGCTTTGGCCAAGAACCCGCCCGTCCTTCTCCTCGATGATTGCCTCTCCGCCGTCGATACCGAGACCGAGGCCCAGATACTCGGCAACCTGAGGGATGCGATCGAGAATGTCACAACGATAATCGTCTCGCACCGGCTCTCGGCGGTGCAGCTGGCGGACGAGATAATCGTCCTCGACGAAGGCCAGGTCAAGCAGCGAGGCTCGCACCGGGAACTGCTCAGGGAGGGCGGCATCTACGCCGCGCTCTTCGCCAAGCAGCAGATCGAGGAAAGGTTGGCCAGGGATGCGTAATAATATAGTTGGCAGTTGGCAGTTGGCGGTTGGCGGTCAAAGATCGGGCGAAAGGGCGAAAAGGGAAAGGGGCAAAGACAAAGAACCGGCAACGATTCCCGCTTTCTCTGTGTCTCTGTGTCTCTGTGGTTCATCTCGTAGGATAGCGAATGGCTGAGGATTACTACCCCGAGGATGCTCTAGACCGGCCTTACGATTGGCGCCTGATGAAGCGCCTGCTCACGTATGCCAAGCCTTATTGGCCGATCGTCGTGCTGTGTACGCTTCTCGTCGTCATAAGCGCGGGATTCGACGTCTCGCTGCCGTATCTGACGAGGCTGGCCATCGATCGGCACATCGCTATCGCGAGCAAGATAATATCGCTGGAGCACGAGTCGCTTCGAGAGCGCTTCTTGCGCCAATACAAGAGCTGGCTCGTGCCCGTGTCGAAGACCGAGTTCCTCATCGACACAACGCAGACCAAGAACCTGCTGTCGGCCGACCTAAAGCTTCTGAGAGACAGCAAACTCATCAGCGACAAGCGCATATATGTGATACTCCGGGCCAAGTATCCGCCCAGCAACTGGCGACGGATTACAGATATCTGTCGCGAGAGTGCATTCGCAGAATTCGATGGCGGCTTCTACGTTGAGGTCGAAAAGCTCAGCAGGCTGCCACTCGGGGAGCTGCTCTCGCTGCGTGGGAAAGACCTCAGCGGCCTCAAGAGCCTGGGCGTCATCTTCCTGTCGATACTCGTCCTGAACTTCATCATCTCCTACGCTCACGTCTATTTGATGCAATACACAAGCCAGCGTGCGCTATTCGACCTGAGACTCTCGCTATTCGACCACATCCAGAGACTTCCTCTGTCGTTCTTTGACAAGTCCCCAGTCGGACGACTTGTCACCCGAACAACCAACGACTTCTCCACGCTCCAGGAGATGTTCGGCGCTATTCTCATTACAATCATTAAGGACGTGCTGATGTTGCTGGCGATAGCCGGCGTCATGCTTTACATGAGCGTGAAGTTCGCCCTCGTCGCGTTCATCATCCTGCCACTGGTCATATACGTCTCGATCGTGTTCCGAAGAAAAGCGCGAAGCGCATACCGCAAGATAAGGGTCAAGATCGCCAAGATGAACGCGTCGTTCGCGGAGTTCATCTCCGGCATAAGCGTGATACAGGCGTTCTGCCAGGAGGGGCGGATCGACAAGAAGTTCCAGGACGTCAATCACGAAGTGTTCTCATGGCGAAAGAAGCAGATAATGATAATGGCCGTCTTCAGACCCACTGTCTGGATTCTGAACAACACGGCAGTCGCGCTCGTCATCTGGTATGGCGGGGGCCGAGTAGTCCAAAACGAGGTCACGCTAGGCATATTCGTCGCGTTTATCGCCTACATGAGGATGTTCTTCAGGCCGATACACGACTTGACGGAGAAGTTCAACATCATCCAGGCCGCGATGGCGTCCTCCGAGCGGATCTTCCAGCTGCTGGACAAGGATGTGGAGCCGAGAATCGCCGCGCTGCCCGAAGTATCCGCGCCAAAGGACACGAGCGTTGAGTTCAAGGACGTGTGGTTCGCCTACGGCGACGATAACTGGGTCCTGAAGGACGTCTCGTTCGAGGTGAGGCCAGGCGAAACGGTTGCGATAGTCGGCGCGACCGGCGCCGGGAAGACGACGATGACAAGCCTGCTGTCGCGCCTCTATCCCCTCGAAAAGGGAAAGATACTCATCGACGGCGCCGACATCGCCCGACTCTCGCTCGAAAACCTCAGGAAGATGATCGGCGTGGTTCAGCAGGACGTCTTCCTCTTCTCTACCACTGTGGGAAGCAACATCAGGCTCAACGAGACGGCGATCGACGACGCGACAGTCGAAGAAAGCGTCCAGATTGCTCGCGCAAACCGCCTCATCTCCCGCCTCCCGAAAGGTCTTGATGAGCCTGTCGTTGAACGAGGCGCGACATTGTCGGCCGGCGAGAAGCAGCTGCTGGCGTTCGCCCGTGTGCTGGCGTTTGACCCAAAGATACTGGTTCTGGACGAGGCGACCTCTAACATCGACCCGGAGACAGAGTCACTCATTCAGGAGGCCCTCATCAACCTGACAAAGGGCCGAACCTGCCTCATCGTCGCCCACCGCCTCAGCACAATAGAGCACGCCGACCGCATCATCGTCCTGCACAAGGGTCGCCTCCGCGAGGAAGGCACCCATCGAGAACTCCTGACGAGGCGCGGCATCTACTACGACCTGTATCGGCTGCAATACGTCTGAGCGCGAGCCGCTCAAGATGACTCACCGCTATCGAGCTGGCGCCGGCTGTCACGGACGATGACGCCATATCTGAGGCCCTTGTCGGAGACCGTCATGGCATCCGCGCCAAAGAGCCCCAAGAGTTCGTGCAGTATCGATAGCCCGGCGTCAATCACGGGCGCCCGACCGCTTGGCAGGCCTAGAATCGCATAACGTTCATAAAGCGACATCTTCCCGAGCCTCTCGATATGCTTGAGTATGACCTCCCGCGAGATTCGCGTCTTGTGAACCCTTGCGGGCACGTAGGGCGCAATCTCGTGCTCCATCGCAACCAGCGTCGTCGCCGAGCCCCCGACGGCAACCAAGAGCGGGCTGGCCGACTCGCTCTTCACGCCTGCAACGAGCTCTTCAACGCTTTCAACGGCCAGAGCGTCGTGGATGCTGGCTCTTAATCGCTTCATCTCAACGGGGCTTATTGGATATCGCGTAACGAATCTATCCGTGAGGGTAAGTGAGCCGATGGCGAGACTGGCACCGAGGTCGGGTGGAGTCGCCCCGCCAGTCCTTGCCCCACCCGGACGGCCAAAAACGAGCTCCGTGCTGCCGCCGCCCACGTCCATCACGACAGTTGGCCCCCCGTGGGTCGAAAGGTCGTGCGTCGCGCCCCAAAACGTCAGCCGCGCCTCCTCCTCGCCGCTTATCACCTCAACGTTGAGGCCCGTCTCCCGCTCAACCCTCTCAATGAACTCGTCCCGGTTCGGCGCCTCGCGAAGCGCGCTCGTGCCGACGATTGAAATGCTGGTCGCGCCGGCCTGTCGCAGCTTCTGAACGTAGTCGATGACCGGCGCGAGGGTGCGCTCGATGCTCGTTTGCCGTACTGATGGCTCGCTCGCCGTGCCCGCCCCAAGAGCAGTTATGACGCTCTCGTTGATGATCTCCCGGCCCAGGCCATCCGCCGACTCTTCCACCGCGAGGCACAACACAGAACCCGTCCCGATGTCTATCGCCCCAAATATGTCCGACATATCACATCACCTGAAATGCGCACGGCTGACGCAATGCCCGCTCTCGTCAATCACGGCAACGTTCACGCCGCGCTTGTTCAGCGAACACCAAACGCCGCCGACCGATATGATGGCCCTGCCGATGCCCTCTGCGTCGCCGATGCTTCTGGCCACGATCCCACACGGCGCCATGATACCAGTAGAGCCGGCCTCCTGGCCCTTCTCAAGCTCGATTTCGACCTCCTGGACGCCCATCCTCGAGACCGCAGAACCCAGCCGAGCGTCCATCGCGCCGACGAGGATGAACGAGGCGCCTCGAACAGGGATTATCTCACGCTGCGCGCCGACGCGGACCATGCCACCGTAGAGCTCGTGCCACGTCCGCGTTGAGGGCCTCCCGTTGACCGCAAGCACAACAATGCTCCCCGCAGGATTGCTATTGAGGAACTCCCTGAGGGAGCAAGTAGAGTTGTCGGCCGAGTGATGCGCATTCTCGGGCGAGGCCAGCAATTCTGGGCGGGCCCAGGGCACAATATCAAAAAGCTGAAACGCCGCCAGGCCCAGGACGATAACAGCCAATAGAATCCAGGGCGCAACAGCAGCCAGACGTGCGCCGAAGCTCATCGCGGCAGCTTGCGGAACAGCTCGTCGATGCGGTCATCCTTGCCGAAGAGCTCCTTCGCCTCAATCAGCGTTCGCTGCGAGTTGCCGATCTCGCCGAGCCTGGCATAGACGCGGGCAAGGTCGAGGTGCAGCTGAAGGTCTTGGACGTTCTCCACGCAGCGCACCAGGGCATCCCTCGCCTCGGCGAGCTTCCCGAGCTTCTCGAGAATGACGACCATGTTATGGCACGCCTGCCTCAAACTGGGGTCTATGCGGAGAGCATTCTCGTAGGCGCTCAAGGCCAGCCCGTCCTCGCCCCGGTGGGCATACACGGCGCCCATGTTGAAGTAGGCCTGCGCGTAGTCGGGATCGATGGAAAGAACTCGCTTCCAAAGCTCGATCGCCTCGTCAATCCATCCCTTATATGAGTAAAGCGCGCCCAGATTGAAGATCGAATGCCGGTCGTTTGGGTTGCATTCGAGGCTCTTCACGCTCTGATCAATCGCCTCGTCGATCTTGCCCGTGTTGCGGAGGCAGACCGAGGCGAGATAATGGTTGAGAAAGCTGGACCCGCAGAACTCCGATGCCCTCTGGAATTGAGCCGCCGCCAGCTTGTATTTCGCCTTCTCCTTGAGCGATAGCCCTTGGGATTGGTGATATTCGGAGAAAAGCTCCGATGATGAGAGTTGGAGGATTGTGACCACGACAGCGCCTACCACGAGTGCCAAGGCGGTCCTGCTGGGGACCCTATTCTCAGCAGGTGGCCGCCTTTGGGCTTCTTGCACGGCCTTCGGCGACGCGGAAACGACGCCGCAGAACACCCAGAACATCATCAAGGTAACGGGCAGCTGGAGCGGGAAGCTGAAAAACGAATGGACGAGCATCGCCAGTTGCCCTACGACGATTGCCTGCAAAGCCAGTCGGTCCCCTCGCATCTCCGCGGTTCTGGCTGCGTGCAAGCCTGCCCTGAAGAATGATACGACAAGAAAGAGGAAGGCTATGAGCCCTTGGGGTCCGAGCTCCGCCACGGTCTGGAGATACTCGTTGTGCGTGCGCTGGACCTTCTTGAAGCGCCCCGTGATTCGATGCTCCCGAACGGAACGATACTGGGGGTAGAGCATCTCATAATTGGCCAGCCCGACGCCGACTGGATGTTCAGCTATCATTGACAAAGTCGATTTCCACGTCAGGAGCCTGAACTCTACTGGCTTGTCGGTTAGGTCGATGAACGAGGCAGCCTTGTCGGTCACGAGCAGCCTGGTGGATGGGCTGACGATTATCAAAGCGCCTACGGCGCACACCAACGGCAGGATGACGACGATGGCCTTGTGCCGCCATCTTGGGGCGCCCGCTGCGGAGCGCCTGAAGGCCGGGAGAAGACAGGCCCAAGCCGCCCAAAAAGCCATGCTGACGAGGCAGCCCGCCCAGCCGCCCCTGCTCGCCGTTATCAATAGGTAGTAGAGCTGTATGACGAGGCAAAGCCCGGACCCAGCCGCAATCCAAGCCGTGCCTGCGGAGACCAATAGGGCAACTGCCGCCGGGACCGCCATTATAATATACGCCGCCGCGAAGTTGTTGTGCCCAATTGTCGATGGCGTGTGGAGCTCGCCGTAGGAATCCGCGATCTGCCTTTGCCCGAACAGCCCATAGTATTGAACGATCCCCAGGAAGGCGACCAGGGTGCTGACGATGGTAACAGTCACGAGGACCTTTCGGACGCTAAGGCCCCGGAGCAGGAGCCCCTTGCACGCGATCATCAGAGCCATCATATACAACAGGTTGGTCGCGGTTCTTGCAGCCCAGGGCTTGTTTTCTGCAAAGAAAACCGACAAGAATGCACAGGCCACGAAAAGAAGGGCAGGCACTATCATAGGCCCCTTTAGAAGGTCCCTTGGCCTGGGCCATAACGCAAGCAACACACTCACCAGCAGAAACGGAATCAGAAGCTGAAGGATGGCCCATTTGATCTGGCTGTATCTGTCCTGCGTCAGCGGCGTGAAAGCAAGCGGCACGGCAGCAAGCAGCAGGAGCAGGAGATTCTGCGCAGCGAGCGCATAGAGGTTGCGGGCCGGTTTCCCTCGGGTCTCAGGCTGCTTGCGAGCTGGCAGTCTGGCCTCTCTGGCGCACGTCAATCTCGCCCACCTCGACGGTCGGAATTGCCATCTTGATGATACGCCTCATTGACGTAGTATGCGAGGTTTTCGAGGTAAATGGTAAAATCGACGTTATGAACGAAGATGCCTTTAGGAACGTTGATATGTGTCGGCGCGAAGTTCAGAATTGCCTTCAGGCCGGCCTGTACAATCGCGTCCGCGGCCTCCTGCGCGCTTGCGCCCGGGACCGCGATGATGCCGAGTTCAATACCCCTTTCCCTTGCGACTCTGGGAAGATCACCTACGCGAAGGACCTCAAGGCCCGAATCCCTCCCGGCAATCGTCTTTTCGGGGTATTTGTCGAAGATAGCCGCTATCTTGAAGCTGCTCTGTGCAAGCCTTTTGTGCCTCGCCAGCGCGAGACCGAGCCTGCCCGCGCCTATTATCGCAACCTTCCAGACCCTTTTTAGCCCAAGCTCGTTCAGGAGAGCGTCCTTCAGGCTCTTGACGCCGTATCCGATGCCGGCCTTCCCAAATTCGCCGAACAGGCCGAGGTCCTTACGAACGAGGGCGGAGCTAATCGAGAACTTGTCCGCGAGCTCCTTTGAGGAGACTGTTTCCTTACCCTGGTTCTCCAACTCGCCGAGGCATCTCAGGTATAGGGACGCCCTGAAAAGCGTCAGTGATGAGATTCTTGAAGCCTCTGAGCTGCCCGTTTCAGGCGGATTCGGGCCACGACCCTTGATTGGTTTCACCTTGCTAGGTCACGGTTTCTGCGATTGCCTCAGGCAGGAAGTCGAGAAGATCGGACGCCACCAGGCTCGCCTCGCCCACGGTTCTGGCTGCGATGTCGCCCGCCAAACCGTGCAAATACACGCCGAGTTTCGCCGCCTCAAGTGGGGCAGCGCCCTGCGCCGCGAATGCCGCGATGAGGCCAGTGAGCACGTCTCCAGTCCCCCCGCTCGCCATTCCAGGATTTCCGGTCATGTTGATGAACGCAGTCCCGTCCGGCGCGGTTACGATGGTCCTTGCGCCCTTGAGCACGACAAAGGCGCCGGTCGATTCTGCGAACTTCCGGGCCGTCCCAAGCCGGTCCTTGGAGATTTCCGGCATGGCCACCCCGCTGACGCGTGAGAACTCCTTCGGATGAGGCGTCAGAATGATCGGGGATTCGAGTTTGTCCAACAAAGAGGCGCTTCCTGCCAGAGCGTTGATGCCATCGGCGTCGAGCACAATTGGGACATCGCCAATCCTCGGCAGAAGCTCGCGGACGAACTCAACGGTCTCCGGCGCTGTGCCAAGCCCCGGGCCTACTGCGACGGCGCTAATCCTCAACTCCTCAATTGCCCGCAACACCAAATCAACGGCCGCGTCAGAAATCGCGCCTGGGTGGTCCTCCGGAAGCGGAACCGTCATCGCCTCGGTTATCTTGACCTCCATGATCTCGTTGAGCGAGGCGGGGATCGCGGCTGTGCAAAGGCCCGCCCCAGCCCTCATCGCGGCCGCCGATGCAAGCGCGACCGCACCCGTCTTGCCAGTCGAGCCTCCGACGATCAAAACGTGGCCGAAGGTCCCCTTGTGTGCGTCCGGACTGCGCAGGAATATCCGCAAGTCGAGCTCGTCGGGGTCCATGCGAAACGTCTTCACATCGCTCCTAGCGACGATCTCAGGCGGGATACCGATGTCGGCCACGACGAGCTCGCCGACGAACTCCGCCCCAGGATAGAGCAGCTGACCGACCTTGGGCAGGCCGAATGTTATGGTGGCCGCCGCCCTGACCACATTCCCGAGTATCTCCGGCGTGTCGGACGAAAGCCCCGATGGGGTATCGACTGAGACGACGTAAGCGGGCACACTGTTCACCATCTCGATTACTTCCGCGATTATGCCCGACGCGCCTTGTGTAAGCCCAGTGCCGAGCATCGCATCCACGATGATGTCGCACGAGAAAAGAACGTCCGCGAATCGACGGAAGACCGCCTGGTCCGGCGCTGTGTCAACTGGGATGCCGAGCCCGGAGAGTATCTCGAGGTTCAGCTTCGCGTCGCCTTTGACCTCGTCTTTGCTGCCCAGGAGAATGGTCTTGGTCGGCACGCCCATCCCATTGAGCCAGCGGCTGACGACGAAGCCGTCGCCTCCATTGTTGCCCTTGCCGCAAAGGATGACTACCTGCCTCGTCTCGAGGTCGTCGAACCGCCGCTTCAGGTGCTCAACGACGCTCCTGCCAGCGTTCTCCATCAGAACTGGCCCAGGGATGCCCAGAACCTCAATAGCCTCCCGATCGATGGCCCTCATCTCGGCCGCTGTTACGACTTCCATGCCTCTCCTTTCACCGCTTATTCGATACGCCCAAAGCCTAAGTGAATCCGCCCGCCTTTGTCAAACGGGGGCGCGTCTTGGCCTCCCTTGAGATCTTTGCATGTTCGGTCCTGCTGACATATCTTTGAGGTCGGCTTCGGTTGAGGTGATTGCTTGAGGAATCTGACTGGGAGATGCGGACATGGAGCATTTCACGGCGGTCTTCGAGCAAGAAGGCGAGTGGTGGATTGGATACGTTGAGGAACTGCCCGGAGCGAATACACAGGGGCGAACGCTCGATGAGGCCCGAGAGAATCTCAAGGAGGCAGTGCAGCTCGTTATTGAGGCCAATCGGGAATTGGCGCGTCGGGAGGCTGAGGGTCGCAATGTGATTCGGGAAGAGCTCTTAGTTCACTCCGGATGAAGCGAGGCGCTCTGCTCAGACACCTGCGCCGGCAGGGCTGCCTTGCACGCCCTGAAGGGGCGGAACGTGGGTAGCCGTAGGTTTTAACCTACGGATCAGGAACGGCAAGAAACACCTCCCAACCCTGAAAGGGTTGCACAAAGACCGGGGCAGACGTTGTTCGGCCCCTTCAGGGCCGATGTTGTGGGTGGGGTTTTCGTTTCCGTAGGCTGGCGCCTACGGCTACCGACGTTGTCCCCTTTCAGGGAACCGAAGGACGAAACACTGCTGCTTCGGCAGATTGCAAACGACGATGTCGTGAATCGCCGTGTTTCGGCCAAAACGCTGCTACGAGTCGCTATTCCGTGGGACGGCCTTGCCTCTGGAGACCTGGACGTCGGAACGGCGATAGACGGCGGCATCCCTCAGCCTGGTGGCGGGCCTGCGCAGGCCGAAGGTGTGAGTGCGGCCACCCCGTCCTGCTCGGGCTGTGCTCCCTTCATACTTCCAGTCCTCTTTCTCAATGAACGCGACGTCAGCCAGCTGGGGGATAGCCCTCTCGGCCAGCTCGAAGAACTCACGATTTGTTTCGAGGCCAATAGGCGGCCGAGGACAGGCTCGCGGTGGAACCGTCACGCTGCGGCTAAGGCTGAGGGGCCTGGCCGCTGAGCATGAATATGAGGAGCCAGCCCAAAAGCCACAAGGCCACGATGGCGATCGAGATAGGAATCTGCCTGAACCCGACGAAGAGGCGCCGGTATGCGCTTCCCAAGATGAAGAGCACGCTCATCAAGATGACAATCAGTCCTGTGATAAGATGAATGCCGCTGACGTGGGCCAGAATCGGGCCTTTTGTGAAGAATACGTCGGCTAAGAAAACGGTCGCGATGTTGAAGATGTTGCTGCCGAAGACGTTGCCGATAGCCATATCCACAGCGCGCATCTTGATTGCTGCGAAGCAAACCGTGAACTCCGGCAGCGAGGTGGCGACGGCAAGGAAGAACGTGCCGATTACGGTCTGGCCCAGGACGAGGCGCGTCCCCAAGATGCTGATGGGGATTTCCGCGAGGATGTCGCCCAGAACAACCATCCGCCAGCCTGCTCCGACGATTATCGCGGCACAGACCGTGAACTTGATGCAGACGCCAGCGAGCTTCTCATCTTTGTAGGCGAGCGCCTCAGCATCCCGTGGTCTGTTGCTCTTTTCGTCGATGAAGATCAGGACCATCGAAAGCAGATAAACAGCGAGCAGCACGACGCTGCCCACCCCTATGGGGAATTGCACTTTGGCCTGGTTGTGAGGCGCGCCCACGGAGAGAGTAGCTCTGTGAATAACGATCGCAAGAAGCGCAACTGAGAGTATCAGAACGCTAAAGCCGCTCGAAAGTAAGTGCCTGTCCCCATCATCATTCCATTTCGCCAGCCGAGGCATCATTAGTCCGAGAATGCCCAGTATCGCGAGGTTGAAGAGGTTGCTGCCGAACAGATTGCCTATGGCTATGTCTGGCGCCTCGATGGCGCCGGCTGCGCAGCTCGTGATCATCTCAGGCATGGAGGTAACCGCGGCCAGCAGCACAAGCCCGATCCAGGTGCTGCCTATCTTCAGTTTCTCGCCTATTATGTAGCCAAACCGGGAGAGTTTGGTGCCCGCGAAGACAATTGCGACCCCGCAAACGAGGAACTGTGTCCAAAGGAGGTTCTCGTTAAGCCAGGCTTGCACTGTCCGCCTCAGTTGAATTAGATTCGAGCTTAGGTAAGTTTTGGCCGGAGAATAGGTAAGCAAGCAAGCCAAGTCAAGGCTGCGCGTGAGGTGTTTCCGCCCAGCGGAAACGAGAGAAAGGGGCAAACGTGATCGGCCCGCGGCGCGTGTACTGCTTCGGAAGCGGCAGATGATCTGTGTTGTCTATCGAGTTTTGTGGGATGCTTGAACCGAAGAAATCGCTTGGCCAGGTCTTTCTCAGCGACCCGAATCTTCTAGAGAAGGTCGCAGAACTGGCCGAACCTGGGGGCAGAATCGTCGTGGAGGTCGGAGCCGGTGATGGCCGCCTGACCGAGCTATTGGCCCGAGACGCGGAGGTTGTTTATGCCGTCGAGATGGACGCAGGGCTCTATGAACAGCTGAAAGAACGATTTGGCGGCAGTCCGAACGTCATCCCCGTGTGTCGGGACGCGAGGGAGCTTGATCTAACTGAGGCCGTCTTCGCGCTTGCCTCAAACAAGAAGGTGAGAGTCGTTGGCAACCTGCCATATTGCTCGTTCGTTCATATCCTGCTAGCGCTGATGGGCCAGCTCGAGCGGATTGACGACATCCGCGTTATGGGGCAGAGGGAGATGGCCGAACGCCTCATGGCGGCGCCTAACACACCGGAATACGGTCGGCTTTCCGTGACTATGCAGGCGAGGACGGCGGTGCGAAGGCTTCTCACGGTGCCGCGAGCGGCGTTTTGGCCGAGGCCAAACGTCGATTCCGCAGTGGTTGCTATGACGCCGCGAAAGACCCCGTTTGCTTCAAAAGAGACGCTGAAACAGTTCGATGAATTCGTAAAAGCCGCCTTTGCGCACAGGCGAAAGACGCTTATCAATTCGCTCTCTCGGGGCGAGGCGTTCCGTGAACGAGGGGAAGCCGTTGGGAGGCTCCTGGGACAATCAGGCATGTCCCCCGCTTGCAGGCCTCAGGAGATTGCCGTAGATGAGTATGTGTCGCTCTTTGAGAAGCTGGCTTGTATGGCTGGATACCACGAAGCAAAAAAGCTGTATTGAGAATGAATGAGAAGGCATCAGACAGCTCCGTCGTGCTTCTGTTTTCGGGAGGGCTTGACTCCACTCTTGCCGCGACGGTTCTTGCGAAGGACTTTGAGAAGGTTCATCTTCTCTCGATTTCAAGGGGCTACGGCCACACTAAGATCGACAGAACCGCGAGGCGATTTGAGGAATTGAAAGGCCGCCTTAACGCAGACAGGTTCGTCCACAGGATCATCTCTGCAAAGGCGCTTTTCAGGCAGGTTATCCTTCGCACGCTCGTCCGAGACATTTTGAGGTATAGGGGACTGTTTGTGATCTGCGTTGGCTGCAAGCTGGTTATGCACACAGTAGGGGCAATCTATTGTCTCGAGCACGGGATACCCAACATCGCAGATGGCGCGTCAGGTGCGACCGAATGGATGTCCGACCAGGCGGCGATAACGCTGGAGGGATATCGGCAGTTGCACGAGGCCTTCGGAATTCGCTATTCTAACCCGGTCGTCAGGATTAAGGACAGAGAGCATGAACGCGAGGCGCTCAGACAGATGGGTATCAAAACGGGCCGCAAGGTTGCGGGCCGGGACCTTGGTACCCAGCCAGTCTGCTTCTACGGGGACGCTTTGACTTTCCTGAGAGAGTCGCTTTTTAAGGTCTCGCTTCCTGTTTCCGATAAGGCAATAGCGGATTACGTTGCTGAAAAGAAGCCGACGCTGATAAGCCACGTTCATCGGCATTTCGAGCTCTCGGGACAAGATTTGACCGAGAAGATAGGGCTGTTATCATAGTTGCGGGGCTTCTGAATCCTTCTCAAGTACAAGCGAGCGGCTGATTATGGACACGAAACAGTCTGGACGGAGCAGTAATGCTTTTTAGGTGCGACCATTGCGGCGTGGAATTCAAAGCTGACCCCAGCAAGATTATTCCGAACCCCAAAGTCAAGTTCAAGTGCATGAAATGCAGAATAGGCCACTTGGTATGCGTATCTACCGCAGGCGCATCCGGAATTAAACCAGTGAGTACGGCCGCCGCGGAGGCTCCCAGAGCCACTGCAAAGGGAGGCAGCCCAGCAAGCCTGGATGACGCAAGAAAGATGCTCACGCAGGTCAAGGAGCTTCCCAGCCTGCCATTCGTTGCCACCAAACTCATGGAACTCACCGCCTCGCCGACCACCACCATGAAGCAGATGGAAGACCTGATCCTAAAGGACTCAGCGGTGGCCTCCAAGGTGCTCAAGTACTCAAATTCTGCTCTTTACGGACGAGCCGGCCAGATAACGAGCATGACGGACGCACTCGTGCTATTGGGCTTCTCGACAGTCAAAACGATCGTCATCGCATCATCCGTCAAGAGTATGCACTCGTCCGGCGTCCGCGGCTACTCCGCCGCCGGCAAGACGCTATGGGCGCATTCAGTGGAAACCGGCATCGCAGCCCGCCTCTTGGCTAAGCGAAAAAAGAAGCAGCTAGTGGAAGAAGCCTTTATCGTAGGCCTCCTCCACGATATCGGAAAAAACATCATCGAAACCAAGCTCCCTGGAGCCGTGCGCAATCTAATAGCTCTCAAGAAAAACGGCGATCTGACCTTCGACGAGATTGAGCAGAGAGTCCTCGGCATAGGCCACTCCGAGCTGGGTGCGATTCTCTGCCGCAAATGGAACTTCCCGGATGTTTTGGAAAAGGCCATTCTCCATCATCATAACCCAAATGCCAACAAGAAGGAGCCTATTCTTTCGCACTTGGCTCGAGTTTCGGACGCGATTTCCTATCACCTCTCGACACATCCCGACGAGCAAGCCCAAAGCGAGGCGGACATACTCGAACTCGATTCCAGCGCCTTTCTTGAGCTTGACAGAGAGACCTTTCTCGAGGTTGTAGAAGAAACTCAAGAAACGGTCGAGATGGACAGAAAGACCCTAGGCATATAGGATTCGGCCCAGCTTACCCTCGGGCGCGATTTTGGCCCGCAGTGGGGACACTTACGGACGCGGGACGGCCTTTACAGGCTGCCAAGGACAAGCCCTCACGCGGCACACGATGCCCCCCTCCGATCACGGATAACGCTGCCTACGCGGGTAGTATTGGGATTGAGGCGATTCATAAGGGCCCTTGCAGCCTCGTCAGAACTGGTGACAGGCCACGAGTCGCCCTTCGCCGATGCTCTTGAGTTCGGGTTCGGTCTTCTGGCATAGGGGCAGCGCCTCGGCACAGCGCTCGCGGAACCCGCAGCCGGACCCGCCCGGATCCAGTAGGCGCCGGGAGACGGCGGCGGGCTGCGTGGGAGCTCTTCCAAGCGAGGGGATCGACGCGAGGAGAAGCTTCGTGTAGGGGTGCATCGGGCTCACGAAGAGCTCCTGTGCGGGTGCAATCTCCAAAAGCCTCCCGAGATACATGACAGCAATCGTATCCGCGATCTGGCCGACGATTCGCATGTTGTGGGCGATGATTACGTAGGTCAGGCGCCTCTTCGCTTTGAGCTCGACTAACAGATTCAGGATCTTCGCCTGAACAGAGACGTCGAGCGCCGAGACGGGTTCGTCCGCTACGATCAATCTGGGTTTAACCGCGAGGGCTCGGGCGATGCCAATGCGCTGACGTTGACCGCCGGAGAACTCGTGTGGGAACTTGTCCTTAGCATCGGCAGGAAGACCGGCGACGTGCAATAGCTCACCCACGCGGTTGCGCTGCTCCTCCGTGCCTCCGAGTCGGTGTATTCGCATGCCCTCAGCGACTATCTGCCCGACCCTCATCCTGGGGTCGAGCGAGGCGGATGGGTCCTGGAATATCATCTGGACGGACCGTCTGAACGTCCGCAGCTCCCTCTCGTCGAAGGAGAAGACATCCCTGCCCTCGAAATAGACTGTGCCTCCATCTGGGTCCAGTAGTCGCGTCAGGAGCATGGCGAGCGTGGTCTTGCCGGACCCCGACTCCCCCACGAGCGCGAACGTCTCCCCCACCTGAACCGAGAACGAGACTCCATCGACCGCCGTTAGCTTTGATTTCGATAACCGCGATCTCTTCAACCAGAAGTGTTTCGTGAGCAGGTCTACCGCGAGCATATTGTCTAACATAGCATTCTTAGAGAGGCCGTCCCATAGGTTCCTTTGCTTGCTATCCTCTGTGGTCCTTGCACCATGGTAACTTGGCTATTAGGAATATGGCGGTTTCTCTAAATGCTCGATGATTCGCCTTGCACCATCCATGTCAAGGCAATTGTTCGCAAAGACCTGAGCCAAGACGTCGCGGGAGAGATAGTGGTCGAACTTCTCCTGCTCAAGACTGGGGAATCTCGCCGCCAACTCAACGGCAGTGGGACATCTCTCAAGGAATCCTCTGTAAGTTGCGCATATCTCCTCTATTGAGGTTCTCTCGAAGTTCAGGGCTATGCCTTCATCCGAAACGTTCATTCCGCCAGAGAAACTCCCAAGAGCCATCAGGGTCCTGTTTATGCGCGAACCAGTCCATGTGAACCACGTGGTCGTGGCTCCTTCCTTATGAAAGCAGAACTCGCCCAAATCGGTAGCATTGGCTGTACGGCGGGCGTATTCAAGAATCTCTCTGGCCTTGCCATCAAGATACGAAATCGTCTTATCCGACAGCAATACCTCTCGCATCTTCTGTCTGACAACGGGATGAACGTCCGGCCCGTGGCTGCCAGAGAAGAGAGGAAGCCGACCGCCCTTTGATGGGGTCACCAGGATCTCCCTTCGCTTTCTGTCAATCTCCAGGATCTTCCAGCGACGCCCCGCCAAGATAATGAAACCATCCGCCGCGAGGCCCGGATAATAAAGCACGCTGCCGATGCACTTACTCCCGTGCATGACGCGGAACTCCTCCTCAACACGAAAGGCGGCGTAGAAGTCGAACCTCCTGACCACCCGTTCCCCCTCAATCCCGAGAATCAGATCGCCCTCTGGCATCTGTTCGACCACATCCTTGTCTCCCAGGCAACGCAAGACCCAGATAAACATCTCTTTGCTCACGTTCTTGAATGCGCCGTTCTCAATTAGCCTCTGAAAAAGTCGGTCGGCCTTCACTCCTCCTGTCTCAGCGATCGTGCTCATTATTTGGTGTGTCAGAGTGGAGGCGTGCATTCTGCCCAAATCAGGTGGCTCACACCATTTCTGACGCATCAATTCCGACATCGCTATGGCCTGAATAAGGCCGGGGTAAAGGCGCCCGACTATTGGGGTGGCGTTTCCGGGCTCATACTCATCGATGAACATCCTCATTATGGAGGGCTGGTCAGGATCACGTCCGCTTCTCCCCAAACGCTGGATCAGTGAACTCACCGACCAGGGAGGACCGATTTGGCAAATAATGGACACGTTCCCGACATCTATCCCCATCTCCAGGGTGCTGGAGCAGAAGACCGAAGTGGGGCGGTTTGATCGCAGGTCATCCTCAGCATCCTCACGCACGCCCTTCCCAAGAGAACCATGGTGAACCCGGAAGAGATTAGGTAATCCTTTGCGTTCAGATATTTTGCTGACTCGGTCGGCAAAAAACTCCAGCTTGCTCTTGCTGTTTGCGAAGATCAGCGCTGTCTTGCCCCTAAAGGCGTTGTAGATGTCGGAAGCTAGCTGCTCGTCCGCAGCTGTGGCCTCAGAGCCGCAACCCTCGCCATTCCCGTCTTGCGGGGCCTCTTTGTCTCCTGATCGCTCCCTAAGATATCCATGGATGATGTAATGGGCTTTCTTCTCTTCAGTGTCATCCTCTATCAATGAAGCCCTCTCGCTCTGATCGAGGCAGATCCACTCGCACGCGTGCTTCATGTCCCCGAGTGTGGCGGAAAGGCCAACGAGGCTCAGGTTTTCTTTCGATCTGGGCGCCAGCCGGTGAATGAGGCTCTTGAGATGCGCCCCCCTCTCGGGGCCCATGAACGAGTGCATTTCGTCGATAACAATGAATGACAGCCGGCAGAATAACTTATCGATATGTTGTGGCCGATTGATGAACAGAGACTCCAGTGATTCAGGCGTGATGAGTAGTACGCCTGACGGGGTCTTGATCAAGGCTTTCTTGGACGACTGCCCGACGTCTCCGTGCCATCTCCAGACAGGGATAGAGGCGCGCTGACACAGGTCCTCCAGCCTGCGAAACTGGTCGTTAATGAGAGCCTTTAAGGGCCCGATGTAGAGCGCCCTGACGCCCCCAGAGCTGTCGTCAATGATCTTCGACAATATCGGCAGAAAAGCCGCCTCGGTCTTGCCGCCCGCTGTCTGGGCTGATATGACGATGCGACGAGTCCTTGCCAGGATTATCTCTCGAATGGTATCGACTTGAATTGGCCGAAGCTCGGTCCACTCCATGTCGTAGAGCTTGCGCTGGATCGAGGGATGGAGAAGGTCGAAGGCTCGCTGATTGTCCTCAGGCACGACCGACCTCTGCAATCAGATCACAGCTTGAATGCCCTGAGACCCTCATCTCCGTCCTCATCGGGAACCATCGAGGGACTTTCCTGATCGGGGCCCGCCTCAATCTTGGTGTCGTATAGCACGCTCCTCCAATCCATGTCCGGGTTCTGCTCAAGAACTGAGAGAAAGCCCACGAACCCTTTGACCGTCTCACGAGGAGTGAGATAATAATCCGCGCCCAGTTTCTTCGAGCAGTGAATCATGAACTCCTTCAGGGCCTCGTCCGGCACGAGAAGCTTGGTCGGATCGCCGCTCGCAAAGACGTTTCGGATATTCTCAAGCAAAACGTACAGATGTTCCGGAGATAAGTTCTCCAAGCGAATGATCGGCCCCGAGAAATCCTTGCGACCATCCACAGCAAAAGGATTCGCCGCAAGCCTCGAGGCGAGCGCCTCGTAGCTGTAAAGCCCCCTCCGGCGGTCCTCAAGGAATGAGTCGGTCCCGGCGAACAGAAATCCAATCCCGCTGACATTGCCCTGATTACAATCATTGAGCACTCTTAGAAGAACCTCATAATTCCCATTCCTCGCTCGGGCATTGCTCAACCGGTGAGAGAGAATCCCCATCTCGTCGATGTTGACTAGAAGCCCGGCATACCCCGCCATGCGGACGAACGCCGCCAAGAGCTTCAGATAATCGTAGATGTTATGATCATCGATGATCGACCTGACGCCCAGGTCTTGCCTTGCCTCAGTCTTGGTGGTGTATTGAGCGCGCAGCCAGCGCATCGCGTGCGCCATTAGCAGATCATCCTGACTGTGAAAGCCCCGAAGGTACCTGATAATGGCGGTCGCAAAGTCGTAGCCGCTGACCTGGTCCTGCAAGGGGCTCAGCCCCTTGTATATCTGCGTCACAACATCGCGCCCAGTTCCCCCGTTCTCCCTGACCTGAAAATCAATGTCCGAGACCCATCTTTCAACAACGCTCGCTAAGGCACCGCCCATAGGCTTCGACAACACGGCCATGTTCTGCATCAGCTCCGCATATAGAGCTCGCGCCTGCCCTTGCCTGGAGTACAGCCTACGGTCGGTCGTCACGTCAGCCTGAACAACGACAAACTTCTTGTGCAACGCCAGTATCCGTGCGAGGTTCAGGAGAAAACTCTTGCCCGATCCATAACGGCCTATAACGAGTCGCACCGTAGAGCCGCCATCGGCGACAAGATCTAGGTCGCGGAGAATCGCCTCGACCTCGTCCTTTCTCCCCACCTGAATATGCTGAAGGCCTATCTTGGGCACGACTCCCGCGCGGAGCGACTGCAATATGGCGCTTCGTTCCCTTTGTTTAATGGGTTTGTCCATCGAGTGCTTTCCTCAACAGTGAAAGATCCAGAACTACCGGATCACCGTCCTCTATCAGAAAATCTCCAAGCGCCTCATCGGCCCATTCATTTATTGTGTCAATAGCATCTGATACCATGAAACCGTGTTCGCGCACAAGCTTCTCGAAGCTCTTCCTGTCCCATGATTGGCGTCGGCACAACTGTTCCAGAAGCGCTTTGTATCGTGGATCGAGGCTCGTGTCAGCCTCAGCTCCATCCCCGGAAGTCTGGCAGGGCGATGGGTCTGGCCGCGTGCTCGTGCGATCCCCAGCTTGTTCGAGGATGTTCGCGAGTGTGCGACTGACCTCCGAGGACTCCTCCTTCAGCTTTAAGATCACTTCGTCGCGCATTTTGCGGACTTCATCTCCCGGCGATGGCGGCGGCGGGATTCTCTCGCCCGGACGTTCCGATGCCCTGCCGGTGCTCACCGGAACTGGGTGAGCTAAACCAGATCCTACCTTCATCAAGAAATCTGCAATGTCGTTCGGCGGCCACATCAGAGCGCACTGAAGCTTGTTTAGAGCGGAGTCTTGCATCTGGAGGATGCGCTCGCCGCTGACATTGAACATGATGGCGGTCTCATCGAGCGTGTGCATATAACCTGTATCGATGCCGAATCTGAGCCTTATCACCATCTCCTCTCGAGGAGTGAGATGCTTCCTCAGCAACTCGCCAGTGATCTTCCTCAGATTCTGGCCATCGTCTGCATCGCTAGAGGTCATCATCTTGTTGTCCTGCAAGGGGGGTGTGTCCTGTTCTTGTCGTCATCGTAGGACCATTGCAATGACTTAGGAGCTATCCGGCTAGCAACTTGGGGCTGCCAAGATGGACTTTGGGCAGCTCCTCCTGAATCGGCTGGATCAGGCCCAAAACGTCGGGGAATTCTGAATAAGCGTAGTCCAGCAAAGCCTGTAAGTCCGCGTCTATCCGTTCCAGCTTGCCGTTGACGACAAGAGCGTGCTTTGACTTGTGCTTTTTAAGAAGCTCGGGAAGCATCTTGCGGAAAGCATCCAGGTTCTTCTTCTGGGTTTCGTGCCTTTGCTCCTCCTCGGCCTCTTCGCCTTCTTGAGTGTCCGTTCGTTCCCATTCCGGAGCTGGCTCGGCAACACTGCTAGCTTCCTTGATATGAGTTCCTGTACTCTTCACTGCCACGCCTGCAATACAACACGCAACCTAGAACCATCCACAACGTAACTCAATCGAAACGCTTCGGCAAGTTTACTCCCCCTCAAACTGGACCGTGTGGTCCCTCAGCACGACGTGCACGGTGGCTTTGCCGGCGAAGTCGCCGCGGATGAGGCGGGATGCCAACGGATTCTCAATGAGGCGCTGGATGGTGCGCTTAAGGGGGCGGGCGCCGTATTGGGGGTCAAAGCCTCGTTCGGCGAGCATGTCCTTTACAGCGTCGTCAACTTCCAGCCTAAGTTCGCTTTCCAGGAGGCGGGGCTCCAGAGCCTTCAGCAAGAGGTCAACGATCTGCCTGACCTCGTCCCTGCCGAGGGGTGTAAAGAAGACTATCTCATCGACTCGGTTTAAGAACTCAGGGCGGAACGACTGCCGCAGCCTCGCCAGCACGTCTTTCCTGACCGCCTCATACTCACCTCGGGAGCGCTCGTCGCCGGTCTGCTCCGGCAGGTTGTGCAGCAGCTCGCTACCGATATTGGATGTCATGATGATGACGGTGTTCTTGAAGTTGACGACCCGGCCCTTGCCGTCGGTGAGGCGCCCGTCGTCGAGCACCTGTAGAAGGACGTTCTGAACCTCAGGATGTGCTTTTTCGATCTCGTCCAGCAGCACGATGGAATACGGCTTGCGACGAACCGCCTCGGTCAATCGGCCGCCCTCGTCGTAGCCAACGTATCCCGGCGGGGCGCCGATGAGCTTGGAAACGTCAAAGCGCTCCATAAACTCGGACATATCGACCCTCACGAGCTTCTCTTCGTCGTTGAATAAGAGCTCCGCAAGCGCCTTGGCGAGCTCGGTCTTGCCGACGCCAGTGGGGCCCAGGAATATGAACGAACCGATGGGGCGCTTGGGGTCCGAAAGACCCGCACGGCTGCGCCTTATCGCCTCGGAGACAAGCCGAACGGCGTCGTCTTGGTTCACAAGTCTCTCGTGGAGCAGGTCCTCCATCCTCTCGAGGCGCTCCGCCTCATCCTTCAGGAGGTTGCTCGCCGGGATACCAGTCCATGACGAGACTATCTGTGCGACCTGCTCGGCGCCGACCACGAGCTCCTTGCTCCCTGCCTTCTTCTCGTCTTCGGCCTTTACCTGTTCCAGCTCATCCTGAAGCTGGAGCCGCTTCTGCTTCAGCGTGGCCGCAAGCTCATATTTCTGGTTCAGCGCCGCCTCTTTTTCCTGGTCCTCAAGCTTTCTCAGCTCGCCTTCCATCTTCTGGATGTGCGGTGGGACGTATATCGCGTCGATGTGGACTTTCGATGCCGCCTCATCTATCAAGTCGATGGCCTTGTCGGGCAGAAAGCGATCCGTTATATATCTTGCGGAGAGCGTCGCCGCGGCCTGAATCGCCTTGTCCGTTATCCTCACGCTATGATGCTTTTCGTAGGACGGTTTCAGCACGTCGAGCATGTCAATTGTGGCCTCGATAGTGGGTTCTTCGACGAGAATCGGGGCGAAGCGTCTCTCTAGAGCAGCGTCCTTCTCGATGCGCTTTCGATACTCGTCGATCGTCGTGGCGCCTATGCACTGCAAGTCACCCCTGGCGAGCGAAGGCTTTAAGAGATTCGAGGCATCCATCCCGCCCTCTGCGGCGCCGGCGCCGACGACGGCATGCAGCTCGTCGATGAACAGAATTATTTGCCCGCCAGCCTCCTGCACCTCCTTCAGAACGGCCTTGAGTCTGTCCTCAAACTCGCCGCGGTATTTGGCGCCAGCGACAAGCTGGCCCAGGTCGAGCGCAATTAGTTTCCTGCCCAAGAGCGTCTCTGGTATCTCGCTTTTCACGATCTTTTGGGCGAGGCCCTCTGCTATCGCGGTCTTGCCGACGCCCGGGTCGCCGATCAAGACGGGGTTGTTCTTGGTCTTGCGCGACAGTATCTGGATCACTCGCCTGATCTCGGACTCGCGTCCGATGACCGGCGAGAGCTTCCCCGCCCTCGCGAGCTCAGTAAGGTCGCTCCCGTAGCGCTTGAGCGAGCGGTACTTCTCCTCGGGCCTCTCGTCCGTTACCCGGCCGGCGCCGCGGACCTTCTGAAGCGCGATATATATCTCCTCCTTGCTGAGGCCAAGCTCTCTCGCGATGGCCGCGCCCCGGCTGTTCTCGACCGAGAGAATGCCTATAAGAAGGTGCTCACAGCCTATGAACTCGTCATTGAATCTCTGCGCCTCCCGCTCCGCAGCCTTCAGGGTCTGATCGAAATCCGGCGTCATAAAGATCTGACCACCCGCCGACTCGGCAACCGTGGACGGCACTTGACCGCGAAAGACCGCATCACGAACCTGCTCCTTGCACCTATCAGGGTCGAGGCCAGCCTCGCCTGCTATCTGGACGACTATAGAATCCTCCACGAAGAAAAGCCCGAACAGTAGATGGTCTGTGTCGAGCTGCGATTGCGACAGCTGCCGCATCGTCCGCTGCGCAAGCGCGATGGCCTCCTGCGCCTTGTCGGTAAGTCTTTGGTTCCTCATATCAGCCAACTCCACTCAACGTACTTCTCATTTGAGCACAGGCCGCATTGCTGTCAAATGAGTCATCTATCAACACGCCTTTATGGCCATGTACTGAACAGGGAGGCTGGTGAAACGGCTAGGGGAACTCCTTGCGTAACCAGGCGGCCTCCTCGAAAAGCCCTTCTTCGAGCGTGTATTTGGGTGAATACCCGAAGTCGGACTTCGCCCTCTCGCAATTGGAATGAGTGTGCGTTACATCGCCTCGCTGCCTGTCGAGGTATGCAATCTGCACCGGCATGTCCAGGATCTTCTCGAGAAGATGAACCAGGTCGTTCACTGTTATCCGGGAGCCGCCACCGATGTTATAGGGAATCATCTTGGCTTCATTGGTCGCGGCGAGCATACACGCCTCAACAACGTCAAGCACGAACGTGAAGTCCCTGGTCTGCGAGCCGTCGCCGAATACCTCAACCGGTTGGCCCTTGAGCGCCGCTGCGATGAACTTGTGAATGGCCATGTCGGGTCTCTGGCGGGGCCCATAGACGGTGAAGAAGCGCAGGCTGACGACCGGAACCCCGAAGTTTTTGGCGTATATGCCACAGAGGTGCTCGGCCGCGAGCTTGGTTACCCCATAGGGTGAGATCGGCTTGAGCGGATGTTCCTCTGTGACCGGGAGCTGCTCGACCTCGCCATACACGGACGAGGACGAGGCGAAAACAAATCTGCTCAGACCCTTGTCCTTTGCGGCCTCCAAAAGCTCTTGCGTTGCCTCGATGTTGAACCTTGTATAGTCCCTGAAATAATGCCCCCAGCTGGCTCTGACACCCGCTTGGGCTGCCAGGTGGAAGACGAGGTCAACGTCCGAAAGCAATGTGTCGAGGTCGATCGCCAACAGATCACTCTTTATGAGCCTGAACCGTGAGCTAGCGTTCAGGTTTGCCAGATTGCTCTCCTTTATACTGGCTGAGTAATATGGAGTGAATGAGTCTACCCCAACCACGTCGTGGCCTTGGTTGATGAGGCGCTCGGCCAAATGCGAGCCGATAAAGCCTGCGACGCCCGTTACAACAGCTCTCATCTTTACTACTTCTCCTTACTCGACTGTTACCGACTTGGCCAGTCCACGCGGGTTGTCAGGGTCCCGCTTAAGCAAGACCGCTATGAAATAGGCCAGCAACTGACCCACCACCAATTGAGGGATCGGCGCCAAGGCCTTGTGCACCTTAGGAAGGACTATCTGCTCATCAAACACGCTTTCCCGCGGATCGAAGTGAAGTCCAATCATTCTGCCGCCCCTCGACTTCATCTCGGACACGCTGTTCAACGTTGACCTGTATAGCGCCTCATTGTCCGGGGTCGGCATCAGGACAACAACGATCATCTCTTCGTCAACGAGCGAGATGGGTCCGTGCTTCATGAAGCCTCCGGCCATGCCCTCCGCAGGGATATACGTTACCTCCTTGAGCTTCAACGCTGCCTCAAGAGCGGCCGGGAGGTGATAGCCGCGGCCTATATAAAGCCATTTCCTATAGGTCCCGACCCGGTCGGCAATACGTCTAATGAAGCCGGGCTTCTCATCCAAAACACTGCGCACCACGCCCGAAAGCTCGCCCAGGCCGGCCTCGATTCCCTCAAGCTCGCTTGGGGGAAGCGACTTGCGCATCTTGGCAAGCCGAAGCGCGGTCCTCGTAAGAACAACGATCTGCGAGGTCATGGCCTTGGTCGATAGAACGCTTTTTTCGGGCCCTGCGCCCTGCATAATCACGAAATCCACCTCTCTGGTCATGCTAGAACCAAGAGCATTGACGATAGCCGCCGTCTTGGCCCCGCTCGCCTTGGCGTATCTCAGCGCCTCAAGCGTGTCGAACGTCTCACCCGATTGAGAGATGGCAAGCACAAGCGTGCGTTCATCAACACCGCAGAGGTTGCGGAACTCGTCGGAATTCACGGCCGGGGCATACTCGCCCGCGAACTCCTTAAAGTAATACTGCGCAAGCAGCGCGGCGTAGAAGGTCGTGCCGCAGCCGATGAGATACGTCCGGTCCGCATTGTCTATCATTCCCGCCAGGGCCGCTATCTTCTCGTCATCTAGCTCAAGCGCCTGTCGCAAGGCGATGGGCTGCTCGTAGATCTCCTTGAGCAAAAAGTGCGGATACCCGCCTTTTTTGGCCTGCTCCGCGTCCCATGTGACCGTATCTATCTCCTTGGGCTGAGGCTCACCGGTTGACGCGTTTTTCACCTTGAAGCTATCCTTTGACACGATCGCATACTCGTTGTCGTTCAGATAGACAACGTTCTTGGTGTATTCAATGAAAGCCACAATGTCAGATGCAACGTAATTGGCGTTCTTGCCGGTGCCAATAATCAAGGGGCTCTTGTTTCTGGCGCAGAACAGCTGGTCCGGGTGGCCCGCCTCGATTGCCGCGAACGCGTAAGTCCCCTCGAGACGCTCCACTGTGGCCCTCACCGCACGCTCGAAATCACCATATTCCGCGTAGTAGAACTCCAGCAGGTGAGGTATTACCTCAGTATCGGTCTCGGACTTGAACACGTGCCCCTTCGTTATGAGCTCCTCTCTCAATGATACGTAATTCCCGATGATCCCGTTGTGAACGAGCGCTATTCTTCCATTGGGACTTGTATGAGGATGCGAGTTGAGCTTGCTCGGGTGGCCGTGAGTGGCCCACCGGGAATGGGCTATCCCCAGATTGCCCCGGAGCTCGGAGAACCTCTCTTTCTCAAAGACCTCGGCAACTCTGCCGGTATTCTTTCTTACGTCGATCTGCCCATTCGAAAGAACAGCCATGCCGCAGCTGTCGTAGCCTCGATACTCGAGGTTCAACATGCAGTTGTACAATCGCTTTGTGACGTCCGAGCTACCGACTATTCCGCTTATTCCACACATACTGATCTAATCCTGAAGGGCCCTTCTTTGACAGATCAGGCTATCGTCCCACGGTGAGGTAATCTGGAACCGGGAGGCACCAGCGTCCCCGGCAGGAGTGTGTTGCTCGCGCCTATCACGGCGTGGTCGCCAACGAAGGCGCCAACTTTCATAAGACCCGTATTAACCATCCGATCTCCGATCTTCGCTTCAATAGTCGCATCGTCAAGGCTCTCGTTGACGGTCATGGTCCCGGAGCCGATGATCGCGTCCTGACCTATCACGCTGTCGCCGATGAAAGACAGACGTCCAACCCTGGTCCTGCCGAAGAACACGCAGTTCTTGAGCTCAACGCCATAGCCTACGGTGGTGTGGTCGCCGAGCGACGTGAACTCCCGTATCAGGCAGTTGTTGCCGATATAGCAGTGTTTGCCGATGTAGCAGGGACCTCGAAGAACCACTCCGTCACTTATCTTAGCGTAATCGTCTATAAACACGGGACCCGTAAAAGCGACGTTGGACGCGACCTTCGCAAGCTGAGATATCGTAGCGTTCTCCCAGCCGTTCATCAGGATGCGGTTGGCTTGCAGCACGTCCCAGGGAAGGTCCACGTCCGTCCAATCCTCCTCCCAGATGGTCGCATAAAAGCCATAATCGCTGCTCAGGGCGTTGAAGGCCGCTGCGACGTTAGCCTCGTTCTTCTCAACCAGGTCAAAGAACTCCGAGGCCAAAACGAACGTGCCAGCCAGCACGTAGTTGCCCATTGCGTCGCCCTTCGGCTTCTCGACGACCCTGGATATTCTCGACGCATCGTCCAGATAGACGTTGCCGTAAAACTCAGTGTGTGGCGCGAGTGCGACCACGGCCGTCGATTTCTTGAACTCGCTGAACGACGCCAGACAGTTCGAGAAGATGTTCTCGGAGAAAACGGTATCACCGTAAGACAGGATGAAGTAGTCAAGTCCCATGAACCTATCCCGCGCCAAGAGGAGCGCGTCGCCGATACTATCCTGTTCGCCCTGCTGAACGTATTCTATGTTCATGCCCCAAGAGGCGCCCCGCCCGAAATGGTCTCGAATCTGCTCCGAATGATGGCCGATGACAATCGCCACGTCGGTTATCCCTGTCTCCCTGAGCATCGCTAGCGAGTGCTCGAGAAGTGGCTTGCCGGAAAGAATGATCATGGGCTTGGGTCTGGTGTCTGAAAGAGGCGAGAGATTCGCTCCTTTCCCCGCAGCAAGAATGAGTGCTTTCATCTCAGTTCATAACCTCTCTACGTCAATCAAGCGATATCCGCTTTCTTCTGAGCTGCCTCCCCGCCTAGCGGCCCGTAGCAATCGAAACGGGGCGCCTCGGGGCAGGAACCCGGCTGCCCGCAAAGAACACCCTCTTCAGACAAGCTTAGGGCGAAGGCATCTCAAATGCTCAACGTTGTCATCATTTGCCATCTAACTTGAAAGTAGCCATTATCCCCTTTATTGTCAAATGACATTGTGATTTGGAGTGCGGCGGCTTGACGCCGCTTTGGCTGGCCGCGGCTTGACGCGGCGCCTTCTTTGACCAAGCACTTTGCGACCTCGAGATCGGCGCCTTTACAGTCTTGAGAGCCGTCTATCAGAGGTGGTGTCGAGCCACCACCAATGAAAGCGGCGTCAGGCCGCCGCACTCCAAATCACCGGTGATGCCGATCAATGGATGCGGATTTGCGATATTGAGCGTGAGAAGCAGTATAGGAGCGGGTGCGATGCTCATTAAGGTGGCCCTCAGACAATGATCTCGACGTGGACGAGCATGGTCTTGCTGCTCTCGATGGCCGCCCTACTCCTACTGCAAGCTCTCTGCCTGGCGCTCAAGGCAGGAAAACTCGTCTCTCTGATGGAACTCGCGCTTATCGCGAACGCCGTGGCTCTGATTGCATGGCGGGTTTATTCTTACCTTCTCGGGCAGAGGTTGGGCCTTGAGCCGCAATCAGCGATTGCGGCCGGAGTTCTCGCGCTCGTGTATATCGCGGCGGTAAGAATGCTCGGGAAAAGGAAAGTCGGGCTCCTGCTGTGGACGGCGATGACGCTAACCGGCTTCTTTTCATTCACTTTCTTCGCCACACAAGAGGACAACGGTTCACTGTTGCCGGGATTCGTGAGCAGCTCTCAATCGATATCGACCGAGGAGCTCGAGGACCAGAGACGGCAGAACTTTGAGTACCTTAACTTCATTAGTCTCTCGGGCGTCAAGGCTGAATACTACGAGGACAGGCTCTATGGCCGCTCGATCCGGCTGGAGTGCGACATAAGGAACTTAGGGCCGAGGGACGTCGGCGCCTTGACGCTCTCGGGCGCTCTTCTATCTGAGGACGGCGCAATAATCCTAAAGGAGGAACTCAATCCCGTATCCAAGAACGCCCCGCTGAGGGCAGGTAAGAAGGTCCATTATATGACGAATATGACAAGATTCTCTGAAACACCTGAAGGATGGAACCCAAAAAACATCGATGTGCGCATAACCGAACTCAGAATCGCGGGCAACCGGATGATCTCCGCCGCCGAGTTTCCCGCGAACGAACGCGAGACGAAGGGCAAATGAAAAAAAAGCAAGACAGACCCAGCCTCCTGTTTTGGGGGCTCATGGGCTATGACAGGCCGTCCACAAGAATCCGCTGCGTCAACTTCGCAGACCAGCTCAGAAAGCGCGGCTACAACTGTGATTGCGTCCTTTACAGGGACAAATACGGCCAGCAGTTCGGCCACGAGCAGATGCTGCATCTCGGCGATCGCCACAAGCTCCTCATCACGCGGTCCGCATACAAAGACCACAAGGGCCGAGACGGCGACGTCATATACCTCCAAAAGGCCCATTGGCATGCGCTGGCGGCTCATCTTCTGCACAAGCGCCGGGGCGCGAAGATGATCCTCGACTACGACGACTGGGACCTCGACAGGTCGCCATTTTTGAATCACGAATTGCTGAATGGCCTGTTCTTTGGCAGCAGGGATGAAGTTGTGATCACCTGGAAGCTCGTGAGCGAGTCTGTGGCTTGTGTTGCGGCAAGCAAAGAGCTTGAGTCGCTGCTGAAGTTGAGGCACCCGCGTGTATATTACATCCCGACCGGCACCGATGCGGAGCGCTTCTCGCTTAGCCGGACTCAGCGGCAGGCACGGTCCGAGATGAAAAAGACGGTCTTCGTCTGGTGTGGCAATGTCTGGGGTGGCATCATCCTTGGGAACGTGATCTTCTTGCTGAACTGCTTCTCGAAGGTCTTTGAGGCTAATCGCGACGTGGTGCTCCGACTTCTGGCGTGGGGCACCCTCAGTAAAGCCGTTCAAGGGCTGCTCTCAACGACGTACCGGCACCTCCCGATTGAGTTCTGCGAGTTCATCCATCCGGACAAGGTACCCGATTTCCTGGCCGGGGCGCACGTGGGCCTCCTTCCCCTCGAGGGCGACGACATGAACGTTCAGTGGCTAAAGAGCAAGAGCCCGACCAAGCAGTTTGAATACATGGCGATGGAATTGGCGACCGTGGCGACGCCGCTCGGCGACGTGACGTATCTCGTGAACGACGGCGTCAACGGCTTCCTGGCAGGCTCCGAACACGAGTTTGCCGACAAGATGCTCCGGCTGGCGAGCGACAGGTCACTCTGCGAGAGTGTGGGCAGAAAGGCCAGGAAAACGATCCTGAAGGACTATTGCCTCGAGCGGCTCGGCGACAAGCTCGACGCAATGCTGAAAGAGCTCAGGCACGAAAACCTGATCTGAGGCCGGGTGACGGGGAACTCAGCGGGCATCTTCTGTGCAGTGAAGTTGGTGCGTGAAGTGCGTAGGCAGGCTTGAAGTGCGCCTCGTTGGTGTGGACCGAACCCGACCTGCCTGAGAATTACCTACCTGCAACTCGAAAATCTGATACATTGGAAGTCGGGAGTAAAGCTGCTTTGGGCCGGGATAAGAGGGCTTTGGGCTTCTTGAGCGTGAGCCCGATTTCGTATCCCGATGCTTGGGCATTGGCGGTATGAAGCGTTTTATCGATGTATAGAGATACGTTTGACGAGGCTTTGAGTGGGGAAAAAGGGTTGTAATCCTGGGCGGGGCCCACGGGCATCGTGGCGGCGTTTCACCACGCAGCTTGGCTTCGTCGTTAGAGCGGGCAGCGAAGCGCCTATTCGGGATGGAGAAACTCGATGAGCCGGTTTCCTTGCCCCTACCTGAAGGGCGAGGTCGAGCTCACTGAGGAGCGGGAGCGTCATATCGCAGACCGGCATCCGGATCTGTTCCCCGAGCACTGGGATCGAGTGGCAGAAACGCTTATGGGCCCGGACCTTGTCCGGAGAAGCGCTCGGTTCGGAAGCGCCAAGTTGTTCTCTCGATGGTTTCCTGACGTCCGAAGAGGCAAGCATATAGTGGTGGTTGTCGTCAGCGGGCCCGACACAAGAAAGCGCCACTGGATCATCACCGCTTACATAACTACAAAGTTGAGCGAAGGGGAGATTGAATGGAGAAGAGACTGAGGTTCAAGTATGATCGGGGGGCCGACATCCTCCACATAGACAAGTGCCCTCCCTACGCGGAGCAGGAGTCGGAGGAGCTGAACGACGAAGTAATCGCGCGCCTCAATCCCCGCACTGGCGAGGTCGAGAACCTCGAGGTGCTATTCTTCTCCACTCGACTCCTGCGGACGGACCTCTTTGAGCTCCCGGTCGTGGCGGACCTGCGGCTCACAGGCAAGTAAGGCGAGGCAAAGTGGAGAGGAAAACGGAATACTTGATCAGAGGCGACGTCAAGTTCGGGCCGCTGGAGCGCGTTGATGTAGCCGAGCTGGAGCGGGCCTGCAAGCACGATTGGTTCAATCAGACGCTCTGTCAAGTCAACGAGTGCGTGGTGCGCCTCGGCGTGCTAAAGGGAGAGTTCCACTGGCATCGGCACGAGAGGGAGGATGAGTTCTTTTACGTTGTCAAGGGCCGTTTACTGATTGATTTGGAGGACAGGACGATGGAGTTGTTGCCGGGCCAGGCAACGGTAGTCCCTAAAGGCGTTACTCACCGGACACGTGCTCCGGAGCGCACCGTGGTTCTGATGGTAGAGGCAGCGACGGTCTGCCCGACGGGAGATGATTAGAAGGACAAGCATCATGTTAGGAACAATAGAGACGATCAATGAGCTTATAGAGCTCGGCCTGATTCAAGACTATGCAATAGGTGGTGGATATGCGCTAAACTTCTATATGGAACCGGTACTTACTTACGACATGGACGTTTTCATCATGATCGACACGGATCAGGATTATCGGGCCCTGTATGCGTATTTCCGGGAGAAAGGGCACAAGATAGAGAACGTTTACATCGTGATAGATGACCTGCCGGTCCAATTCCTGCCCAGCTACATCAGCCCCTTGTTTCGTGAGGCGATTGCCAATGCCCGAAACATGGAGGTTGAGGGAGTTGAAGGCAGAGTCTTTACGCCGGAGTATCTGGTGGTTACGCTGCTTGTTGCTTATAGGCCAAAAGATAGAATCATTATCCCCATGCTACTTGAACTGACGGATATCAACCTTGTCAAGTCGATAGCCAAGAGGTTTGACAGTGAAAAAACTCCTTTATATCAAAGACTCGGAGCAATTCTGGAAAGTCTTCAATGACGAGAGAAAGAAAACACGAGAGCGCTTGGCGCGGCTGCCTTTTGCCGACAAGATTGAGATCATGACGAAAATGCGCGAGCGTTGTCCCCGGCCGCCCCGACCGGATCCGCTAGCGATTGATATCCCAGACTGCGACGAGTTTCACGCTGGCTGTGAGGAGTTCCAGAAGCGTGAGCGGCGCGACACGATGTATAAGGCGGCGACGTTTCTTATCGATCACTTCTGGGGCAAGCCTAAGGAGATGGCGCATGCACTGGGGGTACTCCTTCTGACCTGGAACCAGGCATTCTACCGATATGGGAGCTTCGATTTCGACAGACTAGAGGAAACTATAGCTGATCATCTGAGCCAACTAGAAGCCTTTAGGAAAAGAAGCATCTTCACTTTTTCGAAGGGGGACGATAAACAGGTCCCGGTGTTGTTTGACGCGTTCTTAAAGGCTTTGCAGATCGTCTCGGATAACAGGATGAACGGGAAACAAAGCCCGGTGGGAGTAGCCAAGGCGCTGCATCTTCTTGCCCCAGATTTCTTTCCCTTGTGGGACCGAGCCATCGCGATCGCGTATGGATGTCACTATTCGAATGAACCATCAGACAAGTATCGGGCCTTCTGCAAGAAGATGAAAATCCTGGCAGAGGTAGCGAGACGCTACGTCAGTTACCCGGAGAAGTCGCTCCTTAAACTTATAGACGAATACAACTACGCAAGATATACACGGGGGTGGATTTGAGAGAATGGCCGGAATAGATGGGCAACTGGCGTTCCCTGCCAGCAATAGGAATCGGCAGCAGTGCAGAAAAAGAATCGTAATCATCGGCGCGGGGCCGACGGGGATTGGCGCTGCGTATCGGCTCAATGAGCTGGGCCACAGGGACTGGGACATATACGAGCAGCAGGAGTACGTCGGCGGCCTGGCGGCATCCTTTTCCGACGATAAGGGCTTCGTGTGGGACATCGGCGGCCACGTTCTGTTCTCGCACTACGACTACTTCGATAGGTTCATCGACGGCGTTCTGGGCGACGATTACCTCGCGCACGAGCGGCGGAGTTTCGTGAGGATACACGGCAGATGGGTCCCGTATCCGTTTCAGAATAACATCCGCTATCTTAGAAGCGACGTGGTTCTCGAGTGCCTCGTCGGCCTGCTCGAGGCGTCAAGGAATGAACGGCCCGTTGGCAACTTTCGAGAGTGGATGGACGCGGTCTTCGGGAAGGGCATCTCCAAGCACTTCATGGTTCCCTATAACGACATGGTCTGGAAGTTCCCGCTCGAAAAGATTTCAAAGGACTGGATTGCCGACCGAGTCAGCGTGATCGATTTTGAGAGGGTGCTGAGCAACGTACTCCTCGAGCGGGACGACGTCGGCTGGGGCCCCAACAGCAAGTTCAGGTTCCCGCTTCATGGCGGCACTGGGGCGATGTTTGAGGGCTACCGACGTCACATCGAGGACCATCTCCACCTGAGGCATCGGATCGTTTCCCTCGACGCCAAATCCAAGACCATCCAGTTTGAGAATGGCGAGCGAACGACCTACGACGCGCTTCTGAGCAGCATCCCGCTCAACGAACTGGCCTCAATCACGCGAGGCGCGCCGGAGAGCGTGCGTGACGCAGCATTTAGGCTTGGAACTACCGCTGGCGTGATGATCGGCCTGGGCTTTGAAAAGCCGTGCCCCAGCGACAAGTGCTGGATGTATTTCCCGGAGAGCAATTGCCCGTTCTACCGCGTTACCTATTTCTCCAACTACTCGCCCAACAACGTGCCCGATGCGGGCCATTACTCGCTCGTTTGCGAGGTCTCTTGCCAGCCGAACGAAGTCGATAGGGTCGCGGCCGACGCGGTGAAAAGCACGCTGGACGGCCTCGTCGCAGCGGGACTTATCTCGCCGGAGGACTTCGACGCGGTTGTCAGCACGAAGGTCATCAAGGTCATGCGCTCGTACCCCGTCCCGACGCTGGACCGAGACAAGAACCTAAAGCTGATGCTCGAGTTCTTTGAGGCGCATGATATTCTCTCGCGGGGCAGGTTCGGCGGCTGGCGATACGAGGTCGGCAACACCGACCACTCCTTCATGCAGGGCAAAGAGGCCATTGACAGGCTTCTTCTGGATGAGAGAGAAAGAGTCTGGGCGAAACTGTCATGAAACTGCGGATTGTGGATTGCGGATTGTGGATTGCAGTGAACCACAGAGACACAGAGACACAGAGACACAGAAGAGGGACGAAGCATGAAGGATGAATACGGCCAACTGACAACTGACTTTGGGCCTTCGACCTTGAACTTGAAACTTGAAACTACTGACCGACTTTCGACCTTGAAACTTGAAACTTGAAACTTGAAACTATTGGAATGAGCCTGCCGCTTACATACGTCATCGTTATCGCTGTCGGCACGGTGGTTTCTTTGATTCTCACCCCGGTCGTCAGAGCGTTTGCGAGGCGCGTTGGCGCGATGGACGTGCCCGGTCGTCGGAAGATTCACCCCCATCCGATACCGTCGCTCGGCGGCATTGCGATTATCGTCGCGTTTGTGGCCGCGGTTCTTCTGGGCACGTCCCTGCACCCCGAACTGGGAGAATTGCTGGCCAGCAAGCTGACCGGCATACTCTTCGGATGCCTCATCCTCATGGGAGTGGGCATCTACGACGACACCAAGGGCGCGCGGCCGACTGTCAAGCTCGCGGGGCAGATAGCCGCAGCAGTAGTGCTCCTTGTCTATGGCTTCAATATCGAGAAATTCACGTCTCCGCTCTCGGAGACCGGCTCAATCGCCGTTCCCGCCACTTTCGGCGTGATACTCACTGTGCTCTGGGTCGTCGGGCTAACCAACTCGATAAACCTCATAGATGGCCTCGACGGGCTCGCAGCAGGCATCGTCTTCATCGCCTCACTCACGATGATGTCGGTTGCGGTTTATCGGGGCGATTACGAGATTGGCCTCCTGTCTCTGGCGATTGCGGGCGCCGTCCTGGGGTTCCTCAAGTACAACTTCTCCCCCGCAAGCATCTTCATGGGCGACACGGGAAGCATGTGCCTCGGGTTCATATTCGCCGCAATGTCGCTCCTCGGCGCCTCAAAAAGCACAGTCGCAGTCGCCCTTCTGGTTCCAATCGCCTCGATGGCAGTGCCACTGATGGACACCGGGCTCGCCTTCTTGAGAAGGCTCATTCGGGGAACGCATCCGTTCAAGGGCGACCGGGAGCATCTGCACCACAGGCTGCTCGCTCTCGGACTGTCGCAGCGCCAAGCGGTCAAACTGATCTACTTCATCTCCGCATATCTCGGCGTCATCGCCTTCATCACAGTCCTTATCCCATTCATATACACTTTCCTCATCCTGATTATCCTGGCGATGGGCCTCATCCTGGCGATGAAGACGCTTGCGTATCTTGAGAAACACGTCGCGTCCCTGGCGGCGAAGATGCCTCGCGGCCAAGCCGACAGCGATTCCCACGAAGCTCTGAAGCAATAGCCGTCTTATCGGGCGGTTACCAATTGGCGGTTGGCAGTCGCCGTCCCCTGGCTCAATGACAAGACAATCTGCATCCACTTCAAACCTTGAACTACCACAGAAACCCACATGAATCTTGGCCAAATCACGAAGGCGATAACGCTCACGACAAGCGGGCATGAATCATGGGACCGCGATGCACCGTTTAGTCTCGTCCGCCCAAAGGAATGTGGTTACCTTCTCAAAGGGGCGTTGGGTTGAGCTCCTGAGCAGGAATGTGGAGGCCCCAACCGGCTTATGTTGCGGTAGAGCATCAACAAACAGGCCTCTTGTTTGTAGCAGGCTGGCCTGGCGAATAGCCACGGGCTTATCCCGCCGAACTGCGGAGATGCTGACCCAGTCTAGGAGGCCAGCCAACTGCCATTGATGCTGCCGATCCAGAGCTATCGTGGCCTTTGTCCCCTCCAGGTGAGCCTGGAGTTCCAGGGCAGCCACCAGCAGCCCATCCGACCCAAACTCAACCCGAGCTACAACCTCATCCATTGGGGCCTCGATATGTAGCTCTGCCTTGTCAATTAGCATCGAATCTACGTTGGGTGTGAGGCGAACACCGCCAGCCACAGCCGGAACAGCGAGAACTTGGGCATGTATTACATCCGAGGAGAGCCCAAGATAGGAGCGCTGCCTGGCCAGCACCCGAGCGGCAAGCTCTTGGTCCCGAACAGCTCGCTCACCGTCAAACCTGAAAGCTAAAACGGTCGTCTGTGGGGGTATCTTTCGGTATTGAACCATCCTCACCCAATAGCTAAAGATATACGAGCTCACGTTCTTGCCATACTCACTCCGCAGGCAGTCATCCAGCTGGCCGAGAGAGCTTCCCAGCTTACTCAAAAGCTCAGCGCCTACCACAACTAAGATCAGCGTGTTGTCCGGCACCTGCGGCTGGACCTTGACAACTGCTTTGGGAATCATTTCCATCTCGTCTGATCGGGCAACGTTCATTCCCAGCAGGCTCACGAAACCAGCGCCGTAAGTGCCGATTATGAGCGCAACGAGGCCAACCGAGATGAACCTGAGCGGCTGCTTGGAGAGTCTTGGCGTTATGTTCTTGGACACAATGGACCGCAGGACGACAGCAATTGCCACGATGGCGGCAGCCACGAATCTCAGACGCTCGTTCAGACTCTCTCCAAGGAACATATCCGCCCAGCCCATCCTCAGCAACTCGAACACCCAGTAACCAATCAGTATCGCAATCGCCCAATCTAGGACAGAGAGAATCCGGGATAGCTGCTCCGAGTGCCGTTTCGAGTCCAGAAGCCCACCAAGGCAGAAAACGAGAATGTACCCGATAAAAGCCGCAGCCCCAAATGTGAAGAGGTAGAGCCGATGCCACCACAACTCGGCATGTGCGTAGCTGAGGGAGGGGGCGATCACTATCCATATCAGCAAGAATAGCGAGAAACGCCAGTTTGAACGGAAACCGAAGTAAAGCAAAAGCAGGCTAGCAGTAATAAGCGCCGGCGATAGCTGAAGCGGGAAAATGCCTCCATAGACCAGGCAGATCATTGCCTCGGCAGCTTTGGTGATCGTAAGTGTTCTGACCCCGTTCAGGTACCAATCTGCCTCGCCGCTCAGCCGGCTTAAGAGGTAGCACCTCAGAGCCAAAAACATCCCGGTCATCAACCACAGCGGCAGGTGCAGCCTGAGTAAGGCTCTCTTCACAGAACTCCGCCCATGCTTCGGCCCCCAGAGTAGTTCATAAGCGAGCAGTAAGACGGGGATGAGTAGTACGTTTGGATATGAGAGCAGCCCAGCTAAATATGAGGCGAAGGCAATCGCAACCTTAGGCCAGGATGGCTTCCTGTGATAGCCAGGTCCCAACAGCCAGAACGTCAACAATGCCAAACACATCCAAACCGCCGTGATATTCGGCGACATCTTGAAGACGGGCTGAACGTGACTTGGCATAACTGTGAAGATCAGAGAAGCGGCCGCAGCTGTAAGGAAGCTTCCAGACAACGCCTCTACAATGAGAAACACTAGAAGACAGGTTGCAGAATAGGCCACAAAGAAGACTGCTCTGGGTACAACTGGATTCGTGCCGAAAAGCTTGTATTCCAGCGCTGGTAGTATCCTGGCCAGTGGCCTATAGAACTCTGGCTCCCAGTATTCGTAGTCAGCGGTTACATAACCCCCTATCTCAGCCCACGTCTGCGGTCTGAAGTCCGCCCAAGCCTGGCCCTGGTAATATGCTCGACGCGCGGGGAATGTCAGGATGAGCGGCAGCAGAACCAACCCGACCAAGAACCATCGCCGAACCCGCAGGTTCTGTGACAAGGTACTGTCCGGCCAGAGTTCCATCTCCGCCCCTATCCTTTCAGAGTTTGCCAATTACTGATGCTTGAACAGCAACTATCGGCTGTGTGAGCTTAATTGTCAAACCGCGCCCCGGCGCCTTGGCCTGGGTCTGTGTCCAGAATTGTGGGCAAATTGTCACGCCGCTTCCTTGAATTGGTTCCAGCGCGTACCGAGGCAGTGCGGCTTTGCGACATATCTAAAGGCGATCAAGTTTCTGAAGCCGTTTTGCCTCGACCGCATGTCCGCACCCTTGAATCGCTGCCGGACAAGGTGTTTAGAGCCGCGTTCACAGCAGGCACAAACTGGAACGAGGCGGTCTGCTAAGGACCTCTTGGGATCAGCCGTCTCAGATTCGTCAGCGAGCGGATCGAACGTTCAGGGCGCAATTGGCCCGTCCCCCTTTGCTTAACTTCTGAAACATTACCTCACTATCTGATGCTTATCTCCTTCCACTGTAGGTGGCCAAGAGCGTCGCCGGTCGCCGCGTCCAGGAACTGTGCGCCCAGAAAATAGGAACTGCCGGAAGGACGGAAGAGCTCATTCGGGCCAATCGGCAGTTCAAACACCTCCGAGAGCGGAAAGTAGAAATGAGGCGGAAGCGAAAGAGACAGCGAGAACTGGAAGAGCTCGTCATCTTCCTTACGATATGCGGCTAGAAATAGCTTCGTATCGACCCATTGGTCCTGCTGGTTGTCAGCGCCGAGCATGATCGTCATCGTTGTTGCGCCCGGATTGTACCGCCTTCTGTCTGTCTCTAGCACGAGAAGCGGATATGGCGCGGGCTCTTGCAGTAACGAGGACACCCGGCAGCTGCCGAACGTCTCCCTGAGCGGCGAGCCTTGCACCGGAGTGTTCGTGATCGCCATATAGGCCACATATATCTCATCGGTCGGGCCGACGGCGATCCTGGGGACCTCATACCACTGGTTAGCATCAGGACCGAGAAAAGGCGGCGGTTGTGAGACGCCCCAACCAACGTCGCCCCAGGCCAGCGTGCTGAACCCAGTACCGTCCCAGCGCCTGAAGTAGATTCTACCGGGCGTGCCGGCCACCCAGCAGAGATTCAGATTGCCAGCGCTGCCCACCGCCATGTCGCGGAATGGCAGAGCCGAGCTCGCGCAATACGTCTTCCAGGAGCTGCCATCCCAAGTTGCATAGTACATGTACTGCGTATAAGTGTCGGGGCCAGTAATGTTGCCTCCGATTATGGTAATGTGTGGGTGGCGCTCCCCGTCAACCACTATTCGCGGCTGCGTAGCGTAATCCAGTTGTGGAAACATGTCCTGCCCGTCAACCTGCTCCCATGCGCCGCCGTCCCAGAACTTGTAGAAGACCTGCTCGCCCTCGCCCTGCCAGACTACATGTGGGAATGCGCCGTTGTCCAGGGCAAAATCGAACTGGCTGGTGTCAACTATTCGCGGGCAATCGCCGGCTACGCCCTCGCCCTGATTGCTCCCGGCAAGTCCTTGAAGAGACTGCCCATCAAAGAAACAATAGTAAAGATACACGTGTGTGTTCCCATCAAGGTCTGTGGTGAATTTCTTGTAAACAGTGTGCAGCCTTGAAAGGCCATCGACAGCGACCCTAAACGCTCCCGTCTCGACGCGATTGAGCTCCGGCGAGATAATCGTCTGCCATCCCGAGCCGTTCCAGAAAAAAGCTCGGATCACCGTGCGCTGCGTGGGGGCGTCCCAGCCGCAAAAGACAACCACCGGCCAGCCGCTGGGCAGAACCGAGATAGTGCAGTTCTTGCCTATGCCGAACTCGGTCGGGCCATCTGCCTCCGGCAACCCTCGCCAGCTATCACCGTCCCAGAACGCGTATCTGATAATCGAACTCGGCGTGGCAGTCGGGCCGCTTTGCGTAGGAGACTCCCAGACTACGTGGGGCCTCCCCTCCTGGTCCACAGCAATATCATAGTCGTTATTCTGAATGATTCGACCACTTAGTCCATGTGGCACGTCGCTGCCGCACAGGCCTCCCCAATAGCCCACCGAACCCTCGGGGCCTGCCAAGCACGGACCGACCGAAAACACCGTCAGGGCCAAAGCTCCCACGCAACTCAAAACAAGCAAGCCCACGGGGGCCATACTTACTCTCATAACTCGCCCTCCTCAAAAACACTCACAAATGGTTACATTCAACGAAACAGACTCAAAAGACCGGGGCGCGGCCTTGTCAACTAGCCAAACTGGTTACGGGATGTCGAAACCGAAACGGCTTGCCTTGCAGTCCTCATGTGCGCTGTCTTTTACCTTCAGGTCAACGGTGCGCCCAGAGCTGACCGTCAGGTGTCTGCTAAACTGTTGGACACCGCACCACTCTTCGACGCCGGCGGTCATTGTCCCGGCCGTTGTCCAGTCGATCTCGTCATGGAACTTCCAGTACAAGGTCAACGTGCCCGCATCGTGGTTACAGTGGCAGTCATTCTGGGTGATGTGGTATGCCTAAACAGTAACCCCGGTCATGCCCTCCAGGTCCTTCACCATGGGCCCCGTAGTTATGTTCTTGATGCACTCGTCAGTAGTATCCGCAAATACCAACAGGGCAACGAGCGCTACCACTCCCGCAAGGGCCGCAAGAATCGCCAGTTTTTTCTTGGTCAAAGTTCATCACCTCTTTTCACAAAGAGAGGTTTGAAACGTTAAGTCTCCACACGCCGCGCCCCGGCCATTGTCAAGGTAAGAGAAACGAGAACGGTTGTCAAGGTCTTTCTTGTGTATGACAGCGTATTTAGACGCATTAGATCGTTTTATTATGTCAATCAGCGTTTATATTTCTTGCCAAAGGGCTCATTTTCGCCACGAAAAGCGCCCATTGCCGCGAACGCCAAAGGAAGGAGGGCAGGCGCGAGGCGTCTATGTCACCTGCCGGACGGCCGGTCGTAATAAACCAGAGCCATCAACGTCCCCGCGTTGAGGCGAGGATGACGCCAGACAGCATCCCCTCTCTGTGGACTCTGTGTCTCTGTGGTGGAAAACCCTTGACTGGATGAGCCGAGGCGCCGAATTAAGCGGCCCCAAAGACCTACGTGCCGAGGAGCTCGCGCCAGTCGTAGATGCTGTAGGCGTAGCCCTGCTCCGTCAGGAAGCGCTGCCGATTCATGGCCGCCTCCTGCTCCTTACTGTCCTTCGACACAATGCTGTAGAAATAGGCCTTCTGGCCGCGCGTCTTGGGGCGAAGTATGCGCCCCAGCCGCTGCGCCACCACCAGCCTGGACCCGAACGTGCCCGAGACCTGAATTGCGACGCTGGCGTCCGGCAGATCGACCGCGAAGTTCGCCACCTTTGAGACCACGAGGGTCTTGATCTTGCCCGACCTGAAATCGTCATAGAGCATCTCACGCTCAACCGTCGGCGTCGCACCGTGCAGAAACGGGGCGGCCAGCTCGTCGGCGATCTCCTGAAGCTGCCGAATATAAACCCCGATGATCAGAATCTGCTCGCCCTCGTGCGCCGCCACGAGGCGCCTCACCACATCCAGCTTGCGGTAGTTCTCTGCGGCCAGCCGGTGCTTCTGCTGGTGCATCGAGAGCGAGTAACTGCGCCGCACTTCACGCGGCATCTCAACGCGAACCTCCGTGCAGTGCGCCTCAGCAATGAAGCCGCGATTCTCGAGGTCCTTCCAGGGCACGTCGAACTTCTTGGGACCGATGAGGCTGAAAACGTCCGCCTCGAGCCCGTCCTCACGGACCAGCGTCGCTGTCAGGCCCAGGCGCCGTCTCGCCTGAAGAGCGGCCGTTATCCGAAAGACCGGCGCCGGCAGCAGATGAACCTCGTCGTAAATTATCAGGCCCCAGTCTTTCTCGTCGAATATCTTAAAATGCCGAAACTCCGCATCCTTGTTCGTTCGGTGCGTCAGCATCTGATACGTCGTGAGCGTTATCGGCCTGATGTTCTTGTGCTCTCCGCTGTATTCGCCGATGTCCAGGCCCGACACGTTCGTCTTGTCGAGCATCTCTGAAATCCACTGTCGAATCGCGATGATATTCGTGCAGATTATCAGCGTCTCGCATTTGAGCAGCGCGATGGCGCCGAGGCCAACGATGGTCTTACCGGCCCCGCACGGCAGCACGATGACGCCGCTCCCGCCCTCGGAAGTCCCGCCAGCGTAGAACGCATCCGTTGCCGCGAGCTGATAGTCCCGAAACTCGAACGCCTCGCCGTCCGACGTGAACTCCCGAAGCGCGAGCTCGAAGAAAGTCCCATCGACGTAGCCCGCGACGTCCTTCACCGGGTAGCCGATACGCGTCATCGCCTGCTTGATGTCGCCTCGATGAAGCGGCGGGATGAGGAGTTGCCGCTCGCCGAGTTGTCGCTCGACGTATTTGGCCACGCGCTCCGTGTTAAGTATCTCCGCTATGAGCGAATCGTCGTCCGAAACAAGCACCAGGTCCTCGCCGCGCTTAAGCAGCACCAGCCGCCCATAGCGGCCCATGTAATCGATTATGTCGCGCTTGACGTTCTGAGGCGTCTCGTATTTGCCGTATCGGTCGAGAAAGGCCATGATGTTTTCGGGCGTGAGGCCGGAGGCGGCGGCGTTCCAGAGCGAGATGGGCGAGATGCTGTAGGTGTGGATGTGCTCTGGGCTTTTGACGAGCTCCGCAAAAAGCGCGAGGTAGTCCCTGGCCACGTCAAAGCTCGGGTTCCGAACCTCAACCAGAACCGACCTGTCGCTCTGAACTATTAGCGGCCTATCGTCAATATCGGTCATTTTGCTGAGCCCAAAGCCCCGCGGGTGAGCGTGAAGCACCTTTCCAGAAAGACCATGGCAGCACTTTCAGACCGCCTCAATATTACTACTCTCGCGACCGCTATTCATCGAGAATCATACGTTCTCCGAATGTACTACAATGACACCTGGCAGCTGGTCAAATCAACTGGCGAGTGTCAGCTCTGAGGAGGCTGGGCAATACTTGCGGGCGAAGTCAATGTAGGGGAGAACCTCCGAGAGGCTGGGACATAATAGGTTTATCGACGGAGACGTGATGGGATGGTGGAATGCGACATACTATATGTAGGAGTTCGCCGCGCGGCGAATGCCTGCCCGATATATAGACGCGCGGAGACAAGCACCGCCCTTACACAACCCCAGATTCGAATTATGACCCAGCCTCCATGGGGCCGCCCCTACAAAGAAAGAAAACCCCGTTGGTGCACTATGCGATGTGTTACAGGCCCAGGACCTTGGGAAGGTTCTCGAGCATATCCTTCGTCATCGCGTCGAGGTCATAGTCCGGGCTCCAGCCCCACTCCTGTCTGGCGGCCGAGTCGTCGAGCGACATCGGCCAAGTGTCGGCAATGCCCTGCCTGAAGTCCGGCTCATAGGTAACCTTGAAAGCAGGCTTGTACTGTCTGATCGAGTCTGCGAGCTCGCCGGCGCTAAAGCTCATCGCGGTTACGTTGAAGTCGGAGTGGTGTTTGAGCTTGCTGAGGTCCGTGTCGGCCAGGTCCATGATCGACTTGAGCGCGTCGGGCATATACATCATCGGGAGTATGGTGTCTTCCTTGACGAAGCACGTGTAGGGCTTGCCCTGGGCCGCGGCGCGATACATCTCGACCGTGTAGTCCGTGGTCCCGCCGCCGGGAGGCGTCTTGTAGCTGATGATCCCAGGATACCGCAGGCCGCGTACATCGAGGCCGTACTTGTAGAAGTAGTAATCGCACAGGAGCTCGCCGTGAACCTTAGAGATGCCATACATCGTCTTTGGCTTCAGGATTGTGTCGTTGGGCGTGTTGTCCCGAGGCGTTTCGGGGCCGAATGCGGCAATCGAGCTCGGGATAAGGACCCTTCGGAGCTTGAGCTCACGTCCGATCTCGAGGATGTTCATCAGGCCGTCGTTGTTGACACGGTAGGCCAGCATCGGGTTCTTCTCGCCCGTGGCTGAGAGGATCGCCGCCATTAGGTAAATCGTGTCGATGTTGTATTTCTCGATAAGGGCCTTAATCTCGTCGTAGTTGAGGATGTTGCTGAACTCAAAAGGCCCTGAGTTGAGCAGCTCTTCACTTGGCTTCGTCTTTCGTCCGACCGCGACCACGTTGTCGCTGCCATACTTCTCTCTAAGCGCCATGGTCAGCTCGGAACCGATCTGACCCACAGCGCCAATCACCATGATTCGTTCCATTCGTTCCTCCGAAACGCTTACTTATTGGATTCTGACCGCCTTCAACCCACAGTCTCAGCGACATAACAGTCGAGATTGCCGCTCACAATTGAAGCAGGAGTATTCTGATTCCCCGGCTGCTTGTCAACAGCGATTCGAGCGAGGATTCTGACTG
>CAYZPW010000013.1:0-46446 GCA_964480475.1 uncultured bacterium | reverse complement strand
TCTATCTCGCGTGTTGTACCACATGTCGTTGTAGCATGCCACGAGCAACACCAGGTCCGGTTCATATTTCCGTCCTTCATTCTGGAAGAAGAGCAGCTCTTGGTCCGTGCTATACGCTCCGGTTCCACCGTTTATGACTCGATACCGGTACCCGTCGCCGCGCCGGTTAAGAGCGTCTTCTAGCCTCTGTATGAACAGATCTTCGAGCGATACGAAGTAGCCCTCAACGAACGAATCCCCTAAGACCAGTATCCTGAACTCACCTTCAGGCTTGTCGTATGGGAACTCCGGCCCCCTGAGGCCCTTGGAATTGATCTTCTCGTGGACCCTGTATCCTCTGCCGTCAATCCAACCCTCCTTACCTGGCACCTTGCGCCAGCCAAGAACAGGGTCATATTCGCAGAACAACTTGGGGCTTACAGCTGGCCCAAATCCCTTGATGTAGCGCAGAGCAAACTCAGCCCCAAAAAGCGCAACGCCCAGGGAAACGGACAGAAGCAGCAAGTTCATCCCAATGCGCTTGGCTCTTTTGGCATACATCGTAACTGACCGACTCCCTCCTCATTCTCAATACATCTGCGGCGGCTGCCCACGAGTCAGACCGCCTCAAGGTAGCGCCGTCAACGGTGTCAGTCAAGCTCAAGGCGCTCGCAGTTGGTCCGTGCGCAGACCCTTAACCTGCCCACCCTGATACTCGTCCCAGCAAAGAGGAGCAGGTAGCACCATATTGAGGTCAGAACGCACAGACTCAGGGGATTCTTTCAACGCACGGTTCAGAACTCAACTCCTTATCTTATAACAGATTATCAGATAGAGGGTGGCGCTCAGTCCAGGCACTTGAAGATCGCCTCAGGTTATCATAGGTTGTGGAGGGTTACGAGATGAACGTAACGGCGAGCGAAGAGGAGGCGGATTGGGAGTGCGTTCATGTCCAGATCAAGGAATAGGAGTCGATTTCTGATGAGAAGTGTCCCGAAAGCAACGCTGCAAACCGTTTTCGGCAAGAGGAGTTACGAGAAAGCGAGAGGCAGCTATTATGGGATCAGAAGATGGGTCAAGAGACGTTACCGGGGAGTGAAAAACAGGTATAACTGGGTCAAGAAGCACGGACTTCGCTACCGTGCGGTTTATCCCTATACCTGTGTTCAGGGCGGGTTCCCCGAAGACCATGCCATTGCCCTATATGACGTGGCCAAAAGTCTGCCTAACGACGGTCCCGTTTTGGTCGAGATAGGTTCTTGGTTGGGTAGATCGGCCGTAGTGCTCTCTCGGGCGATTAGGGACAAGAACGGCGCCACCCTTTTCTGCATAGACCCGTTCAACGCGGATGGTGACGCAGTGTCGTCGGCGAACCTGCGCCGCGCGAGCGAGAAGATGCAGCGGCCCTTGATAGACCTGTTTTCCGAGAACCTGAGGCGATTCGGCGCCTACGAGCGCGTGAAGATACTCAGGGGCTACAGCAGCCAGTTCTCCGGAGACTGGGACAAGCCGATCGACCTTCTATTCATCGACGGCAACCACGCTTACGAGCCCGTCAAGCGCGACTTCCTCGAGTGGTCTCCGTTCATCAAGCCGGGCGGTTACTTGATAATGCACGATGCCAGCTTCGATCCTCAATTCAGGTTCCCAGACCCCATCAAAGTTGTCAGAGAGTTCATTCTAGACAACGGCCAGTGGGTTGATCACAGGCTGATTCGTCACATGTTCATCGCAAGGAAAGCGCCAGATCCCTCGCCGACGGTCAATTCGTGAGATTGCTCGAGCTGCATGTCGTGCGCCGGTTTGTTTGCAGCAAGACCGCTGCGCAGCGCGATTTAGCGCTGTTAGCAATGGGATTTGAGAGTTTGCTCGACTGAGAATAGAGAAAACGACAAAAGCGCATGAAGTCAAGGCCAAAAGTAGCGTCAGTAGGCGGCATAGCAGGGACGTTCCCAGCGAGGAAATTCGAGCCGCTGCTCAAGCTCGGTTTGGATATCACACTCTTTTTGTATCGGCAGTGCTCATTCCCCGCAGAACGGGCCACCCTCGCCCGTTATCGCTCTCGAGTCAAATACCTCCCAAAGAAAAGGTCGGGATGGAAATCGAGAGTAAGACACAGGCTCCTCTTGCTGCGAAGGGCTCTTCTCTGCCCCGGACGAACCTTGAGATTGATCGCGGCCGCTTTGCGTCGTCATGGGCTAACCGCCAAGGCGAGAGGGAGTGTATTCAGGCTTCTTCCATTTCTGGGACAGGGCTTTGACCTGGTGCATCTCGAGGACGGTTGGCTCGCTCAAGAGTTGCTTGACCTCATACTTTTTAAGGACATCCTCGGAGTCAAGGTAATTGTGAGCTTCAGGGGAGCTGATCTATTCGTCAATTCGTTGATCAACACAGAGATTTGCAGGACTATACTACAAGCCTCCGACGATTCCCATTTCGTGTCCGAGGCGCTGCTGCGCCGCGCCAGGGAGCTCGGTCTGCCGCCGACGAAAGGCCGGGTGATTCCTCCTGGGATAGAGCCCCATGTGTTTGAGCCCAGCGCCTCGCCTCGACCAGACCGGCCCTCGCCAGAGGATGGCCTCAGACTACTCAGTATTGGTCGCTTGGACTGGGGAAAGGGCTATGAATACGGCTTGAAAGTTATATCGATCATTGCAGAGCGCGGAATGAAGGTGCGCTACGATATCGTGGGGGAAGGCAGACTCTACGAAGCATTGCGTTATGCCGTGTGGCAAATGGGCCTGGAAGGCGTGGCGCATCTGCACGGTCGGCTGGGGAGAGACGAGTTCCTGCCACTCATGCATCAGGCGCACATATATATCCAACCGGCGGTTCGCGAGGGTTTTGGCAACGCTGTGCTGGAGGCCCAGAGCTTTGGGCTCCCAGTGGTTTGCACAGATGCAGGGGGCCTGCCCGAGGCAGTCGAGGATGGTGTAACTGGCTTCGTCGTTCCGGCTCGCGACCCACAGGCTCTCGCGGAGAAGACCATCGCACTGGCTCAAGACGCGGAATTGCGTGCCAGAATGGGTGAGCAGGGCAGAAGACGTGTTCTGGCCAACTTCACACTTGAGCAACAGGCTGCTCGTTTTCTAGAGTTCTATCGTGACGTGGCCGGTAGGCAGCAGCACGCAGAAGAGCAGTAGCCCTGACGATTGACCAAACTTATTGGAATAGCTGCTCCTGAGGTCCGCTGCATCGCAACCAACATGATCAGGCGTATCATTTACGACTTCACCCAGCAGGCGAACCAATGAGATTGCAACATTTCCTTATGACGAGATTCAACCTCGGTCTGTATCCAGCCGACATGAATCAAGCCTATCGTGACAAATCGGGTCAGGCGCCTGCGACGGACCCGGACAAGTGGATGCAGGATCGCCTGGAGCTATTCGACAAGTATTGCGTCCCCTCGGTGATGAGTCAGTCCAATAAGAACTTCACCTGGCTCGTTGTGTTTGACCCTAAGACCCCGAGTAAGTTCAGAGAGAGGATTGAGCGGTATAGAGACGACGGTGTCCTGGTTCCCCTATATGCGAAGTCAAGATGCCGCGACGAAGCTCGGGTAGTTGCCAGTGTTTTCAGTGGAAAGCTGCTCAGGTTTCTTCACTTCGAGGCCGCATTGCCTGCGGCGCAGGATTACGTAACACGGAGATTGGATAAGTGGACCGAATACATCATTACTACCCGGCTCGACAACGATGACGCAATCCATTCGGACTTCGTCAGGCGTGTGCAGGATCTCGTGCCGACCGAGAAACCCACAAGACCGGGACCGCTCATCAAGCTTATCCACAGATGGACGCTCGACAGACCTCCGAAACCTGCCAGTTTCGTTGATAGGCAGATATACAAGGTCGTACAGAGATTAGCTCGCGGGTTACTAGCGGAGCACGTTCGCAACCAAGACCGGTTCGCGGTCAACTTCACGTGGGGTTACGCACTGGAAAGACAACGGCTTGGCCTTTTCGCCAACGAACGCAATTCATTTATCTCGTTGATAGAGAAGACGACCCAGGCCGGCGGTTTACTGACCGTATGGGCCACTGACCACAAAAAAGTCAACAGGCTGTCCAGAATCATGGAGATAGACACTGAGCCTATGTGGGTGCGCGTTGTCCATGAAACGAATCTTTTGAACCGATTCGTCGGCGAGGAGGTACCACTGAGCAAGCTTTCCCCGGGCGCTTTTGGCTTCTGCCCTTGATTGCCGCGCACTCACATACAGGGGATTATCCTAGGGGCCCCCTGAAACAGTCTCTTGATGATTAGGTAGCTGGTTGAAATAAGGTGCAAGCAAAAGACAGGAAACTACAACAGTGAAACTATCGCAAAGAGTCAGGAATTACTGGATGCTGGGCAACCCGTTCAGAACGCGCATCGGCTACGTTGGCTGGACTGGCCATGAGAACCTGGGTGACGAGATGCTCTACCAGGCGTATCAGCGGCTGTTTCCTGAATATCATGTTCTGCCATTTATCAGCCTTCGCTCAAGCAGGAGAGACACCTACAGGAAGATAACGGGGCGAGACGTCTTTGCGGCGGGATGCCTCGGAGGAGGAACGCTGATAAACAGGAGCAAGAAAAGGCTGGCGATGTTCTCGGAATTGCTTGACGAGTGTCCCGTGTGTTTCACTCTGGGCACCGGCGTTGCCAATAGCGGGTTCTGGGAAGGCCGAGGCGACTGGGAAGATCAGCTCTCAGCGTGGGTTGACCGCCTCAAGCAGTGCCAGTTCGTGGGGGTTCGGGGTCCTCTTGGCGCAGCGCTTCTCAAGCAGGCCGGGCTTGAAGATGTGGAGGTTGTGGGCGACTCGGCCCTCATATTCGCAAAAGAGTCATACGCCGCTTGCGAAGAGAACGTGCTCGGCGTGAATGTGGGCACAGCGCTGGGCAATGTCTGGGGCACAGAGGATGGGATGGTCGAAAGGATCGCGCTCGCCTGCAAGGCGCTTCGCTCAAAGGGCTGGAAGGTCCTGTTTCTATGCGTGTGGCCAGATGATATGGACAGCACACGAGCGCTGGCCAAGCAGATCGGAATCGCGGACCCTCAGATTCATCTCATCACAAGCGACGTTAAACGGGCGCTTGACGTATGTAGGCGCTGCACAACGTTCATCGGAATGAAGCTTCACTCGGTCGTGGCCGCCGTCTGCGCGGGCGTGCCCTCAATTATGATTGAATATCGACCCAAGTGCCGGGACTTCATGGCCTCCCTGGGCCTGGAGGAATACGTCGTTCGTTCAGACAGTATTGAAGTGGACCACTTGGTCAGCCTGTCCGAGAGCCTCGCCTCAGATCGACCCGCAATTCAGGACAAGATGCGCAAGCGAACTGCCGAGGTCAAGCAACGTCTGACGGACGCTGCCGACAGGATCAACCGAATTATTCAGGATCGCGTCGGAGAAGCCCGGAGAGATAGAACATGGTGAAGGTACCTGCTCGGCTGAAGAAATGGGTAAGAGACCGGCCTCGCCTAAAAAGATTCGTAAACCGCGCACGGCGGTTTCGGCTCTCAATGGTGTGGAAGTATCTGAGAGATATCAGACTGCTAGCGATACCTCGCTTCCACATCTATCGTCTCTATCTACGTATCCGCCGGCCCCAGGGAATCAAGCTCCACCTCGGATGCGGCAAGATCTGGCTGCCAGGTTTTGTGAACATCGATCATAGACACACGAGAGCTACCGATTTCGTGTGTAGTGTTGTCAAGTTGCCTTATCTGTCCGATTCTGTTGACCTTATTGAATCCTATCACCTGATTGAGCACATCTCGCACACGAAGGTGAGGGCAATGCTCCAAGAGTGGTGCCGTGTTCTGAAGCCGGAGGGCCGACTGGTCATTGAGTGTCCAGATTTCGATCGCGCAATCGAAAGGTATGTAGCTGGCAACGAGCGAGCTTTAATGAGCATTTTCGGTTTGCACCGGTTTCGGGGGGACGTTCACCTTTTCGGCTACAACTTTGTCAGGCTCAAGCGTCTGCTGGAGGAGTGCGGCTTCGGATCGGTCACGCGACACAAAACGCAGGATTATCACGGACCAGACGGCATTAGAGCCGAATGTCACAAGCTATGATGATTCTGCAACCTCGAGATGACGCTGGCGATTGAACCTGACAACCTCGCCGTCTTAACCATGAGACCATGAGATTCCAGCATTTCCTTATGACGAGATTCAATGTCGGTCTCTACCCCAGAAACATGGAGCAAGCCTATTCTGACAAACAAGGCAGGGTGCCGGCGAAGGACCCGGACAGATGGATGGAAAACCGCTTTGAGCTGTTCGAGAGGTTCTGCGTTCCCTCGGTGAGGAACCAATCGGTCAAGGACTTCACCTGGCTAGTTGTCTTCGACGCCAAGACGCCACAGCGCTACCTCGACCGGGCCGACCGCCTTGGGCGTGACTGCCATCTCGTTCCTATTAGGGCTGAGCGTGGACATCGCAGAACGTTGAGGCGCTACGCTGCTCAGAGCCTGAAGCCCAACACTGAATACCTCATAACCTCAAGGATAGACAATGACGATGCGATTCACAGGGACTTTATGAAGACGGTTCAGGACTATCCGCGGAAAGAGGCCCCAAAGAGGCGTGGCGAGGCGGCCAGGCTTTTGCACAGATGGCTGCCCGATAAGACACGAATGGGTGACGGTCGCTTGAAGCGAGTGCTGCGGAGATTGGTCCCCAATCAAGGGCGGATCGCGATCAACTTCACGCTGGGCTTCTCATTTGATGGGAAGAGACTCGCTCTGTTCAGCAATGAGCGCAATTCATTTATCTCATTGCTGGAAAGGACGGACCTCGTCGGCGGCATCCTGACCACCTGGGCCACGGAACACAAAAGAATAGGCCAGATAGCTCGGGTCCGGGAGATCGCCGACAAGCCCATGTGGGTGCGTGTAATTCACGACGAGAACCTGCGCAATGAGTTTGAGGGCGAGGAGCTGCCGATCGATAGGCTGACGGCCGCCGATTTCGGGTTCTCCCCGTGAACGGGAGCCTCGTCTGCTGGCCAGGCAGGGCTCAGACCTTAAGGGGTTAAGCTCTCTCTTCGGAGCTCGCGGGTCGCTGCTGGGCTTCCCATAATTCCTGATACGTAGAACTCGACCTCATGAGCGCCTCGTGAGGCGCAAATGCCTCGAGCTTCCCATCAGCAAGCACAGCGATTTTATCGGCCTTTCGCAGTGTTGAGAGGCGGTGCGCGATAACAAGTGTGGTGCATTTCCTCATCAACCCCTCTAGCGCCTCCTGCACCTGCATCTCGGTCGCGGAATCCAGCGCGCTTGTGGCCTCGTCCAAAAGCAGGATCGGCGCGTTCTTGAGTATCGCCCTCGCAATGTTGATTCGTTGCTTCTGCCCTACCGAGACGTCGGTGCCCCTGGGCCCAATCACCGTATCGTAGCCGTCCTTCCAGCTCGCAATATCGTCGTGGATATTGGCTGAAATGGCGGCGGCATACACATCTTCGTCAGAAGCGTCGGGCCGGCCGTAGCGGATGTTCTCCATTGCTGAGACCTGGAATAGGAAGGGCTCCTGGGTGACTATGGCAAGGTTCCGCATCAGATGTTTGAGCTTGATCCTTGTTATGTCCGTGCCATCGAAGAGGATTCTACCTCGGTCAGGATCGTAGAACCTCGCGGCTAGATTCAGAAGCGTCGTCTTGCCTACGCCGGATGAACCTACAATCCCGATCGTCTCGCCTCGTTTGACCGCCAGGTCGATATCTGACAGGATCGGCTCCTCGTCGTAGGAAAAGCAGACCTTCTCGAATCGGATCTCATTGGGCGGCGACCTCAGGTCCACAGCATCTTTCGCATCCTTGATGTCAGGCTCCACGGCCATAAGCTCGTCGATCTTGTCGATGGCGACGCTTTGAACCTTGACCTGTGCATAGACGTTCAGCAACCGCCTGGTGCTTCCCAGAAGCAATTGCAGCGCCAGGATGAACGCGATGAACGTGGAGATGTCCATCTGACCAGACGATACCCTCGCACCGCCCAGCATAATGACGAAGAAGATGCCAAATCCGCTGAGGCTGTCGAGCATCACGCCGGCGAGAGCCTGCCGCTTCACAATCCCCATCGCGGCCTTCAAAAGACCCCTTGCCGACTTGAGGCAGGCCTTCGCTTCCCGCTCCTCGCCCTCGAATATCTTGACGATTCTTATCCCCGAAAGGACCTGAAGCAAGAGATTCACAATTGCGATACCGTGGAATCGGCTCCGCTCCGCGTGTCGGGATATCGCAGCCCCGATCCGGGCTAGTGGGAAAACGACAAGAGGCATTGCGAGCGAGCCCCAGATTGTGAGCTTTGGGTCCATTGTGAAGGCCAGAAAAAACAGACTGGCAATCTGGAGGACGGAGATGACCATGCCGCACGTCTGATGGACGAGCACCCTGAGCGATGAGGCGTCGCTGTGGACCGCGCGAAGTATATCTCCCTTGCTGCTGCGACCGAAAAAGCCGACCGAGAGCCTCAAGACGTGTTCGACCAGGTTCAGACGAAGCCGCATTTCTACGCGCCTGCCCAGCTCCGTCTGAACTACTCTAGTGTAGTAGTCGGATATGCTCCTTGCGACCCAGCAGCCAAAGATCAGCCCGCCTACGCCAGCTAGCGTCGTCCAGCCGGCTTCGGAGCTCGCGCCCTCAACCGGGGAGAGACTCCTTCCCAGAAAGGTCTTGATCAGCCACAAAAATACAATCAGGAGTTCGGCTCTAGCCGCGGCCGCCGCGAAGAACCCAACCGTCAGCAGGCGATGCCGCCACATCAACCTGAACGCGACGCGGAGCTTCTGTATCATGGACCCACCTCGACGGCGTTGAATGGGTAACTCTAGGCGGAGACTATCTTGCTCCTGTTGTTTTGGGCGCTGCGAGTTGCGTTCCGCGTATCGACCACGATGCGAGCGTTATCGACGATGAACTGCGCGTTGTCACGGTACAAGCTATGGTCGGTGACTATCAGGACGCAATCCGCCTCAGAAAGGGCCTCCTTCGTCAGCTCCACCGAAGTCTTCAGAATCTTGTATCTCCGCATCATCGGCAGCTCGGGAATGAACGGATCGTTATAGCTGATTGTCGCGCCGCGCTCCATCAACAGCTCAATTATCCGCATCGCTGGTGACTCCCTGATGTCGTCAACGTCGGGCTTGTATGCAACGCCCAGGACGAAGACCTTGGACCCCTTAACGCTCTTCCGCTCTTCGTTCAGCGCAAGCGCCAGTCTCTCCACCACGTAATACGGCACCGAGGTGTTGACCTCGCCCGCGAGCTCGATAAACCGCGTTGCAAAATCGAACTCCCTCGCCTTCCAAGCGAGGTAGAACGGGTCGATGGGAATGCAGTGCCCACCCAGGCCCGGCCCGGGATAGAAAGCGTGAAACCCGAACGGCTTGGTCGATGCCGCTGAGATAACCTCCCAGACGTCGATTCCCATCCGGGTAAAGAGCATTTTCAGCTCATTGACTAGAGCGATGTTCACGCTTCGATAGATATTCTCCAGGAGCTTCGCCGATTCTGCGACCTCGGCCGACGAGACGACCACAGTGCGATCGACGATTGCTGAATAGAGAGCATCCGCAAGCTCGGTGCAATGCGGTGTCAGGCCGCCTACGACTTTGGGAATCGTCTTCGTCGTGAAGTTCTTGTTGGCGGGGTCCTCTCTCTCCGGCGAGAACGCGAGGAAAAAGTCCTCTCCAACCTCAAGACTATTATCCGCGGTCAGTATCGGCAGAACCACTTCCTTCGTGGTGCCGGGATAGGTTGTGCTCTCCAGGATGACAAGATGCCCTCTTCTCAGCCGCTTCGCGATGCTCCCTGCGGTTCCTTTGATATAGGATAGGTCAGGCTCCTTCGTGTCCGAAAGCGGCGTGGGCACGCAGATGACGATGCAGTCAGTGCCCGCCATCTTGTCGAAATCAGTGGTCGCCTTGAAGTTCCCGCTGTCAACGTGCGAGGCGATCTGCTCCGGCGGGATGTGGCCGATGTAGCTCCTTCCAGCGTTGAGCGCATCGACCTTTCCGGAGTCGATGTCGAAGCCTGTAACGGCGAATCCCTGCGTGCAGAACTCATGCAAGAGCGGCAGGCCGACATATCCTAGCCCGACTACTCCGACCGTGGCTTCCTTGCTCGTTATTCTCTTTAGAAGTCGCTCTTTCGACTCCGATGTCATTGCCTGGAGCCCTCCAAAACAGATTTGACAACATAGCCCTTCTGTTCATCCGTAAGCTCCGGATAAATGGGCAGGGCGAGCGTTTCCGCGGCAGCCGCCTCCGACATTGGAAACTCGCCCGCCTTATACCCGAGAAACCCGTAACACCTCTGCAAATGAAGCGGCACTGGGTAGTATATCTCACAGCCAACGTCGTGTCTTTTGAGGTGTTCCTTGACTCTATCGCGAGCCTTCGTCCGAATCACATACTGGTTGTAGATCGAGTAATTGTCAGCGCGAATATGGGGCGTCTCAATCTCACTGCCCGCAAAGGCCTCGTCGTAGAACTTCGCATTCTGCCGCCTGGCCTCGGTCCACTCATCGAGGTATCTCAACTTGACTCTCAAGACTGCCGCCTGTATCGCGTCCAGTCTGCTGTTGGCCCCGATCAGGCTGTGGTGGTATTTGGGCTTGCTGCCGTGCACGCGAAGGGTGCGAATCCTGTCCGCAAGATTCTCATCGTTGCTCACGACCATTCCACCGTCCCCATAGGCGCCCAGGTTCTTAGTTGGGAAGAAGGAGAAACAACCGAAATGACCCATCGCACCGGCGCTCGCCCATTCGCCATTGAGCTTTGTCTTCGAGCCAATTGACTGCGCCGCGTCCTCAATAACATGAAGCCCATGTCTCTCAGCAATCTCAAGAATAGGCCCCATGTCGGCACACTGACCGAAAAGGTGGACGGGGATGATCGCCTTGGTCTTGGGAGTTATCCGGGCCTCAATCAGCGAGGGATCGATGTTGCAGGTGAACGGGTCGATATCAACGAAGACCGGGATGCCGCCGACCCGCGAGACACAGCCCGCCGTCGAGAAGAATGTATAGGGCGTAGTTACTACCTCATCGCCGGAGGATACACCCGCGGCCATAAGGCTTAGAAGAATCGAATCGGTCCCTGAGGCGCAGCCCACGCCAAACCTCGCGCCACAGTAATCAGCTATCTCTTGCTCAAGCTTCTCAACCTCAGGGCCGAGTATGAATACCTGCGTCTCTAGTATCCTGTCTATTGCTTCTTTGATCTCGTCCTTTATCTTCTCAAATTGAGGTCTAAGATCAAGGAGCGGAACTCGCATTACCTCCTCCTTCGCATAAAGCTATGGCGGACAAGTCCTCCTCACTATCGCACCTTCGATTGTGTATTTCCGACCGCACTCGGGGCACTCCGCCTCGTCAGCATCCAAGAAAGACAGCGGCACGCCGCATTCACAGGCCCACCCCCTTATGACGGCCGGGACCCCGTAAACCAGCGCATAATCGGGCACATCCCGGCTCACTACGGAACCTGCGCCCACAAAAGCATGACGCCCAATCGTTACGCCGCAAACAACCGTCGCGTTCGCCCCTATCGAGGCGCCGGTTCTCACGAGAGTTCGATGATAATCGTCGCTCGTGTTACGCACGAAGGCCGATCTCGGCGTCTTTACGTTGGTGAATACCATTGACGGCCCGCAGAACACGTCGTCCTCGAGAACAACACCCTCGTATATCGATACATTATTCTGGACCTTGCAGTTTTCGCCAAGAATAGCGCCCTTCGCCACAAATACATTCTGTCCGAGTTTGCATCTCTTGCCGATCCTGGCCCCGCCCATGATGTGGGAAAAATGCCATATTTGTGTGCCCTGGCCTATCTCAGCCCCGGGGTCCACGATCGATGTCTCGTGGACAGAATAACCTTCAGGCACCGCTTTCTCCTCAGCCACCCATTCGCTGCCCTCGACTCAGCGCCTCTTCCGCCTTCTCGAGCGCCTTAACCACCCTGAGGCCATCTCTGCCATCCGTGAGCGGCGTCGCGCCTGTCCGAACGCAACTTATGAAATGCTCACATTCTAGCCGGAGCGGCTCCTTCACCTCTATGTGAGGCGAGTGGATGTCCCCAAAACGCAGAGTTATCGAATCACCGTAGGAATCGTAGGACGGCAGCCTGGCCCCTTTGTCGTATATCTTCAACTTCTCCATTGTCTCAACGTCGTCGAATACCACCATCTTCTTGCTGCCGACAACGGTCAAGCGCCTCACCTTGTGGGGGTCCAGCCAGCTCACCTGAATGTGCGCCATCTTCCCATCGGGGAAGTGAAGCGTCAGGAAAACAACATCCTCTACGCCCGGCTGAAGGTAGGCCTGCCCGTCGGCGGAAATACTAATCGGCTCCTGGTCCAGAAGATACATCGCTACCGAAAGGTCATGAGGCGCGAAGCTCCAGAGCGCGCTCTCGTCGGAACGGATTCTCCCGAGGTTGGTTCGCTGAGAGTAAATGTAGTATATGTCTCCCAGGGACCCGGACTGTATGAGCTCCTTCAGCCTCGCAACAGCCGGATGGTAGAGCAGCAGATGGCCAACCATGAGCCTAAGACCTGTCTTCTCGACGAGGTCGAGAAGGTCCTCCGCGTCCTTCGAGGCGAGCGCCATAGGCTTCTCAACATAAACGTGCTTGCCGGCCAGAAGAGCCGCTCTCGCATGCTCGTAGTGCAGTTTAGCCGGGCTCGCCACAGCGACGGCATCAACCTTCTCGTCCCGAAGAACCTCCGAGAGCGAGGGCGTGGCCTTGCAGTCAGGATACGTTTTCGAGACCTGCTCCAGCACCTTCGCATCGACGTCGCAGCAGTATAGCAGCCTGCAATCAGGAAGTGACGCAAAGGCGCGAACTAGGTTCCTTCCCCAAGCCCCTGAGCCGACACACGCCACGTTTATCACAGCAAAGACCCTTGTCTAAGATGAACGATATCAGATGCCTGAGGCTGTAGCAGGAGACCCCCGCGCTGCCCGCAGGCATTGCGACGAATAATTCCCCTTACCACAGACGATTTCAAGCGGTTTCCCAAAGCGGTGCTCGAATAAGAGAACAAATGAGGCGGCGAAAGGTAACAAGACCAGCGGCAAAGAGCTGTCAGTAGAGCCTTTAAGGAGGAGCTTTCGTAATAGTATGCGTTGGGGCGCTTGCGCACGTGCTGGGCGGCTGACCTTGAGGGATTCTCGCCCCAGAAGCTCGTGCAAACTGGGCGGGAGGTGGGGACTGTTGGCGAGTGATGCTTCAATGCCCTGAAGGGGCATCAGGTGCGTAGCCGTGGGTGCAACCCACGGATCATGGCCAACAGAAAGCTGATGGCCCCCTAAGGCGTCGGACAGTCTCTCCGAGATTGTCCGACGCCTTAGGGCTGAGGGTCGTGTTCCCGCCCGAATACCCCGCGTTTCACACGGGGCTACCCACGTGGCCCCCTTTCAGGGGACTTTTGCCCTCCAACTTGACGTCAATCCCACTTTTTTCTTGACCAAAACCAAGCCCCGGAGGCAACAAGCCAACACCCATCAGTCAAAAAACACGAAAACTCCTGAGTCTTCAGGGAGGAGCTTCGCTCCCTCGAGTGCGCCGCTTCACGAGTTCACAGCGTGGTGCAGCCAAGCGCTGGAACTCAATGCGGCGAATGCAGTGCGCAGGGGGACTCGCCGAGGGCAGGGGCTACTTCTTGCTCTTCTTCTTCGGCTTCTCTTTAGGCGCCCTCTCCACCAGTTCAATAAGTGCCATGGCGGCTCCATCGCCCTTCCTCGGGCCGAGCTTGAATATCCGCGTGTAGCCACCCGGACGATCGACGAATCTCGGCGCAACCTCGTTGAATAGCTTCTTATGGACTGCCTTATCTGATATGTGCTTCGCGGCGAGCCGTTTGGCGTGCAGAGTGTCCTTCTTACCCAAGGTTATCAGCCGCTCCGAGAAACGGCGCGCCTCCTTCGCCTTGGCAAGAGTTGTACATATACGCTCGTGCTTCAGAAGCTCCGTTGCGAGATTCCGCAGAAGCGCCTTTCTCTGCCCAGTGGGTCTGCCGAGCTTTCTTCCAGAGACTCGATGCCTCATTTGCTGTCTTCTCCATCTTGACCGCTTTTCTTCTTGGCGTCGGCCTTGGCGGTCTTCTTAGGAGAGGTTTTCGCCCGCTTCTTCTTTGCCGGTGGTGAAGACTTTCTCTGCTTCTCCTTCTCTTTCTCCGGCTGGGCCTGATCTTTTTTGGACTTGGCAGAGATGGCTCGTTTGCGAGGCTTGGGCTTCTTCACTTCAGCTTCCTTGGCATCTTTGACTACCGCTTCTGCCTCTTCGTCCTTCTCTCTTTTGGCGCTGACCCGGGAGATCTTCTTACGGGGGGCCTTTGCGCGCTTCTTCTTCGCCGGCGGGGCAGCCTCTTCCTGCTCTCCTTGACGTTCCTCTCGCTTCGGCTCCTCTTTTTCAGGCTTTGAAGAGGCGGCTCGCGTGGGAGGCTTCGGTTTCTCGAGTTCGGCGCCCTTTGCGTCTTCGGCTTCCTCTGCCGCCACTTCATCCGGGTGAAGATACTGCGCAAGCTCTTCTATGTCACTCAGGTCCTGCCCCAGCTCAAGGTCCAACTCGGCCAGCACTTTCTTGACCTCCCGAAGCGACTCCTTGCCGAAGTTCTCAAGCTTCAAGAGCTCCTGGTCTGTCTTGCTTACCAGTTGGGCCACGAACTTGATCTGGGCCGCACGCAGGCAATTCACCGGTCTTGATCCAAGGTCCAGCTCCTCTATGGTCTTCTTCAGGCCAACGTTAATCTCAGCCTTCTCCTCGCCGGCTTCTTCCTCTTCTTCTTCCTCAGGTTCCTCAAACGAAATGAAACCAAGAAAGATGTCCTTCAATATCTTCGAGGCGTGCGCAGCCGCATCCAGAGGCTCGATGCTTCCGTCCGTCCAGACCTCAAGGAGAAGCCGATCGTAGTCAGCTCGCTCGAGATGCAGCACATTCTCAACGCGGAAATCGACCTTCCTGACAGGCGAAAAGATCGAATCGACCGGTATCCATCCTTCAGGCAAATCACCAAAGACGTGCTGATTAGCAGGAACGTAACCTCGGCCATACTCAATCCTTATCTCAAGATTCAATTCACTCCTCTCGCCAAGCTCCGCGATGTGGGTCTCAGGATTGAGTATCTCTACGTCCGGGTCCGGCTTTATGTCTGCCGCGGTTACCTTGCGAGGCCCCTTTGTACTCAGATAGACAACTTTCGGATGGAAGACTGCGAGCCTTGTTCTCAGCTTCTTGAGATTGAGGATTATCTCGGTCGCATCCTCTACCACACCCGGCACGGGTGAAAACTGATGCTGAACGCCTTCTATTCTGACGGCCGTAACCGACCAGCCCTTCAAAGAGGACAGAAGCACCCTTCTGAGCGAGTTGCCTATCGTAACCCCGAACCCGCGTTCAAATGGCTCCGCCGTGAATCTCCCATAGAACTGGGTAGCCTGCTCCGTGACGAAACCCTTGGGCTTACTTATCCCTTTCCAATGCCAATGCATTCTAAATCTGCCCTCCAGTTGTCAGCAACTGCCAAATACCATTGCAGCTATTCTCTACGCAATGCGAAAAGCGATTACTTGGAATAAAGCTCAACAATCAATTGCTCGTTGATCGGTATGTCAACAATGTCCTCTCGCTTGGGCCAATCCTTGACCAATGCCGTTAGCTGCCCATCGTTGACCTCCAACCAGCGTGGACGGAACTTGCCTCTGGTCCCCATTGTCTCGATCGCGCCAAAGACCGGACAATCCTTGCTGGCTCTGCTTTTCTCCCGAACCGAAACCACCTGGCTCAGACTCAGCCTGTAGGACGGGATGTTCACGGCGCTGCCGTCAACCTGAAAATGCCTATGACTCACGAGCTGTCGTGCCTGTGCGCGCGATACCGCGAATCCTGCTCGATACACGACGTTGTCAAGCCTCAGTTCCAGAACCTGCAAGAGGTTTGAACCCGTAACACCCCTCATGCGTTCCGCGTCGATGAAACTGTTCTTGAACTGCCGTTCCGAGAGCCCGTAATAGAACCTGACCTTCTGCTTCTCACGAAGCCGGACCCGATAGTCCGAATCCTTCCGACGCCTGCGACCGTGTATCCCCGGACCATACCTGCGTCTGTCCAGAGAGCACTTGCCAGAAGTGCAACGCTCGCCCTTCAAAAAGAGCTTTTCGTTCTCCCGTCTGCATATCTTGCAGGCTGCACCAGAATACCTACCCAAGCTATCCTCCTATTGTAGGGGCGGCTCACGAGCCGCCCTCTGGCCCAAAACGCAGTTTATAGGGCGGTTCGTGAACCGCCCCTACACTCTACGGCGCTTCGGAGGCCTGCAACCATCGTGCGGAATCGGCGTGACGTCCCGCATCAGCGTTACCTCTATGCCCTCCGATTGCAGCGCCTTCATCGCCGTGTCCCGACCTGAACCCGGGCCCTTTACGTAAAGCTCGGCCTTGCGCATGCCCATGCCGATTGCGGTCTGGGCCGCCGCGCGAGCCGCCACCTGCGCAGCGAAGGGCGTCCCTTTTCTCGAGCCCTTGAAGCCCATCTTGCCTGAACTGGCCCAAGCTATGACGTTCCCGTATTTGTCGGTCACCGTAACGATGGTATTGTTGAACGTCGATTGGATATGAATCACTCCCTCAGGAACGACGCGCTTCTCCTTGCGCTTCGTAACTCTTCGGCCCCTCTTTTTGACCCCTTTTGCCATTCCCTTTACCTATTTATTCCCTAGAGACAAAACCGTTGACTTTCATCACTCTCAAGACCAACGAAGCAGCACGGAAACGGTAACCCCACTAGACTCTCTTGGCCTTCTTCTTGATCCCTATCCCAGGCCGCGGGCCCTTATGCGTCCTCGCGTTAGTCCTCGTTCTCTGACCTCTGACGGGAAGCCGACGCCTGTGCCTCAGACCCCTGTGACAACCGATATCCTTCAAACGCTTAACGTTCATAGATATCTCTTGCCTCAGCTCGCCCTCGACCTTCAAGTCTCGCTCGATTACTTTCCGAAGCTTGTTGACCTGCGCGGCTGTAAGCTTATTCACCCGAATGTCAGCCCCTACCTCCGTCTGTTCGAGGATCTTCTTTGCAGTCGTTCGCCCTACGCCAAAAACATAGGTCAGACCGATCTCGACCCTTTTGTCCTTCGGAAGGTCCACACCAGCTATTCTTGCCAAGAAACCTCTCTCCTTATCTCAACCCTTTCAGCCGACATAGCTCTGCGAGCTACTATGGCGAAGTCTGCTATCCCTGGCGCTGCCTGTGTTTGGGATTCCTGCATATCACCCTGACAACGCCGCGCCGCCTGATTATTTTGCAGCGGTCGCACATCCGTTTGACTGACGGCCTTACCTTCATGCCACAAAACCTGCCTCTTCAACTCTTCAATTGGAACCCAGATTCACCTCAGACGATAGACAATTCGTCCACGGCTCAAGTCATAGGGACTCAGTTCAACCGTTACTTTGTCACCAGGGAGAATCCGGATATTGTATTTTCTCATCTTGCCAGATATGTGGGCAGTCACCTTTCTGCCATCTGGAAGCTCAACCACAAACACCGTGTTCGGCAAGGCATCGGTTACGACGCCCTCTACCTCAATTCCTTCTCCTTTCGGCATACGCTAGAGTCGCTTTTCCTTGGCTCTGTTCCCGATTGAATCAAGAACCCGCTGAACTACATCCTGGATGCTGCCGTCCGCATCCACCCTAATCAGCAGACTCCTATCCCTGTAGAAATCTACCATCTGGAGCGTAACGTCGTTATAGACCCGCAGCCTCGTCGCTATCTTCTCAGGCTCGTCGTCCTCTCGCCGATAGAGCTCGCCCCCACACCGATCGCATCTGCCCTCAATCTTCGGAGGCAAGAAGTCAATGTGATATTCCTTCGCACAGCGCGAGCACACCCGGCGACCAGAGAGACGCTTTATGAGCGACTCCTCGGGGAAATCCAGCAACACCGCGGCGTCAATGCCAATCCCTAGCTTCTCAAGAATCGCCTCGAGGAACTCCGCCTGCCTAAGATTCCTGGGGAAACCATCGAGGATAAACCCCATTTTGGGCCCAAGCTTCTTAAGCGACTCCTCAATGACGCCGTAAAGCACGTCATCGGAGACCAGCTGACCTGCTTCAACGACCTCCTTCACCTTAAGCCCCAGCTCGCTCCCGCTCGCCATCGCGCCTCGAAGGATATCGCCGGTCGAGAGATGAGCCAAGCCCTCTCGCTCGGCCAGGATCTTCGCCTGCGTGCCTTTGCCAGAACCCGGCGGCCCCATCAGAACAAGTCGCAAAGCCACTATCTCCTTCCCCGTATCTTGCCCTTCTTAACAAAACCTTCGTAGTGCCGCATCACCATCTGCGACTCGATCTGCTGAACCGTATCCAGCGCAACACCTACCACGATGAGAAGCGCCGTGCCGCCAAACCAGAACGGAACCCCGAGGCCATGCGTCAGATAATAGGGAAACCATCCCGCTAGCCGCTCGCCTATAAGCGGGATGTCCGCTATCGGGATTCCATAGACCAGAACGGCCGGGAGCACAGAAACGCCGGCCAGGAAAACACCTCCACCGAACGTAAGCCTGGACAGAACCTGGTCGATATAGTCCGCGGTCGCCTTGCCCGCCCTCTTCCCAGGGATGTTCGCGCCGGACTTCCGCAGATTGTCAGCGACATCCGTCGGATTGAACACGATCGATGTGTAGAAATAACAGAAGAAGATTATCGCCGCCACGTAGAGCACCGTGTAAAGCAGCCTCCCAGGCGAAAGCTGCGCAACCACCGGGTCCAGGAACGAGGCGCCGAATATCCCGACCGCCGTTGCTGGAAACATGATAATCGACGATGCAAAGATGACCGGAATAACGCCGGCCGTGTTGACCCTGAGGGGCAGATACGTGCTCTGGCCGCCATATAGCTTTCTGCCGATCACACGCTTCGCGTGCTGAATAGGCAACCGCCGCTGCGCCTGCTGGAGCACAACCACCAGCGCCACAACACCGACCATGAACGCCACAAGTATTATAATCGTGTATATCTTTATCTCGCCCTGGATGACTTGATTGACGGTCTGTATTATCGCGCTGGGCAGTCGAGCGATTATCCCAGCGAAGATTATCAACGAGATGCCGTTGCCGATGCCTCGCTCAGAGATCTGCTCGCCAAGCCACATAATAAAGGCCGTGCCCGCTGTAAGCGTTATCATCGTCAAGAGCTTGAAGCCAAGCCCCGGGTGGATGACGATCGGGACGCCAGAGGGACTAGTCATCTTCTCCATCCACATCCCGATGCCGAACCCCTGGAGCATGCTCAGAACCGCAGTCCCGTAGCGAGTGTACATCGTGATCTTCTTCTTGCCTGCTTCGCCCTCCTTCGATAGCTTCTCCAGATGAGGCACCACCACAATCAACAGCTGAAGGATGATTGAGGCGCTGATGTAAGGCATGATGCCGAGCGCAAAGACGGTCAGCTTCGATAGCGCGCCCCCTGAGAACATGTCGATCATGCCCAGGATGGTGCCCCGTTGCGCATCAAAGAACTGGGCAAGAGCTGCGGAGTCGATACCAGGCGTGGGAAGGTGGCAGCCGAGCCGATAAACAGCAAGTATCCCAAGGGTGAAGAGAATCCGGCGCCTAAGCTCCGGAATCTTGAACATATTCTGTATTTTCTCAAGCAACCTTATATGACCTCAGACTTGCCGTTCGCCGCCTCAATCTTCTGCACCGCTTTTGGTGTGAACTTGTGAGCCCTGACCGTAAGAGATACGGTTAGCTCCCCGTTGCCCAGTATCTTCAAGCCGTTGGTCTTCCGCTTGAAGAGGCCCTTCTCCTTGAGTAGTTCTGGGCTCACAACGGTCCCTTCTGAGAATCGGTTAAGCTGCTCAACATTCATAATGGTGTATTCGACCCTGGTCGGATTGTTGAACCCGCGCTTGGGTACCCTTCGCACCAGAGGCATCTGGCCACCCTCGAATCCGCCACGCATGCTGTATCCCGACCTCGACTTCTGGCCCTTGTGGCCGCGTCCGGCTGTCCCGCCGCGCCGCGCTGCGGGGCCTCTGCCGACTCGTCTCTTCTTATGCCGAGAACCGGGCGCTGGCCTCAGGTCGTGCAGCTTAAGCATCAGTCGCCACCCCTTCATCAGAAAACGGCTCGAACTCGACCATATAGCTCACCTTCTTCAGCATCCCCATTATCTCAGGACGGTTGTCCTTGATTATCGTCTGGTGCAAACGCTTAAACCCCAGCTTCTCAACTGTATCTCTGTGACGCCTACACCGACCTATCGGGCTGCGAACAAGCGTAGCCCTTATCTTATCAGCCATAACGAAGAACCCCTGAGCCGATAACCCGTTATTCCATTACCTTCTCGACCGCGACACCACGTTCTTCGGCAACCATCTCTGCGCTCCTAAGAGACGCCAATCCCTTAATAGTCGCCCTAACCACATTGTGAGGGCTTCGACTGCCGAAGCATTTGGTCAGAATATCCTGCACACCGGCCATCTCCATGACCGCGCGCACCGGACCACCAGCGATGACACCCGTTCCCGGCGAAGCTGGCTTGAGGAGCACGGTCGAAGCTGAGGACCTGCGGCTTACGTGATGCGGTATGGTTGAACCAGAGAGTGGAAACTCAATCAGTGACTGTCTCGCACGCTCCGCCCCTTTGCGGATGGCATCGGGAACCTCTCGCGCCTTGCCGAGCCCCATACCAACAATACCGGACTTATTGCCCACGACCACAACGGCCGTAAACCCAAAGCGGCGGCCACCCTTAACGACCTTGGCCACGCGGTTTATATAGACAACTCTATCCTCGAGCTCAAGCCCCGACGGATCAACGTAACCCAACTACTCCTCCAGTATCTAGAACTTCAATCCTGCTTCGCGAGCAGCTTCGCTAAACGCCTTCACTCTTCCATGATACTTATATCCGGCCCGGTCAAAAACAACGCTCTCAATCCCGCTTTTTATCGCCCTCTTTGCAAGGCTCTCCCCGGCCGCCTTCGCCGCTTCCTTATTCGCGCCGCTCTTCAGTGTCCCCTGCTTACGAAGATTGAGCGTTGACTCGCTGAGCAAAGTGTAACCGCTCTCGTCGTCAATCAGGGCGCCATAGAGCTCTCTCAGACTCCGATAAACGCAGAGCCGGGGTCGAGCCTTGGTCCCGAACACATCCTTGCGAATGCTCTTGTGCCTCCTGAACCTTGCCGCAACCTTCTTGTCTTTGAACTTCCGCTGCAATCTGAGAACCTCTATATCTACCGGAGGCTACACGCCCGCCTTACCTTGCTTGCGTCGAACATATTCACCTCTGTAGCGAATCCCCTTGCCCTTGTATGGCTCGGGCTTTCTGAAAGACCTAATCTCGGCGGCTACTTGACCCACTTGCTGCTTATCGGTACCCCTAATCCTGATCACAGTCTCAGATTCGAGATGAATCTCTATTCCGGCAGGGACCGGATAGAGTACTGGGTGGCAATAGCCGATGGCAAGCACGAGGTTCTTGCCCTCAAGCTTCGCCTTGTAACCTAGCCCATATATCTCCAAGACTTTCTCGAAACCTTCCGAAACCCCCTGCACCATGTTGCTTATCAGCGCCCGGAAAAGTCCATGGAAAGCTCTGCTCTTTCTTGAATCATCGGTCCGCTCAACTGAGACTATCGATCCCGTGACCCCGGCGTGAACGCATGGCAGCAGGTCAAGGCGAAGCTCACCTTTCTTGCCCTTGACAGACACCCGCTGACGCCCGCCGTCAAGCCCATCAATCGTCAGAGTTACCGCTTCAGGGACGGGAATGAGTCTCTTGCCTACTCTCGACATAGAACCTTACCAGACATTACAAATAACCTCGCCGCCGCAATGGTTGCGAATGCAGTCCTTGTCCGTCATCACGCCCTTTGAACTCGACATAATCGCAACACCGAGACCATCGAGGACCTTTGGCAGCCCGTTGACGCCTCGGTAAACCCTGAGCCCGGGCCTGCTTACGCGCTTGATCCCCTTGATCACGGGCTGTGAATCCTTCCCATACCTCAGATAAACCCTCAACACGCCCTGCCTCCGGTCGGGAATGACCTTGTAACCTCTGATAAAGCCCTGTTCCTTCAAGACTCGAGCAATATCGACCTTTATCTTGGCACAAGGAACGTTCAGCTTTCTGTGCCTCGCCAGGCTTGCGTTCCTTATCCTCGTCAGCATATCGGCAATCGGGTCGGTCATCATTTCTCTAGCATCCCCCTACCAGCTTGCCTTTCTTACCCCGGGAAGCTCGCCTTCTCGAGCAAGATTCCGAAAACATATACGACACATCTCGAACTTCCTCAAATAACCCCTGGACCTGCCGCAGAGCTTGCAGCGGTTATAAGCCCGAACCTTGAACTTAGGCTTACTCTTCCACTTAGCTATCAGCGATTTCTTCGCCATCCTACCACTGTCCTAGCTCCCTCTGATGAAAACCGCACAAACACAATTACGCCGTCTTGAAAGGCATACCTAGATATGCCAGAAGCTCCCGTGCCTCGTCATCGCGCTTCGCGCTGGTTACTACCGTTACCGACAGCCCGTGAATCCGGCTAGCTTTGTCGTAATCTATCTCGGGGAAAATTATCTGCTCCGAAATCCCAAGCGTGTAATTGCCCCGGCCATCGAAGGCGCGGTCCGATATTCCCCTAAAATCCCTGACGCGAGGCAGCGCCGCGTTCACAAGCCGATCGTAAAACTCATACATCCGCCTGCCACGCAACGTCACCATGCAACCGATTGGCATTCCAGCCCTGAGCTTGAAACCCGCAATCGACTTCTTCGCCTGCCTGATGACTGCCTTCTGCCCCGTTATTTGCGCAATCTCGCCCGCCGCCTCGTCCAGAAGCTTCACGTTCTGGATTGCCTCGCCAACGCCTACGTTGACAACTATCTTCACGAGGCGCGGCACCTCGTGCACGTTCTTGTAGCCGAATTGCTCCGTGAGCTTCGGCACTATCTCCTTGGTATAAATCTCAAGAAGCCTACTCAACCCCCAACCCCTATGTCATCTCGCCGCATTTCTTGCACATCCTGACTTTTCTGCCGTCAGTCAACGTCTTGTGCGCTATCCTGCTCGGCTTGTCACAATTGCTGCAAACAAGCATCACGTTCGATATCTTGATGGGCCCCTCTTTCTCTACGATACCGCCCTTCTGATCAACGCGACTCGCCCTCGTGGAACGCCTAATGAAGTTCACGTTCTCCACCAAAATGGAATTGGTCTTATGAAGAACGTGAAGAACCCGGCCGCGCTTGCCTCTCTCATCGCCGGCAATCACCAAGACCATATCGTTCTTCTTTACGTTGAACTTCTTTCGCCGTTCTTTGGCCAAACCGCGCTTAATCACACTACTTCCGCCGCCAGCGAAACGATTTTCATAAACCTCTTCTCACGAAGCTCTCTCGCCACAGGACCGAAAACACGGGTCCCAATGGGCTCGTTCTGCTTGTCAATCAAAACAGCCGCATTCCTGTCGAACTTTATATACGACCCGTCCCTGCGCCTGACCTCTTTGGCGCAGCGAACTACAACCGCCCGAACCTTCTCGCCCTTTTCTACATTTGAGCCCGGCGCAGCCTCCTTGACGGAGGCCGTCACAATGTCCGCGAGCGACGCAGTCTTCCTGCCAGAAACGCCGATAATAGATATACATGACAGCTTCTTGGCCCCCGAGTTATCGGCAACATCAAGCGCCGTCATCATTCGGATCATTTCGCTCTACGCTCCCTCGGCTAGAGGACCCCTCACTTAGCCTTCTCAACTATCTCAACAAGCCGCCAGTGCTTTCGCTTGGAAATCGGCCTTGTCTCCATGATCTGAACCCGATCTCCGACGCCGCAACGGTTCTCCTCGTCATGAACCAGCAGCCGCTTCACACGTTTGACATATTTCTTGTAGTGCGCATGCTTCATCAGCCGCTCGATGACGACCACGGCCGTCTTGTCCATCGCCGTCCCGATAACAACACCTGATCGAACCTTGCGTTGCGCCCTAGCTGCTTCTGCCGTCACGCTTTTGTCGCCTCTTTCTGATTTCGTATTGTGATTACGCGAGAAAGCTCGTGGCGGGCAGTCCTCAAGCGAAGCGGGTTCTGGATCTGCCCCGTTGCCTTCTGAAACCGCAAATTGAACAGCTCCCGCCTGAGGTCGGCCTCGATCCCCTTAAGCTCATCCGCCGTCATCGCCCAAAGCTGAGATTTGCGAACCATCAATTACCTCCAGCCGCCTGGCTCAAAGCTGCCACGTCAATCCCCTGAGAGACGAACCTGGTCTTTATCCCAATCTTGTGAGAGGCAAGCCGGATAGCCTCCCTTGCCAACGCTTCGGACACTCCTTCCATCTCATAGAGAATCCGTCCAGGCAGAACCGGCGCGACCCAATCCTTCGGAGGGCCCTTGCCCTTGCCCATTCTGGTCTCCGCAGGCTTCTCTGTCGTAGGCTTGTCCGGGAAAATGCGAATCCAAATCTTCCCACCTCTTTTGATCTTCCTAGTCATCGCAACCCTGGCCGCCTCAATCTGACGAGCCGTTATCCAGCCCGGTTCCAATGCTTGTAGCCCATACTCGCCAAAAGCCAGCCTGTTCCCGCGGAGGGCCTTTCCCTTCATCCGGCCACGGTGACGCTTGCGGAACTTGACTTTGCGCGGCATCAACATCAGGAAGACCCCTCCTTCTTGGACCTGCCCAAGACCTCGCCCTTGAAAACCCATACCTTAACGCCAATCGCGCCGTATGTGGTTCGGGCAAGGGTGTAACCGTAATCGATGTCTGCGCGAAGCGTATGAAGCGGAAGCCGCCCCTTCAGATACCACTCTCGTCGCGCCATCTCCGCGCCGCCTAGCCTGCCCGCGCAGGCAACCTTGATCCCCTCTACGCCTGCTCGAATCGCAGACCCAATCGCTCGCTTCATCGCCCGCCTGAAGGAAATGCGGCGAATGAGCTGCGAGGCGATGTTCTCAGCTATCAGCATTGCGTCGGTGTCCGGATTCTCAATGCTCAGCACCTCGATGTGAATGTTCTTGCCGACCTGCTTCGTCAAAAGATCGCGAAGCTTGGTTACCTCCACCCCCTTGCGCCCAATAACCCTGCTGGGAAACGCTGTCTCAATAAATATGCGTATGTCATTCTCGCCCTGTCGCTCAATACGAACCTTCGAGACGGCAGCGTTCGCCAACTGGCTCCTAATCGCCTTCTTGATCGCGAGGTCCTCGTGAACATACTTGGCGTAATCCCTCTTGGAATACCACTTGCAGTCCCAGTCCCTAGTTACACCAACTCGAAGCCCGATCGGATTTGCTTTCTGCCCCAAGTCTGCTCTCCCTTTCCTCGACTAACCCTTGCTCTCGCCCTTTACGACGTCGGCCTCGTCCGCGTCCAGCTCGCCCTCAAGGCGCTCCTCGAGGACAATCCTCACGTGGCTCGTCCGATGCCGTATCAGGACAACACGCCCGCGAGCCTTGAAACGGACCCGCTTCGCCGTCGGCCCTGGCCCAAGGTCCACCCTCGATACGTAAAGCGAATCGGCGTCACCTATCTCGAGACTGTTCTCCGCATTGGCGACCGCGGACCGCAGAAGCTTGAGCATGATCCGAGCTGTCCGCCGAGGCGACACCAAAAGCAACCTCTCCGCCACCCCTGCGTTCTTGTCTCGTATAAGGTCCGCAATTGGCTTCATCTTCTGGAACGAGACCCGCTCGAACCGCAGAAGTGCGCTAGCCTGACCCACGTCTCTTTCTCCCGCTCCTACTTCTTTAATTTCTTGGCACGGGATGCTCGTTCAAGCTTGCCGCCATGACCGTGAAAAGTCCGCGTCGGCGAAAACTCACCCAACTTGTGACCGACCATGTTTTCTGTTACGAACACGGGGACAAACTTCCGACCATTATGAACCAAGAAAGTGAGCCCCACGAAATCAGGCACGATTGTCGAGCGCCTCGACCAAGTCTTGACTGGTTTCTTGGTCCTCTCTTTGAGCCGTCTCCTAACGTGCTTAGCCAGGTGCTCATCCACAAAAAAACCTTTTTTCAGCGACCTAGTCATCCAAAATGCCCACGCTATTTCGACGAACGATGCCTAACTATGAATTTGCTGGACTGCTTCTTCTTCTTCCGTGTCTTCATCCCCTTAGTCGGCTTGCCCCAGGGACTCACCGGATGCCTTCCCCCCGAACTCTTGCCCTCGCCCCCGCCGTGTGGATGATCGACCGGGTTCATCGCGACGCCTCTCACCTTAGGTCTTCTGCCAAGCCATCGAGCGCGTCCCGCCTTACCGTAGGAAACCGTGGAATGCTCGGCGTTGCCAACCTGACCGATAGTCGCATAGCAGTCAAGGTGGAACAGGCGAACCTCGCCTGAAGGCAACCGAACGTGTGCGTAATTGCCCTCCTTGGCGAGAAGATCCGCCTCCGCCCCGGCGCTCCGAGCCACCTGCGCTCCCTTGCCAGGCTTCAACTCAATGCAATGGATACCCATCCCGAGCGGGATGTTCCTCAAGGGCAGGGTGTTGCCCGGCTTGATGTCCGCGGCAGGACCAGTCTCTATCCTGTCACCAACCTTCAGCTTGCCCGGGGCTATCATATAGCGCTTCGCTCCATCAGCATACGTCAGAAGCGCGATCCTGGCGGCGCGATTGGGGTCATATTCCACAGTCCGCACCGTCGCTGGAACACCCGACTTATCGCGCCGCACGAAATCAATCAGCCGGTATCTGCGTTTTGCGCCGCCTCCGCGATGCCGAACCGAGATTCGGCCCGCGTTATTGCGACCGGCCATCCTCTTGCGAGGTTTGAGGAGGGATTTGACCGTCGGACTCTTGTCCGTGATCTCCTCGAACGTCGAGACCGACATCCCTCTTTGACCCGCGGTCGTGGGCTTGAGCCTCTTTATACCCATAACTTCACCATAATCTCATAGAGACGCTATATGTTCTCAAAATACTCAACCCTGGCGTCCTTCGGAAGCGTTACTACCGCCTTCTTCCACGACGATGTCTTCCCCACGAACCGCCCAAGACTGCGAGTCTTGCTCTTCCGGCGCATTACATTGACCTTGAGCACCCTGACCTTGAAAGCTGCCTCAACAGCCCGCTTGATCTGCCGCTTAGTAGCGGACAATCCAACCTTGAGCACGACCTTGTTATGATCATCCTTCAGAGCCGTCGATTTCTCGGAAAGCACTGGAGATCTTAGAATCTCAAATTCTCTAGACAACTTCCATCCTCGCCTGAAGCAGCTTCAGGGACTCCTGTGTGAGGAACAGCCTGTCCGCCAACAGTATGTCGTGGACGGTTACTTGATCGATAAGCTTCACACAGACTGATCTTATGTCGCCTGCATACCTCTTCCTGGTATGTGGCTTGAGGTTTTGTGCAGACTTCTCGACGATCTTATGTCTCTCAGCAAGAGCGATAAGCACTCTCCCTATTCCCCCGAGCGCAACGAGTCGCGCCAAGAGCTCCTTCGTCTTGATCTCCTCGAGCCCAAAGTCCTTCAATACGACGACCGCGTCGGACGAAAACCGATCGGACCAGGCCATCTTAAAGGCCAGCCTCCGAACGTTTTTCGGCGGTCTGCTCTCGACTGCCCGAGGCTTCGGCCCAAATATCACACCGCCGCCACTCCAAAGCGGGGACCTTCTCGAGCCTGCCCTCGCACGACCTGTTCCTTTCTGGCGAAAGGGCTTCCGACCGCCGCCTCGCGCTTCGGCCCTCGTCAAAGTACTCGCAGTCTTCTTCATATAGTTGTTAGTCTGGGAGCAAACAACCTCATGCAACACGCGAGGCTTGGCCTCAACACCGAAGTGCGAGGGGTTCAGCTCGATCGTATCAACCTGATGGCCCTGGGCATCAAGGACTTTCGCTTCCACTTCTGAAAACACCTACTGACTCTTGCCTCGGCTCGTGGAGCTGACCTTCGACACCAGCAGGTACCGACCACCAATGCCACCGGGCACTCCACCCTTCACGATGATTGTGTTTCTTTCTTTCATAACCCTCACGACCTTCGCTCGGCTGAGCGTCACTCGCTGGCCGCCCATCCGTCCGGGAAGCTTCTTGCCTTTGTAAACCCTAGACGGTGTGGCAGAAGCGCCCATCGAGCCCGGAATCCGGCCAAAATGTGAGCCATGAGACCCAGGACCCCCGCTGAAACCGTGCCGCTTAACCACGCCAGCAAACCCCTTGCCCTTGCTGGTCCCGGTGATCCTGACGAGGTCGCCCTCCTCAAACAGACTGGAGTCCAGCTTCTGACCCACCTCGTAACCCTCTGGGTCGTCAACTCGAAACTCCCTGAGAAGATCGACCGCGTCCAAGCCTACCCGCTTCAGATGACCTCTCAGTGGCCTGGTAGTTCGTTTGAACTTCTTGCGCGATTCCAACCCAACCTGAACAGCGTTGTAGCCGTCCGGGCCCTTTGCGTTCTTCACCTGAACGACGCGGCAATCCCCTACTTGAAGCACCGAGACTGGAACAGCCTCGCCGCTTTCAAGGAATATCTGCGTCATGCCAATGTTTCTGGCGATCACGCCCGCCGGCCTCGAGCTCACTACAACTTCACCTCAATCTCGACACCAGCAGGCAAGTGAAGATTAAGGTCCATTATCGTCTTCACCGTCCGCTGTGAGGGCTCCACTATCTCAATCAATCTCTTGTGCGTCCTTATCTCAAATTGCTCGCGGGACTTCTTGTCAACGTGTGGCGAGCGAAGAACCGTAAACACGCTCCGTTCAGTGGGAAGAGGGATGGGTCCCATCACGCGCCCGCCGGCCTGCCTGACGCTATCTGATATCTTGCGGCTCGTCTCGTCAAGAAGCCGTTGGTCAAACGCTCGGAGCTTGACCCTTATCTTCTCAGTTTCCATGCGTCATCAATTCCCTATTTGATACCTATGTTGGAGAGACCCCGACCCAAGAAGCGGAATCGCAAATTATATTTCCGAAAACCGTTGTGTCAACACCCAAATCCGAGGAGCTTCCCCACTGCGGAAACGGGGGAAATGGCGAAAGGGCGAAAAGGCGAAAAGGGAGAGACCACCGGTAGCCAGAAAGGCTCAGTCCTGGCCATGTCGAATGACGGACATCTAATCGCAGAGCCTTCTTCCGCAGACACTCGTATCTCGCTCCGTAAGCGCTCTTAATGCGGCTATATGGGTCGCAACTTGGCGATCGGAGCTTCAGTTTTCGTGAAACTCCTGCCGAATTCAAGAATACCCCTCCCCGACTCGTGTTCTGCTCCTTCAATGGCAACTCTTCAGGACCTCCTCCTGTACCGAACGAGGCACCGCCTGATACCGGTCAAACTGCATTGAATAATTCCCTCGTCCCTTTGTGAAGGACCTCAGCGCCGTCGCGTAGCCAAACATATTTGCCAGCGGGACCTCCGCCTTCACCGTCTCGACGTTGTTTCCCGACGATATACTCCAGACTTTGCCGCGCCGAGCCTGGAGATTACCCGTAACCTCACCGACCGACTCAGGAGGTAAGGTTATCTCAAGCTCAAAAATCGGCTCGAGCAAAACAGGATTCGCCATACTCACTGCCTTGCGGAACCCATCCCTACCCGCCAACATAAAGGCAAGCTCGGATGAATCCACCGAGTGATACGAACCGTCAACGAGCGTAACCTTCACATCAATCACCGGATAGCCCGCGATAATCCCCTCGCAAGAGGCGCTCAACACGCCCTTCTCAACGGCCGGAACAAAATGCTTCGGGATGACGCCGCCGGCTGTCTTGTCCTCAAACTGCACCCCGGCACCTTGTTTGGCAGGCTCCACTTCAAGCCAAACCTGGGCATACTGGCCCCTCCCGCCGGTCTGCTTCTGGATCTTGCCCTCAGACCTCACCTTCTTCGTTATCGTCTCCCGATAGCTCACTCTCGGCCGACCAATGTTGGCGTCAACGTTATACTCCCGCACCAGCCGGTCGAGGACTATCTCAATATGTAATTCGCCCATCCCGGATATGATCGTCTCCCCAGTCTCCGAGTTGTGCGCTATCTTGAACGTCGGGTCCTCCTGCGCAAGAGTTCTCAAGCAGCTTGAGAGCTTCTCCTTGTCGCTAAGCGTCTTCGGCTCAACGCTAACTGACACTACCGGCTCCGGGAAGGTTATCTGTTCCAACACTATTGGCGCCTTCTCGTCGCAAATAGTGTCACCGGTCGCGACGTTCTTTGCGCCAACTATTGCCGTGATGTCCCCGGCATAGACGTGAGAAACGTCCTCATACTTGTTGGCGTGGATTCTGAGCAGCCTGGAAACGCGCTCGCGATGCTCCTTCGCCGGATTGAGAACATACGACCCCGCAGAGAGCTTGCCCGAATAGACGCGACAGAATGCCAAGGTTCCCATCTTGGGGTCAGAGATTATTTTGAAGATAAACCCACAGAATGGCTCCGCATCCCTCACCGCGCGAGACACCTCCGCGCCAGTGACCGGATCAAGCCCCTTCGCGGGCGGAACATCAACCGGTGACGGCAGATAATCGCAGATCGCGTCCAGAAGAAGCTGAATCCCCTTATTCCTAAACGCCGAACCACAAAGCACAGGCACGATCTTGTTCTCGACAGTGCCGCGCCTAAGTAGAAGCCGCATCTCCTCCTTCAACGTGGGTGAGCGGCTGTAAAAACTGTCCAAAATCGACTCGTCAACCTCACTTAGCGCCTCAACGAGGCGCTCGCGCCACTTCGCCACGCTCGGTGTAAGCTCCTCAGGCACTGGAGTACGTTGAACCTCCGCCCCGAAACTCATGTCACTGAAAAAAAGTGCCTCCTGCTCAACGAGGTCTATTATCCCCGAGAAATCCGTCTCCGCCCCGATAGGAATCGTCACCGGCGCGGCAATGCAGCCAAAAGAACGCTCAATGTCCTCTATCGCGGCGAAATAGTCGGCGCCCACCCTGTCCATTTTGTTCACGAAGACCAATCGCGGGACACTGTATTTGTCCGCTTGGCGCCAAACAGTCTCCGACTGAGGCTGAACCTTGCCGACCGCGCAGATTATCATGATAACCCCATCGAGAACCCTGAGGCTCCGCTCGACCTCGGCCGTGAAGTCAACGTGTCCAGGGGTGTCGATGACGTTGATCCTGAAATCCTTCCAGAAACACGTCGTGGCGGCTGAGGTTATCGTGATGCCTCGCTCCTGCTCGAGCTCCATCCAGTCCATCACGGTGTTACCAGAGTCCACCTCACCCATCCGGTGCGAGGTCCCCGTGTAATAGAGAATCCTCTCGGTTGTGGTCGTCTTGCCCGCATCGATGTGGGCCATCAGCCCTATGTTTCGATTCTTGTGAAGAGGATACTTTCTCGCCATCTTTCCTACTTATGTTGAAATATCACTAGGAAGGTTGCAGTGGGACACGCCCCGAGCCGAGCAACCCTCTACCATTGAGGAAGGTCAGCCATAAACTACAAATGTGATACGTCCAATTAAGCTTACCATCTGTAGTGCACAAAGGCCTTGTTGGCCTCTGCCATCTTCTGCATGTCTTCCTTACGCTTTACGGCGCCTCCCCTGTTCTGGCTAGCATCCAGAAGCTCTGCCGCCAGTTTCTCTTGCATCGTCTTGCCATCTCTCTTTCTGGCGAAGCCAATCAACCACCTAACACAAAGCGCGGTCTGCCGATGAGACCTGACCTCCACAGGAACCTGATACGTCGCCCCACCGACCCTTCTCGATTTGACCTCCAGTATCGGCTTGGTGTTCTCCATGGCCTTGTGCAGAACCTCCACTGGGTTGCCATCTGCACGCTTCTTCATGATCGCAAGAGCATCATAGACGATCCGCTCGGCAAGACTCTTCTTGCCCCCACGCATCATGCAGTTCACGAACTTGGTCACAAAGACATCGTCATAAACCGGGTCCTTAGCCAGAACCCGCCGCTGTATCCTTCTTCGTCTTGGCATCCTGCTCTCTCTCAAACTGCAGCACCGGGAGCAGCAAAGTGCCCCCTTCAGCCGGCGTAGCTCTGCGAGCTACTATGGCGAAGTCTGCTCAGAAAACGAACCTATTCTTCAACCCTTCGGTCGCCTAGCTCCGTACTTGCTTCTGCTCTTTTTCCTGTTCTCAACACCGGCCGCATCAAGCGTGCCTCTCACAACGTGATAACGCACGCCCGGTAGGTCCTTGATCCTGCCTCCTCTTATCAAGACCACCGAGTGCTCCTGCAAGTTATGACCCACGCCCGGAATGTAGGCGTTTGTCTCCATGCCATTGGTCAAACGCACTCTACAGACCTTTCTCAAAGCAGAATTCGGCTTCTTCGGTGTTGCAACCGTTACCCGCAAACACACTCCACGCTTCTGCGAAGCGCCGCCTAAGGCCGGACTACTGCTTCTCTTCTGAACACGTCTCCTTCCGTGCCTCAATAGCTGATTAATAGTCGGCAATATACCTCTCCAAAAATGAATACATCAATGCTCTTTAGTCTCCGAAAAGGCCACCGGCCTCCGCGGGTGCTCTGTGGTCCTCCTCCATCTTGACGAGCTCCGCCATCTCAATGCTCAACCGAGCCTCAACATTGTGAACCTGAGCCCCAGTGCCAGCAGGAATCAGACGACCGACTATCACATTCTCCTTGGGACCGTGTAGATAGTCAACTGCCCCAGCAACGCTCGCCCCGGCCAGCACGCGCGTCGTATCCTGAAACGACGCCGCGGACACAAAACTGTCAGTGCTAAGCGAGGATTTCGTTATGCCCAAGAGCAACGGCTTGCTCTTCGCCGGCGAGGCCGGATGTCCAACCGCAAGCCGCGCGTCTCGCTCCAAAAGTATCTTGTTTTCCGCCTCAAGCTCATCGGGCGTGACGAGCTGGTGGTACTTGAATCTGCTGTCGCCCACCCTGATTATCTTCAGATACTTCTGAATGCGCTGATTCTCTTCCAGCTTCGCGAAATTATCTACGTGCTGCTCGGGCAAGAATGTCGTGTCGCCAGGATCGATTATAACCGACCGGCGGAGCATCTGGCGAATAATGAGCGCGATGTGCTTATCATTGATGTTAATGCCCTGTAGCCGATAAACCTCCTGAATCTCATTGACCAAGAACTTCTGAAGCTCCTCCTCGCCCAACGCCTCCAGAATATCCTGCGGGTCCGGCGAACCCTCCATCAGAGGCTCACCCGCCTCCACCACATCCCCGTCCAGAACTGTTATGTGCTTCCCCCTCGGAATGTAATACTTCTCTTCCTCCCGCTCGCACTCCGGAACCTTCTTGCCCTTGGCCTCAAGCTCCTCACAAATCACTGTGAAAGCATCATCCTCGATATAAGAGCCTGGCGCGAGCTCAGAGTCACCAGCGTCAACGACCTTCACCAAATGAGATTGGACCAAGACCTCGAAGAACCGTCTTGTGGTCTTACCATACCTGATCCGGCCCTTGTTCTTGGCAATGACTGCCCTTTCTTTCGGCTTTCTCGCCTGGAAAAGCTCAACAACCCTTGGAAGACCGCCCGTAATGTCCTTCGTCTTGCTCAGCTCCTTGTAGAGCTTTGCAACCGCATCCCCTGGCTCCACCTTGTCGCCGTCCTCCACAATAAGGTGAGCGCCAACCGGCAGCTGATAATCTGCGACGACGTCGCCCGCCTCATCGCGTATCAGAACGCGAGGCGAGAGGATCTTCTCCTCCTTTTTCGGCCCCGCTTTATCAGAGGCCGCTTTCTTGGCCATCTCCGTTACGTCCTCGCTGATTATGGCGCGTATCGGCGTGCCGCTTATCGCGTGGAACTCCTCGCTTATCGTGACGCCAGGAATTATGTCCGCAAGCTCGATGATGCCTTCGAACTCCGTCATAATAACCTTCGCATAAGGGTCCCATTCGATAATCTCGTCACCTTTGTCAACTTTGCCGCCGTCCTCGACCTTGATGTTCGCGCCGTGGTTGATGAAGTGCTTTGCCAGCATTCGCTCCTTCTTGTCCACAATCGAAACATGGCCGCCCCTTGTGGACGTTACGACCCACTCCCCGTGCTTATTCTTGATCGTTGTTAAGTTCTCGTCATATCGAAGCGTCCCAGATTCTCTGGCGGCGATCACATGTTCCTCGACCGTCGTGCTCGCGGTGCCACCGATGTGGAATGTGCGGAGCGTAAGCTGTGTCCCAGGTTCGCCAATCGATTGGGCGGCGATAACTCCTACGGCCTCTCCGACCTCAACCATCGTGCCTCGAGCAAGATTCCGGCCGTAGCACTTGACGCATACGCCGTTTTTGGCCTCGCAGGTCAAGACTGAGCGGATTGGGACCTGGCGGATGCCGGCCCGCTCTATCTCTCGAGCCTTGACCTCGTCTATCTCCTCGTTGTACCGGACAATGGTCCTGCCGTCGGGAGCAAGCACATCCTCCAGAGCCACACGCCCAAGTATCCTGTCTCGCAGAGGTGCGATCTCAGTCATACCCTCGTAAAGGGCCGTCATCGTCAAGCCCCGAATCGTCCCGCAATCATCTTTCGTTATGATCACCTCCTGGGCAACGTCAACCAGTATTCGCGTTAGATACCCCGCGTTAGAGGTCTTCAGGGCGGTGTCTGCCAGGCCCTTTCTGCCCCCGTGAGTCGAAATGAAATACTCCAGAACACTAAGACCCTCACGGAAGTTGGCGTTAATCGGCGCCTCGATAATCTCCCCGGATGTCCTGCTCATAAGACCTCTCATGCCCGCGAGCTGAAGTATCTGCTCGGTGCTGCCCCTGGCCCCAGAAAACATCATCATGTAGACCGGATTAAATCCCTGAGCGTGCCGAAAATCCAGGCCCCCGCCCTCGACTTCGGAAGCCGAGAGCGTCGAGATGACGCTCTTTGCCACGAGATTCTTAGCCGTCGTCCAGATATCAACCGTCTTGTTATGCCGCTCTCCGTCTGTAATTCGACCGCGCCCGAAATCCGAAATGACGTTGCCAACCTTCTCGTCCGCATCGTCAACAATCTCATACTTCTGTCTGGGAATCGTGATGTCGTTAATCGAGATCGAGGCGCCGGAGAGGGTGCTATACTTGAAACCCAGGTCCTTTAGGCTGTTGAGAACCTTCACGGTCTCTGCTCGTCCATATAACATGAATATCTCGGAGATATGTTCGGCAAGGGCTCGCTCGCTCATAACGTCATTGACAAACGTATAACCCTCCGGCATCGTGTCGTTGAGCATAACCCGGCCAGGCGTCGTTGTGAGCACATTGCGATACCTAAACGTATTGGTCCCTCCGCAGTTGGGACATCTCTTGATTCTCTTCTCCTTTTGACGCACAAAGCCGCACTTGCCACATAGCCAGACAACCGCTGGCACGAACTTCTCGCCCCAACAGGCGGGACACTTGCGCGGCATCCCTCTGGCCTGAATGAGGTTCCCACACCCCTTGCACTTGAAAACGGGTATCCTTACCCTGACGGCATCCAGGAGAGGGACCCCTCCAAGCGAGTGAACCGTCATAACCTCGTCAACATCGCTGAATACATTGCCCTGGGGGCGCTTGTTGCGCACCTTCGTGAGATAAAAGCACCCAAGCACCATATCCCTTGATGGGACCGCGAGCGGTCTGCCGTTGGCCGGAGAGAGGATATTGCCGCTCGCCAACATCAACGATAACGATTCCGCCTGTGCCCGCATTGTAAGCGGCACATGAACAGCCATCTGATCGCCATCAAAATCAGCGTTAAACGCCCTGCAAACAAGAGCTGGTATCTCAATAGCTTTGCCCTCGATCAACACCGGCTTGAAGGATTGAACGCCCAATCTATGCAGAGTTGGCGCTCGGTTTAGCATGACGGTGTGCTTCTCGACAACATCGTTGAGAATCCGCCACACCTCAATGTTCTCAGAATCGACCATCTTCCGGGCGCTCTTGATCGTCGCAGCAAGCCCCTCGGCCTGAAGACGCTGATATATGAAAGGCTTAAACAGCTCGAGCGCCATCCGCTTCGGGAGACCGCATTGATGGATGTTCAAATGCGGGCCAATCACGATAACCGAGCGACCTGAGTAGTCAACTCGTTTGCCGAGGAGATTCTGCCTGAATCGCCCTTGTTTGCCCCTAAGCATATCAGTCAACGACCGAACCGGACGATTATGAGGCGCAACGACCGGTCTTTGGCGACGCGTGTTGTCCAACAGGGCATCGACCGCCTCCTGCAACATCCGCTTCTCGTTGCGAACTATCACCTCAGGGGCCTTCAGAGCCAGCAGCTTTTTCAGCCGATTGTTGCGATTAAGCACTCTCCTATACAGGTCGTTTAGATCAGACGTTGCAAAGCGGCCGCCATCAAGCGGGACGAGCGGCCTTAGGTCCGGCGGCAACACCGGGATAACCGTAAGAATCAACCATTCAGGCCTGTTTGCTGGCCGGCCCGCTGTCTCAGAGTGGCGGAAGTCCTCGACTATTTTCAGCCGCTTGACTGCCTTTTTGGAGGTCTGAACGGCTATCCTCACCGCCTTGCCTTCCGGCGGCGAAGCGCCTTCCTCCATGAGACGCTCTGAGACCTCCTCGAACATGAGCTTATCGACAACCTGGCCGACCTCGAAGTCGCTATCCTTCGGATGTTTGATCTTCACCCTCGCCCGAAGCGAGCTGCGCAGCTGTTCGGCAAGCGCATCGAGGTCGAGAAGCTCCAGAAGCTCCCGAATCGCCTCAGCACCCATTTGAACCCGAAGTCCCGGCGAGTCCTTCAAACGCCGATACTCATCCTCCGAGACGAGTTTGCCCCTTTCAAGTCCGGACTCCCCCGGCTCAATCACAACATAGGACTCGTAGTAGATCACCCGCTCTAGCTGCTTGATGGTTAGGTCCAGAAGATAGCCAATCCGCGACGGAGGCGCTTTGAAGAACCATATATGAGCTACAGGACACGCCAACTCAATGTGACCGAGCCTCTCTCGACGGACGATCGAACGGATGACCTCAACGTGGCATTTCTCGCAGACAATCCCACGGTGTTTCATCCGCTTATACTTGCCGCAGTTACATTCCCAGTCCTTGACAGGGCCGAAAATCTTGGCACAGAAGAGCCCATCTCGTTCAGGCTTGAACGTCCGATAATTGATGGTCTCCGGCTTTTTGACCTCACCATAGGACCACTCTCGAATCCTCTCCGGAGAAGCCAAACCTATCCGGATCGCGTCAAATATCCTCGGCTCTTTGGGCCTGTCAAAAAGGTCTATTGTTCTCTCCAAGGTCTAACCTCCGGTCACCTTGTTATCTTGATTCTGTCCTCAACCGACTCAAGTCCGAGAGAGGCGCGCGAAAACCGAGGGCGCTTACGCGTCTCCAACAGCTCAACATCGAGACCCAGGCTCTGAAGCTCCTTGATCAAGACGTTGAACGATTCCGGGGTCCCGGACCTCGCAAGGTCTTGCCCCTTCACGATCGCCTCGTATATTTTGTTGCGGCCCTCTACATCGTCGCTTTTGACCGTCAGGAACTCCTGAAGCGCGTTCGCTGCGCCGAACGCCTCAAGGGCCCACACCTCCATCTCGCCAAGCCTCTGCCCGCCGGACTGGGCTTTGCCTCCAAGCGGCTGCTGGGTTACCAAGGAATACGGGCCGGTCGACCGGGAGTGCATCTTGTCATCGACCAAATGATCGAGCTTCATCATGTAGATGTAGCCAACCGTGACCTTCTGGTCGAACGGCTCACCAGTCTCGCCATCAAAGAGCTTCACCTTGCCGGTCACAGGCAGCTCCGCAAGCGACAACATACGCCTTATCTCTTTTTCGGTCGCGCCCGAGAAAACGGGACAGGCAACCGGCAGGCCATGCATCGCGATAACGGCCGCAAAATCCCTTAATTCGCTGTCCGAGAATCGCCTCAGCTCGGCCTCCTTACCCTCGTCCCCCCTGTAGAGCCCGAGAATGAACTTGCTAAGTGCCTTGTCTGAACAACCGTCATTCAACAGCGCGGCCATTTTGTCACCAATGACCTTCGACGCCCAGCCGAGGTGTGCCTCCAAGAGCTGGCCCACATTCATTCTCGAAGGAACGCCAAGGGGGCTTAATACAACATCCACAGGAGTTCCGTCCTCAAGATAGGGCATGCTCTCTACGGGAAGAACCTTGGCAACAACGCCCTTGTTGCCGTGGCGCCCGGCCATCTTGTCGCCAACGCTCAAGTTGCGCTTTATCGCCAGATATACCTTCACCATCTGAATAACGCCGGGCCGGAGCTCGTCCCCGCCCCGTATCCGGTCTCGCTGATCCCTATACCGCGTCTCAATCAAATCTACCTGGTCGTTGCCAAGTTTCTCCGCTCGCCTCAAGCTCTCACCGAGCTCGCCTTCCTCCTTCTGGGCAATCTCATGAAGCATGAAGTAGTTAAGCTTCCCAAGCCTGGAGCGAGTTATCTTCTTGCCCTTCTTGCAGATGACCTTCTGGGTCCCGGGATCAGTGTAACCATTCCCGAGAACCGCCCCGGACAGAATGTGACGCATGATCCTGTCCCGCCCGAAAGTGATGATCTGGCGCTCCTCCTCCTCGCGGCGCTGAACGTGAGCGAGAGCGGTCTGGACAACTTTGTGCTTCCCAAGCTGCTCCTCTGCCGAGCGCCTGGCAAAGACCCTCACGTCGATAACTGTCCCGTGCACGCCGGGATGAACGAATAACGAGGCGTTCTTAACCTCTCTCGCCTTGTCCCCGAACAAAGCCTTCAGAAGTTTCTCTTCTGGCGAAAGCTGCGTCTCGGCCTTTGGCGTAACCTTCCCAACCAGGATATCCCCTGGACCGACCTTCGAGCCAACCCTCGCGATACCACTGCTGTCAAGGTGCCGCAGGGCCTCCGGCCGCACATTTGGGATGTCTGGCGTGATCTCATCAGGGCCGAGTTTGTTGTCACGCGCCTCCGTCAAGAACTCCTCGATGTGAATTGAGGTGAACAGGTCCTCGCGAACCATCCGCTCCGAAACCAGAATGGCATCTTCGTAGTTGTAGCCATGCCAGGGCATAAAAGCCACGAGAATATCACGACCGAGGGCAAGCTCGCCGCCGCTAATACCGTAACCGTCCGTTATCAGCTCGCCAGCGCTAACTCTCTGGCCTACACGAACTGACGGGCGCTCATTTATGCAAGTATTCTGATTCGATTTTAGGAACTTCTTAAGATAATAGATGTCGAATTTGCCCTCGGAGATCCGGTTGCCATCCTCATCAAAGACCTCCTCCCCGTCCGCCTCAATGACAACCCGACTCGCCGTTACGCTCACGACCAGGCCATCTCTCTTTGACCTCTGAACAACCCCTGAGTCCCTCGCAGCGATCTTCTCCATACCCGTACCAACCAGAGGTGGGGAAGGCTTCATCAAAGGGACCGCCTGCCGCTGCATGTTGGAACCCATAAGCGCACGGTTGGCATCGTCGTGCTCCAAGAACGGGACCAAAGCAGCCGACATGCTGACTATCTGGGATGGAGAGGCGTCCAGATACCCTATCTTCGATGATGAGTCGGTGTGGAAGTTGCCCCTGAACCTGGCGGCCACTCTGTCCGCGGCGAGGCGCCTCTCATCTGTCAACGGCTCACTGGCCTGGGCTATGTGATGCTTATCCTCCTCATGAGCGTCGAGGTATGTAATCACGTCGGTTACTCGCCCGTTCTTATCGATCTCGCGATATGGCGTCTCGATGAACCCTCGCTCGTTGACCTGGGCATAAACTGTCAAGGACGCCAAAAGGCCTATGTTCGGCCCCTCAGGAGTCTCTATCGGGCATATACGGCCGTAATGGGTCGGATGAACGTCCCGAACCTCGAACGTGGCCCGCTCCCTAGTGAGGCCGCCGGGTCCCAATGCGCTCAACCTACGCTTGTGCGTTAGCTCCGCCAGAGGGTTGGTCTGCTCCAAGAACTGCGATAATTGGCTGCCCCCAAAGAACTCCCTCATCACGCCGCTCACAACCTTCGAGTTCACCAACTCCTGGGGCGTGAGCTCCTCAACATCCTGAGAGTTGATCTTCTCACGTATAAGTCGCTCAAGCCGCATCAGACCCAACCTGAACTGATTCTCCAAGAGCTCCCCCACTCTCCGAACCCGTCTGTTGCCCAGGTGATCGATATCGTCAACCTCACCCTCACCCGCCTTCAACTTGAGCAAATACCCAATCGTGTCGATGACATCCTCGCGGGTCAGACAACGCTCTGAAACCAGCGTTTTCTTGTTGAACTTGAAGTTGAAGCGAAGCCGACCTATCTCTGAAAGATCGTATCTCTTGGGATTGAAGAACACGTTGTTGAAGAACTTCCGAGCCGCCTCGTCATCGCTCGTCTCGACAAGCGAACTCAAATAGGACTGACTGGCGCCTCGCTGCCTTTGCTCTCCTTCCTCAGAGACCACGTCGGCCTCTATCTTCTCCGCCTCAATCGTTTTGAAGAGCATGTTTGCGAACTCCGCGCTGCGAGAGGGATAGAGCTCAAACCTCTCAATCTGCGCCCCCTGAATCGCATCAAGGTCCTCCTTAGCTAGCTCCTTGCCTTGGGGAACGACCAGGTTGTCCTGCTCATCATGAATATCCCAAACAACCTCCCGGCCCAGCAGCTCCTTTCGGCTCATAGGAAGATACTCAACGCCTCTTTTTTCAAACCTAGCGAGAGCAGCTCTTGAGATCTTATGATGTTTCCTGACAAGAATCGCCCCTGTCTCGGGATCGAGCACGTCCTCCTTCGGCCGATGAGTAAGATGAATCTTCCGATTCAGCTTGCTTCTGAACTTACCGTCGGGCGACATCTCAATCTGCTCAACGCCAATGAAGCACTGAACAACCTCTTCCTTCGTTCTAAGACCCAGCGCTCGCAACACCGACGAGGCCGGAATCCGCCGCTTGCGCTTATTGGTATCGATCCGGGCCTGGAGCACACCGCCTGCGTCAAACAGGAACTCAAGCCAAGGCCCTCGCTCCGGCACTATCCGCGCGGAGTAGTCCTCCCGTCCCGTCTCCTTCGACCGAGAGAAGAAGACCCCAGGGGAGCGATGCAGCTGGTTGACTATGGTGCGTTCGGTACCGTTGATGATAAAGGTGCCCCTTGGGGTCATGAGAGGCATCTCACACAAGAATATCGTGCGCTCAATCGCCGCCTTAGGTTTTCTGACCTCGTCTGATACACCAAATATGCTCAAGCGAAGCCTGACACGCAGCGAAGCCGCGTAGGTCATCTCGCGCTGGAGACATTCCTCCTCTGTATAGCGGGCCTCAAGCCGCCGCTTAAGCTGATGACCACAGCGCTCGCAAGGCTCCGGACGTGGGAAAAAATCGGACGTCTGACCACACGGGCAAACATACTCCGCCCCTACCTCATACGCGACGAACTCAAGCTCGCAGTTCCGAGTAGCGTTCTCAATCGGGAACACCTCCTCGAAGACCGCCTGAGCGCCTATCGACTGCCGCCTGCCCGGTCGAATCTCACGCTGAAGAAACTGGTTATACGACTCTGTCTGGACAGCTAGAAGAGAAGGGACCTCTACCGCACTCTTGGTCTTGACGAAGGTCCGTCTAATGTCAACCGGCTTGTTGGCCGATATCATGAATACCTCCCAATCACTGGATCTCGATGGTACCGCCTGCTTCCTCGATTACCTTCTTAAACTCCTCAGCCTCCTCCTTGCTAACGCCTTCCTTGATAGTGGCCGGGGCTGACTCCACGAGCTCCTTGCTCTCTTTCAAGCCCAAATTGACCAGGCTGCGAATCGCCTTGATAACGTGTATCTTCTTCTCTCCGAACGACTTCAGGAGAACGTTAAACTCGGTCTTCTCCTCAGCAGCCTCAGCGGCCTCGCCGGCCGCCGCCGGTGCGCCAACAGGAGCAAATGCCGCTGCGCTAACCCCGAAACGCTCCTCCAGCTCCTTGACCATGTTGGACAAGTCCTTGACGGACATTTTCTCGATGAATTCGACCACCTGCTCCACTGTCAAACCTGCCATGCAATTCCTCCGGTGATAACAAACGGGGGGCCAAAGCGCCAAAGCCTCGGCTCGCCTTACGCCGAGGCGCCGGGCTTGTCACCCTCCTTCTTTTCCTTGATCGCTTCTAGGGCCCTAACAAGCCCGCACATCGTGCCCCTAAGCGTAAAGACAAGCCGCGAAACAGGAGCCTGCAACGCGCCCATGAGCTTTGCGAGCAGCTCCGGCCTGTCAGGCAACTTCGCTATCGCTTCGATATCCGCAGCCGATGCATACTCACCATCTACAAACCCGGCCCTTATCTTGAGTCCCTGACAATCCTTCGCAGAATCGGAAAGTAGCTTCACAATTGCCAATGAGCCATCGTATCCTATCCCTAGCGCGGTCGGGCCCGTAAGATCAGAGTCCAAGCATTCCAAAGGTGTGCCTGATATCGCCCGCTTGATGAGGTTATTCTTGGCGACAAGATAATCCACTTTCTGCTGCCTGGCCCGGCTGCGAAGCGCGGTGACCTCCGATACGGACACTCCCGAGAAATCCACAAGCACTATCGACTGAGCAGCCGAAAAGCGCTGCGACAAATCCTTAACAACCTGCCGCTTATACTCTATTCCTCGGCCCATCTTATCACTCAACCTCTAAAAGACGCAGCCTTAAGAACGGGGTCAATCTTGATACCAGGCCCCATTGTGGTCGATAGCGTCAGACTCTTCAGATACCGGCCCTTGCTCGCCGCTGGCTTCGCTCTCATCAGACTATCAAGAAAGGTCCTGGCATTTTCAACCAGACGGTCCTTGCCGAAATCACGCTTCCCAATCACGACATGGACGTTGGATGTCCTGTCAACCTTGAACTCTATCTTGCCCGCCTTGAGTTCCTTGACCGCCCTTTTCACCTCAAACGTTACCGCCCCCGTCTTCGGAGAAGGCATCAAACGCCTCGGGCCAAGCACACGCCCAAGCTTCCCCACCTCGGACATCATGTCGGGCGTTGCAACCACTGCGTCGAAATCAAGCCAGCCGCCCTTTATCTTTGAGATCAGATCATCTGAACCGACAAAGTCAGCACCAGCGTCCTTGGCTTCGGATTCCTTCTCGCCCTTCGCGAAAACCAGCACCCGAACCTCCTTGCCGGTCCCGTGAGGAAGTAACACCGTGCCCCGAACCATCTGATCCGCGTGCCTGGGATCGACCCCAAGTCTAGCCGCCATATCCAGCGTCTCATTGAACTTCGAAAACGACAACTCGCAGGCCATCTCTATGGCCTCCTCCAGCGAATAATGCCTACGGCGATCGATCTTCGAGGCCGCCTCTTGATACTTCCTACCCCGTCTCGTCATCGTCCGCTTTCTCTTAAAATAACTTAAAGATTCAACAAATCGTTTTCAGCCGACGTAGCCTCCGCCGCCGCTAATGCTTTGGCGGACAAGCAGGCTACTATGGCGAAGTCTGCCAATCTTCGACCTCGATCCCCATGCTCCTGGCTGTCCCGGCGATGATCTTCATCGCGCCCGCGATATCTATCGCATTGAGATCGGGCATCTTCAGCTTGGCCACTTCCTCGAGTTGGGCCAAAGATATCCTCGCGACCTTCGTCTTGTTCGGCTCAGGAGACCCCTTGGCCAGCCCCACCGCCCTCTTCAAGAGAAAAGCCGCCGGTGGATTCTTGGTCACAAAACTGAAAGACCGGTCCTTGAAAATGGTGATTATCACAGGTATTATCAAGCCCCTCTGGTCCTTCGTCCGCTCGTTAAACTGCTTGCAGAACTCCATCGGAGCCACTCGATACTGGCCAAGTGCGGTTCCTACCGGCGGCGAAGGCGTCGCTGCTCCGCCCTGTATCTGCAACTTCAGCCTGGCGACAACCTCTTTAGCCATCGCACCTAGCCTCCTTTTCAGCCGACATAGCTCTTCCAGCTACTATGGCGAAGTCTGCCATACTTACTAATCCTCCTCATCCGCCAGTTCTACTTGGTCGAAACCGAGCTCTACCGGAATTGGGCGTCCAAATATGCCTACTGTTACTTTCAGCCTCTTCTTGTCAGCGGATACATCCTCCACCGCTCCTGAGAAAGGTGCAAACAGACCCTCTACTATCCTCACCCGGTCGCCAACACTGAACGGGACATCCCTCACCCCGGCCTGTCGCCTCTCCTCTTTGCCCTCCTCTATGGCTGCTATTTCTTCATCCGTGAAGCTCTGCAAATCATCACCAGACTTTACGAAACCGATCACCTTCGGCGCGTCAGTGCAAAGCCTTACTACATCCGGAGTTAACTCCAACCGCAAAAACACGTAGCCCGGAAACAAAGGGCGCTCCCGCTTCATCTCACGCCCGTCCGTTCGCCTGGACTTCACCTGCTCTGTCGGAACGTAAATGCGAGCTATCTTGCCCTCAAGCTCCTTCTGCGTTTCTGAAAGGAACGTCAGTGCCTTTTTGACCGACTTCTCGTAGCCCGAATATGTATGGACCGCATACCAGCCAAACCGGCCGTCTTCTTCCTCCGCTTTAGCATCCGAAGGCGCATCTTCTGAGGCGGCAAGTTTGTCGGCAATCACCGGCTCGACCGGCCCGACCTCGTCCGGCTGAACGTCCCGAGCCTCCTGGCCCTCGTTGCCTATCGATGATACCGAAAACGCCAAATCCGAAGCCCTACTTCAAAACGAACTGCAACACCCTGGCGAGCAATGCGTCCACAACGCCAAGATAGGCAGATATTATCAACGTCGCAATGATCACAACCGCGGTCGCAGAGATTATCTGGTCCTTGTTCGGCCATGTCACCCGTTTCAGCTCAAGATTCACGTCCCGAAAGAAGGTTATGACCCTGTCCATGTTGAACCCACGTTGTCTTTATGTTTGATTGACCACCTGGGTGGCAGGCCAGGAGGGATTCGAACCCCCAGCTTCCGGATTTGGAGTCCGGCGCTCTAACCATTAGAGCTACTGGCCTTTGCGCATTGATACCTGACTCCCTGACGTCTCACCTCACCTCTTTGTGTGAGGTGTGCTTCCTGCAAAACCTGCAATACTTGCTCAGCTGGTATCTGTCCTGCTGCTTGCGCTTGTTTCGCGTAGTAGTATAGTTCCTCCGCTTGCAGTCCCCACAAGCCAGGGTAACTATCTCTCGCTGCTTCTTCGCCTTCTTGGCCAATGGCCGCTCTCTTCGCCTTCTGTGGAATCTCGCCTTCGCCCATTGCGGAATGTCGCCCTTAGGCAGACTTCGGCGGACAGGTTAAGCGACGTTACTCAATTATCTCTGTGATCGCGCCGGCGCCAACCGTCTTGCCACCCTCGCGAATAGCGAATCGCTGCTCAACTTCCATCGCAATCGGGCAAATCAGATTGACTGTCATGTCAACGTTGTCGCCGGGCATGACCATGTTCACCTCTTCCGGCAGCGTGATGACGCCCGTAACGTCTGTCGTCCTGAAATAGAACTGCGGCCGATAACCATTGAAGAACGGCTTATGGCGACCGCCCTCCTTCTCGGACAGGACATACACCCGAGCAGTGAAATGCGTATGAGGCGTGATGGTCCCGGGCTTTGCAATGACTTGACCACGCTCGACCTCGTTGCGCTTAATGCCGCGCAAAAGGACGCCAATGTTGTCGCCTGCTTCGCCCGTATCAAGGGTCTTGCGGAACATCTCAACACCGGTGCAAACCGTCTTCCGAGTGTCACGGATACCGACTATCTCGACCTCTTCACCCATCTTGATCACGCCGCGCTCAACCCTGCCCGTCGCTACCGTGCCTCGGCCCTGAATGCTGAAAACGTCCTCGACCGGCATCAGGAACGGCTTGTCGATCGCTCTCTGCGGCGTCGGAATATACTCATCGACCGCCTTGATGAGCTCCATCACTGACCCGCAGTTCTCGCACTCATCTTTGCCGCAGCCACACTCGAGAGCCTTGCGGGCGGAACCATAGATTATCGGAACATCGTCACCCGGGAACTCGTATTTGTCCAGGAGCTCTCGAACCTCCATATCGATGATCTCAATCAAGTCCTTGTCATCGACCAGATCGACCTTGTTCAGATACACAACGATGCAGGGCACGCCAACCTGCTTGGCGAGAAGGATGTGCTCCCTCGTCTGGAGCTTCGGGCCGTCATCGGCCGCAACGACTAATATCGCGCCGTCCATCTGAGCCGCGCCAGTGATCATATTCTTGATATAATCAACGTGACCGGGGCAGTCCACGTGCGCGTAGTGCCGGTTAGCCGACTCATACTCCACGTGAGCGATGGCAATTGTTATGCCGCGCTCGCGCTCCTCGGGCGCCTTGTCAATTCTGTCGAACGATGTGTACTCGGCAAGACCCCTTTTGGACAGGCAAAGCGTCAACGCCGCCGTCAAAGTCGTCTTCCCATGGTCGATGTGACCGATTGTCCCAACGTTCACATGAGGCTTCGTCCGCTCGAATTTCGCCTTTGCCATCATAAACCTCCTAAAATGCGATCAATGGACGGAATCCAGCCAACAGCCGGAATCATCCTCATCCTTCCTAACTTAAGTAATCACCCTCAGAAGCCCACGACCGGACTTGAACCGGTGACCTCTTCCTTACCAAGGAAGTGCTCTACCGACTGAGCTATGTG
>CAYZPW010000012.1:38181-46615 GCA_964480475.1 uncultured bacterium | reverse complement strand
TTTGCCCAGTTGCCATTTGAGATCTACCTGTTGGCGAGGTTGCAGTTCTTTGAAAAGTATCATTCTGAAAGGATGAAGGATGGAATATGAAGGATGAATTATGAAGGAATTGCTTAATCGGATATCGGTTGACCCTAACGTCTGTTTCGGAAAACCGTGTATCAAACGAACGCGGATATGGGTCTCCCTCATTTTGGACATGCTGGCTGACGGGCTTACGCCGGAGCGGATACTCCGGGACTATCCACAACTAGAGCTGGATGATATCCGGGCTGCCATCGCTTATGGGGCGGAAGCGTCCCGAGAAATGATCGTGGACCTCCCTCAGAAGGCGCTTGTTTGAAACTGAAACTCGATGAGAACCTCGGGGGCCGGGCACAGACGCTCTTCCGGGCGGCGGAGCACGATGTTGAAACGGCATATTCCGAAGGGTTGTCAGGGGCCTCAGATCAATCCATATACAACGCGTGTTGCGCTGAGGGGCGTTGCCTGGTCACCCTGGACCTGGATTTCGCCGACCCTGTGAGATTCTCCGCCCACCGATGCGGAGGCATCATTGTGTTACGAACGCCTGGAAGCGCGAGTTCTTCTGTCTTGGAAGCTCTGCTTCGCCAGTGTATCCAGGGTTTGCACACGATCGACATGAACAACAACCTGTGGATTGTGGAGCCGACGCGAATACGCGTGCGTCAGTTTGAAAAGGACTAGCATGCATCTACATCCTGTCTCGAATCTCTGTTTCGGAAGATGAGCAGGGAGGACTAAGCGCCTGCAGCCGCTACTTGCGCCAGAACTCGGGCACCAGGAGGATTATGATTGTGTATATCTCGAGGCGCCCCAGAAGCATACACCATATTAGGAGCCACTTGCCGAGGTAGGGCATATCAGCGTAGTTTCCAGCCGGTCCGACGAGGCCAAGACCGGGGCCGATGTTACCGATTGTGGCCGCAACCGCCCCGACTGATGTTATGAGATCGACGCCCATACTCGACAGCAGGACGGCGGAAACGGCGAATAGGCCCATGTAAAGAAGGACGAATCCCAGGACGCTTCTCATGACGGTTCTGGACACGGGCTTTCCGCCGATCTTTACGTATCTGACGCCGTGGGGGTGGACCATCGTGAACAACTCTTTGTAGCAGTATTTGAGGCAGAGCATGACGCGAAGGCTCTTCATGCCGCCTCCAGTCGAGCCGGCCGAGGCGCCGATGATCATGCACAGGAGCAAGATGAGTTGTGACATGGCTGGCCACTGGCCGTAATTAGCCGTTGTATAGCCCGTGGTGGTAATGATCGAGACCACCTGAAAGGCCCCGTAGCGGAGCGCCTCGCCCAGGCTCTCGTAAACGGAACCGTAAATGTTGAGGCTTACAATGACGATTAGGATAACGACGGTACCGAGGAAGAAGCGGCACTCCGAGTCACGCCAGAAGGCCAAGGGCCTTCCCCTAAGCATCTGATAGTGAAGCGCGAAGTTCATGCCAGCCAGCAGCATAAAGAGCATGATTACGACATCGCAGTAAACGCTGTCGAAGTGGGCAATCGAGGCGCTCTTGGTTGAGAATCCGCCGGTCGGCATTGTAGTGAACGTGTGGCACACGGCGTCATAGAGGGTCATGCCGCCTATCGTAAGGAGTATGGTCTCCACTAGGGAAATCAGCGCATAGACCTTCCAGAGGACCATTGCGGTGTCCTTGATGCGCGGCTTGAGCTTGTCAGGGACGGGGCTTGGGACCTCGGCCTTGTAGAGCTGCATGCCGCCGACGCCCAAAAAGGGGAGAATCGCCACAGACAGGACGATGATGCCCATTCCGCCGAGCCACTGGATGAGGCTCCGCCACAGAAGAAGCCCCTTTGATACCGCCTCGATGTTGGTCAGGACAGACGAGCCTGTGGTTGTGAAGCCCGAAACGGATTCAAAGAAGGCATCGACGAAGGTTCCGAAGATGCCTCCTATGTAGAACGGCAGCGCGCCGAAAAGGCCTATCGCAGTCCAGCCAATCGCCACGATCGCCATTCCCTCGCGCTGGCTGATGTGCTCTACCCTCACGCCTCTGAAACATGCGTAAAGCAGCGCCCCGGCGATTATCGTCATTCCCATCGACGCCGAGAGGGGAATGATGCTCTGGTCCCAGTAGTAAAGGCCGACAAAAAGGGGGAACATCATCGTCAGGCCCAGGAAAAGGACAAGTATCCCAACGATACAAAGGACGTAACGCCAGCGCATCTAGGAATGCTTCAGCTTTATTGCGACTATCTTCTCGAGCTTCGGGACAGCCTTCTTTCTCGCAAAGACTATGATCCTGTCGTCGGGTTCGATGACGCTGTCGCCGGAGGGGATGATCACTTGGTCGCCCCGCATTATCGCGGTAACAAGCGCGCCTTTCGGGAACGAGATTTTCTTCAAGGGCTTGCCGACGATGCCCGAAGCCTCTTGGGCCACAGCCTCCATCACCTCCGCCTGTTCGCCCTTGATGGATATGGCCGACAGCACTTTGCCTCGCCGAACATGTTGCAGGATTGTGTTTATCGCCGAGAGGCGAGGGCTGACTACTTGCTCGAGACCGATCGTCGTCATCAGCGGGAAGTAGCTGAAGGTCTTGATCTTCGCGATTATCTTTCGCGCGCCCATCTGTTTGACGAGCAGCGCGGCCAGGATGTTCGTCTTCTCGTCGCCCGTCAGCGTGATAACGACATCCATATCCTGTATGTTCTCTTCGCTCAAGAGGGCCTGATCGGAGCAGTCGCCGTTGAGCACGACTGTTTTGCCCAGCTGCTCAGCAAGCTCTTCGCAGCGGCTAGGGTCCCTTTCGATAATCTTGGTCGAGATCGATTTGTCCTCAAGTAAGGCAGCCAGCCTGAAACCTATCCGCCCTCCGCCCGCGATCAGGACCCGGCGCAGCGGCTCGGCGTGCTTGTCAAAGGCGGAGAGTGTGTCCACCAGGTTCGCCTCCTCGGTGATGAGATAGACAAGATCGCCCGGCTTTAGCCGGTCATTGCCCCGAGGGATTATTAGCTCCTCGTCCCGAACCACGGCCGCGATAAGAGGGCTTGGTCTTCCAATCTTGGCGGAAATGTCGGAGAGGCGAACACCCGCCAGCCGCGCCTTCTTGTCCAAGTGTATCCCGATGAACTTGACACGGCCGTCGGCAAACTCGCCTACGTCAACAGCTCCAGGGACGCTCATTAGCCGCTCGATAGTCTTTACAACCTCGATTTCCGGGTTGATTATGGTGTCGATATGAGGCGGCCGATCGCGGAACGTATCGTGATAATTCTCGAAGTCGGGGTCCCTTATGCGGGCCAGTTTCTTGACTGACTGCGAGATTGTGTCCGCGACGAGGCACGCCGCGAGGTTCGTGTCGTCGCTGTTGGTTACCGCAAGCAGTATCTCAGCCTCTTCGATGCCCGCCTCCGCAAGCACCACAGGGCTGCTTCCTGAACCAGTTATGACCTGCACGTCTATGCTGTCCGAGACGCGCCGTATGGCCTCGGGGTCAATGTCGATTACGACTACGTCCTTGTTCTCACGGGCCAGGCGACTTGCAATGTGAAAACCGACCTCACCCGCGCCAACGATCACGACCTTCAACTGAGCTATTCCCTCGTAGTTAGCACCAACTCACGATGTGCGCTTACTATACACAATCTGATCTGTCAATTGTTGAGGGATTGAAGGGAGAAGCGGAGAAAAGGAATCCACCTTCGCCAAGGCTATGGCGGACAAGAAGGGGAGAAAGGGGGATCGCTGACACGCCTGGGGCGGGCTTTCCAGCCTGTCATTGTCCATTCACGGTCGGAGGCTGAAGGCCGGAGATTCGCCGAGCTACGAATCCGCCGCCGGCTTTGATATCGCAGCTGTTGGAAACCTCATTCCCCTCAGTCCTCCATTAGCCTGAATGACCTTCAGGGTAACGGGTAGTGGTAGCCCATATCGACCATCCCGTCGTCCGGCGTGCCGTCCGCCTGTGTCGTCGAGTGACTCCCATAGTCTAGATAATAGCTCCCGGCATCGACGCAGGGGCTGCCCGGGTCGAGGTAATAGCCCCCAAGCGGCCCATCAACCAAGAGCGGATGAGCAGAGATGTTGCCCTCGCCCTCAATCGGCTCCTCTAAACAGCAATAGGTCGCTTCGCATCCATCGAGATCATCGCCATTCCCCCAGATGATGCAATCTATTATCGTGGGATAGCTGTCTTCCTCGCAGCGTATCCCGCCGCCGTCGGAGTAGTCGGCGGTGTTGCCCGAGATCGTGTTGTTTGAGATCGTCGGCGAACCGCCACCGCAGGATATCCCGCCACCGTAGAGGCTCTCTAATAAGTCGGTGTCAGGCATCGTAGGGGCGGTGCTCGCTCCGCCCTTCTCCAATGTCTGACCGCGAATTCAGGGCCGCTCGTGAGCCGCCCCTACAAACCTCATTCCCCTTTGAAAGCCATGTTACGACGCCTCGCAAGGGTTGAACAAGGCCACTTTGATCTTGACAATTGGCAGCATTTCTTGTATCATTTTTGTCCAAGTGGACGAAGAAACCTCCAGGGCCCGACTTATTGGACAGCCTCTGAAGTCAAGGGCTTATATATAACTTCGCCAAGCACCCAGCGGCCGTGCTGGCTGATGGCGTCGTACATAGCATCCGGCACGAGATCGGCGCCGTTCGGCCACTGAACCGCGCCCAATTCAACATGGACCCTCGCGAATTCCTCCCAGTTCCGTAGTGGCTCGAAAAGCGTGCCTTCCACCTTGGGATCGCTGAGAAAGCCCTTCAGCTCCACTTCGCCTGCCGTGCCATCTACAAATGTCACCTGAAGGCGCAGGCCACGTAAGGCGTTGACGGAGGCGACACGCGACGGCACTTTCTGCCGAATGACCGGCGCTATCTGAGTGGTTCTATGGGCTCCGGGGTTCGCAGATGATCGCATAACTTCCAGTCCTTCCCCCCCTTACGGGACAGCCTTTACGATCGCCTGCTTTCGAAGATGCTGTCGATTATTCCGTATTCTTTTGCCTCCGCCGGGGACATGAAGAAATCCCTGGACGTGTCGCGCCTGATCTTGCGCAGCGGCTGTCCGGTATGCTTGACCAGCATGCCATACATCGTCTCTCGTTTTCGCGACATCTCGTCGCGATAGATGTCGAAGTCAGTGAACTTGCCCTCGTAGCCGCCAGCAGGCTCGTGCAGCATGATTGTCCCGTGAGGCAGCGAGTACCTTTTGCCGGCGGTCCCTGCGGCCAGCAATAGGGCAGCCATACTTCCGGCCAGACCAAAACAGATTGTGCTGACATCCGGTTTCACGTATTGAATCGTGTCGTATATGGCCAGGCCCGCCGTGATGCTCCCGCCGGAGCTGTTAATATAAATGCTGATGTCCTTCTCTGGGTCCTCCGCCTCAAGGAAAAGTAGCTGTGCGACGACAAGGCTTGCCAGCTCGTCGTGGATTGGGCCATGAAGGAAGATTATCCAATCCTTCAAGAGACGAGAGTAGATGTCGTAGGCTCGCTCGCCTCTGCCAGTCTCCTCAACTACCATGGGCACAAGTGCCATAACGTTATTCCCTCCTTACTCAGTATGTCATTCTTGGCTTGTTTGCTCGGGTTCAACCTTCTCGTCGGCCGAATCAGAGATGAATTCGATTTCAAGGCCGCTCATCAAGAACTGCATTGTCTTGGTATCGATGATTCTCTTGCGTGCGTCTAGTTGGGTCTTGAAAAGCTCGATGAGGTAGTCTTTCTCATTGCGATCTGCCTCGGGTCGAAGGCCCGCATGCTTGACCACTTGCTCGATCTCATCTTGGGTCGCATCTATGCCTTCTTGCAGGGCTATCTGAGCGATCAGCATCTCACGTCTGACAGCATCTATAACCGCGGGTCTGATAGAGTCCGCCACCCGTTTGAGCTCCTCCTCGGGGCTGTCCTCTTTCAGGACGCCTCGTTGCATCATGCCCAGCATCGTCTGACCAATTCGCGTTCTCAGGACCTTGGGATGGACCTCGATCGGGTTATTCTCAAGCAGCTTCTCGGATATCGCCCGCTCCTTCTTCTGAAGATGCTCGTTCTCATACTGCGCCTGAACCCGGACCTTGAGCATGTCGCGCAGCGCGGCCAGGGTCTGGGTCTCGCCGACCATCTCTGCCAACGAGTCGTCCAGAGGAGGCAGTTCAAGCTTCTTGATCTCCTTGACCTTGATATTCGCCCTAACCTGATTGCCGCGAAGCTTCTCGTCCGGGAAGTCGTCCGGCACCGTATAATCGGCAACGATCTCCTCGTCTGGCTTTCTGCCGACGAGCCTCTGCCCCAAGAGCGTAGTCTCCGCGGACAGAACTTCGATGGTCTCGTCCGGGGCCGAAACGAGAACTTCGTCGTTATCGCGTCCCAGAAAGGCGGCATCGACCGTAACCCTATCGCTCACACAGACTTCGGCGTCAGGGCCTTCGGCTGGCCTGAGCGTCGCGAAGCGCTTGCGCAATCGCGCTAGTATCTGATCGACCTGCTCGTCCGTGACCTGTTTCATCGGCGTGATCTCTATGTGCAGCCTATTGTAACCACGCACTTCTGGTACGATATTCGCGCGCGTCCTGAGCCTAAAAGAGAACAGCTTGCCCTCCTCGAGGGCCACAAGAGATTCGGCCTTGGGCGCACCGATCAGATTGACGTTTTGCTCTTCCATCGCCCACAGCGAATATGCCCTCAGCAGCGTCTCGCGGACCTCCTGCTGGATTCTGCCGCCAAACCCGCGCCTCAGGAGGCTGTTCGGGGCCTTGCCCTTCCTGAACCCCGGAACAACGAGGGACTTCCTGTAGCGGTTATAGGCCCTCCTGAACTCCTGATTCACATCCTCTGGGGTGAGCTCGACCTCAAGCGTCTGCGATTCGCCCTCTTTTGAAACTGGCGTAATCTTCACAAAGGAACCTTCTGTCGTAACTGATGTAACTTGCCCGAATCCCCTCGGTTCCAAGCCGATGGGAGAACATCGGGTTTATTATCGTAACGGGGACAGCTCTGCAAGGTTTTATTCTAAAGAGGTTCCCCAAAAAAGGGAAACAGCCAGAAGTCGAAGGTCGAAAGTCCAAGGTCAGCGGTCCAAGTTTCAGGTCGAAGGTTCGACCCGGCGGATTCAAAAATCGGGGCGGGGAAGGGCAGCGTGAAGTTGGACAGGCTGGCCTTGACCCATTGACCCATTGACCCCTTTGACCGGTTTCCCATCTATCCATTCTTGCGCCGCAGGAATTCCTCTGGTCAAAGAATCTGCTTGACAGCGTCCGAAATCTGAGTATCGTCCTTCTCGAGTAATCCGTGTGGATGCCTGGTGCTTAATAGGGAAGTGTGGTTAGAATCCACCGCGGGCACGCCACTGTGATCGGGGACGAAACCCGAGAAGGATGCCACTGGGCCCGTTGAGGTGCCCGGGAAGGCTTCGGGAAGTAGGTTTGATCCGTAAGTCAGGATACCTGTCCACGCGGGAGCTTCTAAAAGGTCCCTCGGTGATCGGGGATGAGGCGTTTTGGCTTTTTTGATGCCCCAGCCGGGGGACCCTGGTTGGGGTTTTTGTATTTGTTGAGGAATGGGATGAGGGCATTAGGTTCAGCCGGTCTTGCCGTGCTGGTCTTGCTGTTCTGCGGCGTGCCTGGCCTCGGTGAAGATGAACATTCTATTGGGCGGACGCTTGTGAGCGAGGCCGTAGGGGCGGTGTCTCAGACCCGCCCGCCTACATCAATCCCTGTGGATACGAGGCATCTTATGCGACCGTCAATTCGAGCGGGCGGGTCAAAGACCACGCCCCTACACGCCTGCAACGACTTGTCTCTCAGCCTCCTTGTGTCTGCTCGTTTCAACGAATCTGGAGCACAGCAGCAATCGGGCGGAGACAAGCCCCGGCCCTACACATCCCCTCCAGTGGCGGCGGGGTCCGACGACAAGGCTGATGACAAGCCCCAAGTAGAGCCAAAAGACAACGGCATTAACAAGCAAAAGGATAGGAAAGACAACGACAAGTACTCGCTGGAAAAGGAAGTCGTCGTTACGGCCACACGGACCGAGACTGACGCCTCAAACGTATCAACGTTTGTGACCGTCGTCCGGCCGGAGGACCTTCCAGTGAGGCCCAAGACTGCGGCCGAGATGCTTCGGGCGGTTCCCGGCCTGACGTTCGATCGATACGGAGGCGGACTCAGCCTCGCCTCGCCGCGCATCAGGGGCTCGTCGGCGAACCAGGTGCTTGTGATGATAGACGGTGTCAGGCTGAACTCCGCCCGAGGCGACGGTGTTGACCTGTCGGACATCCCGGCGCAGATCATCGACCGCATCGAGATTGTTAGAGGCGGCAGCTCCGCGCTTTATGGCAGCGACGCGATGGGCGGCGTGATCAACGTCATAACCAAGAGGGCTACTGAAGTGGCGATTACGACGCTCTCCATGACAGGCGGCTCGTTCGGCACGT
>CAYZPW010000012.1:4496-38171 GCA_964480475.1 uncultured bacterium | reverse complement strand
CACGTTCAGTGCAGCGGTGTCTCGCTCCGAGGGCTTCAAGGAGTTCGACTACAGCTTATCGCTTTTCTACGGCGAGAGTGAGGGCGATTTCCCCTATGAGTTCAGAGGCTCGCAAACGAAGCGAATCGAAAACGGCGGCTATTCGACAAGAGGCCTTTTCTTTCGGACGAGCTATCGGCTGAATCCAGAAACGCGGATAGGCCTCACACACATCTTCAACGACGCGGACAAGCACCTGCCGGGTAGGATTGAGTTCCCTACCCCCGACGCTGAGCAAGAGAACTCGTGGAGCCTGACAACGCTCTCCCTTAAGAACGATAATCTCCTTGTGGACGGGCTCTCCTCGTCGTTGACCATCGACTACCGCGCCGACCATCTCTCCTATTACGATCCGGTGTTCGTTGGCAAGGACCCGTCCGGCTATTCCGGCCGCCGCTTCGGCACCGAGGTTTTATTCTCGTATGCAGCGGGCACCCAGCAGTTCTTCACGCTTTCTGCAAGCGTTGGAGACGAGAAGCAGAACAGCGTGAACAGCAGGATGCACACCAGAACCACGTCGAGTGTTTTTCTACAGGACCTTATCTCGCTTCTCAACGACAGAGTCATTCTGATCCCTGCTGCAAGGTTCGACAGATGCTCTGGCGTCGGTGACTCGTTCAACCCCAAGCTCGGCATCCGACTCAGGGCCGCCCCGTTCTTGTCGCTGAAGGCAAACGCATCGAGGTCATTCCGCGTGCCCGGCTTCGACGACCTGTATTGGCCCCGAAGCGGCTTCGCGGTCGGGAATCCGGACCTTACGTCGGAGAAATCCAATAGCCTGGACGCCGGCGTCGAGCTGAAGATCGAGAAATCGCTCGAAATCGAGGTCGCTTGTTTCCTCAATCGTGCCAAGAACCTGATCCAGTGGCAGCCTGGGATAGGCGGAGTCTGGTCCCCGACTAATGTGGGCGAGGCTGAGATGAAGGGAGTCGAGGCGCGACTCGTCGCTTCCCCTTTGCAGTTCTGCCATTTTGAGGTTTTACACACCTATACAGATGCTAAGGATACGACCGATCCGGGTCATCCTACTCAGCTGATAAGACGGCCGCGTAACAGAACAATAGCAATGCTGCACGTTGGTCCTGAGTGGCTATCGGGTTCGGTTCAGGTCGCGCGAACGAGTGAGAGCTACACAACCGTCGCGAATACGCAGTGGTTGCCGGCATACACACTTGTTGACTGCGGGCTTAGGCTGACGCCGCAGAGGAATCTATCCTTGGCGTTTTCGGTTCAAAACGTCTTCAATAGGTTCTACGAAACTGTGCCGGGCTACCCGATGCCGGGGAGAAGTTACTCGCTCACGATTGAGACAAGATTCGAGGGGAGGTGATAGACAGAAGCCGCCAACTGTCAACCGCTGTCAACAGTCAATTCTCCGTTCGGCGAATCTTCGACTGCTAACTAACAACTGATCTTGGGAGACATTCAAGATGCTTAACAGACTGTTATTGTCCTTGACATTGCTCGTGGTTTTGTCATGCGGCGTCATTGCCCAGCAGCTCGAGCAGGTTACGCTTCATTGCCCAGTTTATCTTACCTGGTCAGGCTTTGAGTCGTTCATCGTCGTCCGTAACACGACGGGTAGCGATGTAAGCTTTACGCCCGGGTTCTGCTTTGATGGGGATCACCTGGTTCCTTACACCCTGATAACTGTCCCAGCGCATGCCACTATCCTTTTGACCGTGGAGGAGTTTTTTGACACCTCGACGTGCGAAAGCGGCTTGATCGGTCTGGAGCTCATGTATGGGGGCGAGCCGGGCGCAATAATGGCTTCGGTGATCACGTTCTTCGGAGACCTGTCGTTCCAGGTTCCTTTCAGGAACGCGGCCGGGGACCGCTCGCGCACGCTGCACTCAAGCCTGTGCCTGGGTGGGGACTTCATCGACTACATCTTCGTGAAGAACACAACAGATAATCGGGTTACTGTCTCGCCAGTTTTCTATTGCGACGGTGCCAGCACACCGGGATTGGGTGTTAGGCTTGACCCTTATCAGCCCGCGATGATAAGCGCAGGCGAGGTGTATTCGGGTGGGGCCATGGGCGGCGCAGACCTTTATTCTAGCGGCCCAGCCGGCAGCATCATCGCGGTCAACGTGGCCGCCAACCTACTCACCGGCGCTTGCCTCGTTGAGGAGTTGCTGCCCGGGGTGCCTGGTTTTGTGCCTCCCACATACAACCTCTTCGTCGCTAACGGCCTTTCCTACACACTGTCCGCGATCAACACCGTCAACGGGCAGATCGATGAGAACTTCGCGAGCACGGGCGACGTCCCCAACTACCTGACGTTTCACAGAAACAGTCTTTATTGCGTCAACTCAGTGTCCAACAATGTCCAGGTCTTCTCGCCGGCGACAGGCGACGTTCTTGCTGAGATCGAGCTTGACGTTGGAACCAATCCCTGGGCAATGGCGTTCGCCTCGGATGACAAGGCTTATGTAACGGGCTACCTGACGGATGATGTAGTGGTTCTCGATGTCGAGAGTAACGAGGTGAGGGGCACGATCCCGCTTGGCGCCGACGCTCGTAGCCCCGAGGGTATTTGCTTTGTCGATACAAAGCTCTACATATCGAGCGTCAACTACGATATGGGCACGTGGACATACGGCCAGGGCGTCGTCACGGTCATCGACGCCGAGACCGACGAGATCGTCAAGACAATCGAGACGACCCAAGTTAACCCACAAGTTATCGTCAGCGATAACCAGGGCGAGATATACGTCCTTTGCACAGGCGATTGGTTTAGCGAGTTCGGCGTTGTCGATGTGATTGACACCGCGACCGATGAGATCGTTGAATCACTGCCGGTGGGCGGCTCGCCGACGTGTATCGAGATTGCGCCCAATGGATGCGCATACATCGGTGACGCGACGGCGCCTCAGCTCTACAAAATAGACGTCGTCGCCAACACTGTCCTGCACGATTCTGACGACCCGCTTCTGTTCGGCGGCGCAGGCTCCTCCGCGGCGGGCCTGGTCTCCTCGGCAGACGCATACCTTTACATTTCGTCGTTCAACGACGACGCCATCTATATCATGGACTGGCGGACCGACAGCATGATCCGGATGTTCTATTCCGTCGGCGACGGCCCCGGAGCCCTGGCCATCCGCGAGTGACTGCCCCTCGCGTTTTGAGAGGGCGGGCCGATATTAGCCGGCAATGCCGGATGCCATGCAAGGCTAAGAATAACTGGTTGACTCGCACTGGTGTCAGCGTATGCTGTGTCCCGAAGGAGCAAAGCTGGAAGAATGGCCAGAAAAAGCACGGTGGCAGAGCAGCGGAATTACGCTGTTCTTGATGTCCAGGCCGCGAAAGAAGTCGCATCGGTCTGGCTAGAGAATGCGCAGCTGACGAACGTTGTTGATTTTGGGTTGCCAGAAATAGACGATCGCTATCATGTTTGGCGCACGGCTCTTCTGAACAGGTCAACTCGTCACCATATTGGTGAGGTTGTCATAGACGCCCGCACGTCGCTCGTTCTCGAAGACAAATCAACCTCGCCATCCGTTTTGGAGGCCCGTCTTCTTGGGAGAAATGGGGACGTCGATACGACATCAAAACGCGGCACGAAGCAGATATGTTTTCGCTCATCTCTGCGCAGCACAATCGCCTTGGGTGACAGCGAAGAGGTCCTGCAAGACCTTCCCGCGGGTTCCATCGATCTCGCCTTCACGTCGCCACCTTACTTCAATGCTCGACCTGAATACACCGATTACATCTCCTACGAAGACTATCTTCTCAAGATCCGCAAGGTGATTCAGAATACTCATCGAGTTCTATCCGAGGGTCGGTTTTTTGTGATGAACGTCTCGCCGGTTCTCATGAGACGGACTAGCCGGAATAAGTCTTCGCGCCGAATAGCAGTGCCATTTGACCTACACAGGATTTTCATCGATGAGGGATACGATTTCATAGATGACATCATCTGGGTGAAGCCGGAAGGCGCAGGGTGGGCAACTGGACGCGGAAGACGGTTTGCAGCCGACAGAAATCCACTTCAATACAAGCCCGTCCCGGTAACGGAATACGTGCTAGTTTATCGCAAGCACTCTCCCAGATTGATTGACTGGAACATACGGGCTCACCCAGAACCCGGGTCAGTAAGAGCATCCCGCATTGATGACGGTTATGAACGAACGAACGTCTGGTATATCAAGCCTGCACACGACAAGCGGCACCCCGCCGTCTTTCCAGTCGAACTAGCCGAGAAAGTCATTAGGTACTACTCGTTCAAAGGCGACGCAGTGCTAGACCCATTCGCGGGGATTGGCACTGTTGGAGAGGCTGCTGCAAGACTGGCGCGCCGTTTCGTGCTAATCGAGCTGAGTCCAACTTATGTTGATGTCATTCGTGAACGGGCCAAAGGCTGGCTTGGCAAGGACGCTCGTCAAGTGCTGACCATAAACTGTTCACAGATCGGGACGGAAGACATCCTCTTCTGAGTGGGATATGCCAGAAGGAACATCAGAGGTTAAAAGTCTCAGCGAACTAATGTCACCTGCCGGGCTGAAGCTGCTTTCTGCTAGGGGCAGTGACTTGGTTCGAGAAATCGGTATGGACGTGGTGCGTGGGGTTGTGCTTGATGTTCTAACTGGGCACAACATCCGGGACTCCACTGAGGTCTTGACGCGGCGCCGCATTGTTGCGATCAATCTCGCAACTGTCGATCTCTTTCTGAAGGGTTCGGCTCTTTCTGACAACTTCATCACTGAATTGCCTCATCTTGCCACCGCCATTCTTGGAACGGGAGCCCTTAGCAAGGCGGAAAGATGGCTAGCTCAGTGGGTTCTTGGACTGACTGACAAAGGCTCCCAGAACGTTTTGAGGGACAATCCCGACTCACTTGAGACATATCGAGACCGTTATATCGAGACCTGCCGCCAGACAATCGAGAAGCATGCGGAATGCAGTGGGCAATTGTGTGGCAGCTTAGCGCTCAATTCTAGTGTAAGAGCGGAGATCAATTGGCTGGTCATGACATACCTGCTCAACACGATTGGCGCTCAAACCTTGACGATTCGTGGGTCAGAGAAATCAGCCTATGGCAAGCTGTTCGAAAAGCTGATTCTTGGTTCTTTGCTCCATATTCTGGGGTTCAAACACATTGTCCCCCCGCCGAAGCAGCCCGAAGGTGTGTTTTGGCTTTCATCTCGAGGTGAGCGGCGTGAAAGCGATGCCACGCTGCTGTATCAAGCGGGCAAGGGCGTGCGCTTTGACATAGGCTTCATCGGCCGTGGGAATCCTGAGATCTCGCTAGATAAGGTGACGCGTTTTGAGCGCGAGATTGAGATAGGCGGTTCTGCGCACTACATGGCGACGATCATAATTGTTGACCGTATCGGTCCGAACAGCCGCATTGAACGTCTGGCGAGACAGATAGGCGCTTGCATCATACAGATGAGCGCTGGCTATTGGCCCCAAGAAGTTGCTCGGGAATTGAGCCGAGTTGTGGGCTTTGAGCACAAGCTCACGAAAATGAAGCAAAGCCGGATAGGTAAGTTCCTTGAGCGAGAATTGAACAAGGCCCCTCTCGAGGATTTCATCGGCCTTAGCCATGATTAGGCCGTGCGTTGACCGCACAAAGGTCTGCTCCTCAATCAATCACCTTGAAGTCGTCGAAGGCTTTGCGGGCCTGGTTCCAGCCTTCGGCCTTCGTTTTTCCGGAGAGGAGATGCTCCGCGGCGGCCTTGGCCATCATCACCGAGTGGTGGAAGTTGTTGTGCGCGAAGAGGCCCTGGCGGCCGAGTGTTATCAGGTTCTCGATCGTGTCCGTCCAGTCCAAGACGGTCTTTAGGTATTCTTCGTAGCCGAGCGAATACACGGGATAGGCGTGCCTCACGCGCCTCGTGAACCAGCAGTCAACGTCTTTCAAAGGGATGACGCCAAAGCGCTTGAGCGATTCCTTCGCCATCTGGAACACCTCTTCGTCTGACGCTGCCCAGAGCCTCTCGGAAGCGTCACAGCTGATGTCGGCGCAGAGGACCGTCTTGCCTTCGGGAGCCATCTCTGGGCTGAAGTTCTTTTGTTCCGAGATGCGATTAAAGAGAATCTCGCCTGAGGCGAAGTAGTATGCGTCCTTCTCGCCGACGCGATCTCTGTTGACTACGATGTAGAGCAGGACGAGCGACCTGTATTCGAGGCTCATCGAGGCGCGACGGACGGGACTTGCGCCCGGCAGGCAGAGCGAGGTCAGCGAACGGAGCGGAACCGTTGAGAAGACGAAATCAGGCTTCAGCGTGTGCTTCTTTTTTCCGATCACATATTCAAGCTGTTCGACCCGACCATCCCTGATCCGCATCTTCTTGGGTGAGGCGCGGAGTATTATTGACGCGCCGGCGTTCTGAATGCTGTCGGTCAGAACGTCACACACCTGGCCAAATCCGAGCCTGGGATAAAAGAAGTTGTTGGGATTTGTGGTATCTGGCTTTTTCGCGCCGAGTGTTTTTCTTACGATTTCAATGAGGCTTCTGGAGCCAACGCGTCGCCGAGCCTGCTCGGGCGACATCTGGTCGGGGGGGATGCCGAAGACCTTGCTCGTGTATGGCTTGTAGAACAGCTCATACATGGCGCTTCCAAAGCGCTGGACAAGGAGCGTCTTCGAGGTCTGCCGGGCTTCGTCGGCCGAGGCGGGAAAGAGCCTCTGCCGTGCGAAACTCGCCACGATCCGCGCAGCGCGAAGCGGACCGAGACCTGATGCGACCTGACCGGTGCGGAGCGGATACTCAATCAGCCGCCCTGAAAGCCATATCGCGCCTCGCCGTGGCCTGCTCAGCAGATCGTCTCCAAGTAGCGATCTTAGGAGTGACAGTGTCTCGGGGTCGCACCCGGGATGTATCCTATGGCTGCCGAAGTCGAACAGCACGTTGTCCCGGCGCATCGTGGCCGAGATACCTCCCACGAACTTCTCCGACTCGAGAAGTGTGATGTCAGTGCAACCGCCTTTGCAGAGATAGTAGGCAGCTGCAAGCCCCGCAGGCCCAGCGCCCAAGATCACAACAGATTTCGTCAAAGCATCTCTCCGTTTGAGAGCATCAGTTCACTGGTTTAGGGGAGCATACTATCTGAGGGCGTCCCAAGTTCCAAGTTTCGAGTTTCAGGTTTCAGGTTTCAAGTTGGGAGCTGCAAGTTGAGAAGTTGACGAATGGCGATTGTCGAGTTCGGGGCAGGATTGGCAGGGACACGCATTGTGTCCGGCCGCCCGGGTTAGTTCAATCGATTATGCTATCCTCGACACGACCTACGATTGACCTGAACGGGCGGGTCTGAGACCGCGCCCCCACAGACTATTGCACCTACTCGGCGTGCTTTGCGATTTGGAGTCACCCGCATTACTATTCTGGGCATGGGTGCGAAGAGGTTCCTCGTCATCAAGCTTGGCGCTATCGGCGATGTCGTCCACGCGCTGCCGGCCGTTTCCCTGCTGCGAAAGCTCTATCCCAACGCCGTTATCGATTGGCTGGTAGAGGTGAAATCGGCCCCTATTCTTGATGGCAATCCGCACATCTCCTCGCGCATCGTGATCGACACGAGAAACTGGCGTCGCGAGTTGTTCAGGCATCCATTCAGGGTTCTGTCCGAGATTCGGCAAGTGGTCGCGCGCTTGAAGGAGGCGAGGTATGACGCCGCTATCGATCTCCAGGGCCTTCTCAAAAGCAGCGCTTTTGCGTGGGTATCGAAGTCGCGGTTGAGATTCGGCTTCCCGAAACGCGAATGTCGTGAGCGCCTGAGCGCGCGCCTCACGAACCGCAAGTGCTGGCACACGGTTGACGCCAAGCACGTTGTCGAGAAGCTCTGCTGGATGGTCTGGGCGGTAGCTGAGGAGCTTGGCGACGTCGAGCCGCTCGCGGAGGCTCGTCTCTGTGACGGAACGAAGCCTGAGATCGTGATTGATGGCGGCGCCAGGCGGCAGTTCAAGGAGTATCTCAGGGAGAAAGATGTGCAGGATGGCGATCTGCTCATTGGTATCAATCCGTGTGCGGCCTGGGTAACGAAGCGTTGGGGCGCATCCAATTTCGCTAGAATGATCAGGATTATGCGAGGGACGAATGAAGACCGCCAGATTCGTTTTATGCTGCTTCATGGGCCTGGAGAGGAACAGTATGCGGAGGACGTGATCGAGCAGTTGGGGGACGAGGCGGGCGATGATGTCTTTCTTGCCCCGCCGTCGGACATTACGCGGCTATGCGCGATTCTGAACGCTTGCGACCTCGTAGTCTCAGGCGACACGGCCGTGCTTCACATCGCCGCTGTTCTCAGCAGGCCCACTGTCGGTCTTTTCGGTCCTTCCGACCCCGCGAGAAACGGCCCGTTCGGCAATCGATCAATTGTCGCTTGGCACGAGATGGCCTGCGGCCCATGCTACAAGCGGAAATGCAAGAGTATGGCCTGCATCAAGAACATCTCGCCGACCAAAGTCGCAAAGGCCGGGATGAGGCTGCTTCAAGGCGAGAATCAGGAGGCTGTCTCATGAGTCGGTGCATAGGTCGTAGGGGCGGTGTCTCAGACCCGCCCGCCTACATGAATCCCTGCGGATACGAGGCATCTTATGCGACCATCAATTCGAACGGGCGGGGCAAGCATCGCCCCTACAGGACATCTGTGTCAACAACGCATCGCAACCGTGGATCGAAGCCGCCTATCCGTCCAGCTCGGCAAGCGAGTCGCGAAGGTCGTTCTCCCGTTTGGAGAGGCTTTCCCACTTCTCGTAGAGCCTCGGGAGCCTCTTGCTCAGCTTACGCCTCTCTAGCCTGAGGTCTCGGAACTTCGGCCCCAGCCGGTCACCTTCGGACTTAGGTAACTGCCGCTGAAGCTCCGCTATCCGCGCCTCGGCGGCCGCAACCTCCTTCTCAAGCGCCTCGGCCTGCGATTTCACGTTTTCTAGCTCCTTCAAGAGCCTGATCCGCTCCCGATTGAGCTGCTGCCGCAGTCTCTTGCCCTCACGGCTTTGCGGGTGAAGCGCATTTTCTTTGGATTGAGGTCTGGATGGCTGGCGTCGCAAACCGCTTCCCTTAGCTGCCGGTGCAGCTTCAGGCTCACCGCGCTCCTTTCGGTAAAGGTAGTCATCGTAATTCCCCAGATATGGCGTGATGACGCCGTCTTTCACTTCAAGCATCTTCGTTGCGACGTTGTTCATCAATCGCCTGTCGTGCGAGACCAGAAGGACAGTGCCTGGGAACCGCTGGAGCGCATCCTCGAATATCTGTTTGGCCGCGATGTCGAGATGATTTGTTGGCTCGTCGAGCACCAGCAAGTTCGCACGGCTAAACATCATCTTGGCCAGGACGAGACGTGCCTTCTCGCCGCCGCTGAGGACCTTCGCCTTCTTGATAACATCGTCGCCCGAGAAGAGGAAGTTGCCGAGAATCCCCCTCAGTCGCGGGACCATGTCGATCGGCGAGACCGATTCCATCTCCTCCAGCACCGTGTTCTCCGGAGATAGGCCCGTATCTTGGTCCTGCGAGAAATACTCCAGCTTGATGTTGTAGCCCAGCTTGATCTCACCACTATTGGCCGGTTCCAGCCCAGCGATCATCTTCAGAAGAGTAGTCTTGCCAGCTCCGTTCACGCCCACCAGACAGATTCGCTCACGGCGATAGACGGTTAGGTCCAGGCCATCAAAGACGCTGTGGTCGCCATAGGCCTTCTTGATGCCGGTGAGGCGCACAACCTCCTTGCCTCCGCGTTCGGGCTGAGGAAAGTCGAATCTGAGCTTCTTGTATTCCGGTGGGAGCTCAATCCGCTCGAGTCTTTCGAGGTATTTGATCCTGCCCTGGACGGATTTGGCCTTGCTGGCTTTGTATCTGAACCTGTCAATGAACGCCTGTACGTGGGCGATGTGCTCTTGCTGATGTCTGTGCCGTTTGAGCAACAGCTCCCGACGCTCAACCCTCTCTTTCTCATATTTCGTGTAGCCGCCTTCGTAGTGCTCCAGTTTCCCGAAGCCGACCTCAACGAGGCTGGTAACCATCCTGTCGAGGAAGTACCTATCGTGCGAGACGAGCACCACAATGCCCTCGTAGTCAATGAGGTATTGCTCCAGCCACAGCCTAGCTTCCAGGTCAAGGTAGTTCGTCGGCTCGTCGAGAAGCAGCACATCAGGCTCCTCGAGCAGGACCTTCGCCAGCGCAATCCGCATCTGCCAGCCACCGCTGAACTCGGATGAGTTCCGCTCAAAATCGCTCTTCGCAAAGCCAAGCCCGAGAAGAACAGAGCCCGCCTTGGCCTCGATCTCAAACCCGTCGAGCTGCTCGAACCTGTGCTGACAGAAGCTATACCGTTGCAGGAGCGGATCGTCGTCGGTCGCCGCCTCACCCTTCGCCGCTATCTCGTGCTCCAGCCGCGACATCTCCTGCTCGAGCTCAATGACATCAGCGAAGACCTGCATCACCTCGTCCCACACAGAGAGCTCCAGCACCTCGTATATCTCCTGTGGCAGGTAACCGAACGTGCAGCTTTTGGGCGCCTCGACGTTGCCTGCGTCCGGCTCTTGCAGGCCCGCGATAACCTTCAGAAGCGTCGTTTTGCCCGAACCGTTCGCGCCGACTACGCCAACCCGCTGGCCGTCCGATACGTGCCACGACAAGTTATCGAGAATCTTCCGCCCAACGAATTTGAGCGATACGTCATTCAACGCGAACATGGTAATTCAGTTTGCCGTTACCGGTTGGCAGTTAGCAGTTGTGTCAAGTTCCCGTCTATTGACTTTGGACTTCAGACTTCTGACTTGCGAGTTGCCCGCAGGCGGCTGCGATGTCGCGGCCCTTAGAATGCCTGATAGTAGCCTTCACGCCTGACTTTTCAAGTATTGAGAGAAACCGAGCCACCTTGCCAGCGGACGGCGCCGAGAAGTCTGAATTAGGCGTCTGGTTGAACGGGATCAGATTCAACTTGCAGCGGACACTCTTGAGCAGCGCTGCAAGTGCCGTTGCATGGTTTGGCTCCGAGTTAAGCCTGTCAAAGAGCACATACTCAAACGTGGGCAGCCGCCCGGTCGCCTTGAAATACTCCCGGGCAGCGTCCAGAAGCGACGCGACGGGGAACGCCTTGTTGGCCGGAACGATCTGCTCCCGAATCGTATCGTTCGGCGCGTGAAGCGAAAAGGAAAGACCTACCTGCGGCGTTTGCTCGATGAGTTCTTTCACAGTGTTCGGGACCCCAATCGTCGAGATCGTGATCCGTCTCCAGCCGATGTTCAAGCCAACATCGCAGTTTATCGTCTTGACCGCCTTCAACGTATTCCTCAGATTGTCAAGCGGCTCGCCCATCCCCATCAGGACGATGTGCGAGATATGCCTCGTCGCGGCAGCTCTTTCCGCCAGAAGCACCTGGGCGAGCATCTCGCCCGACGATAGATTCCTAGTGAAGCCATTTGCGCCGCTCGCGCAGAACACGCAGCCGAATTTGCAGCCGACCTGCGTCGAGACGCAAAGCGTGAGCCTATTCTCGGTGGGGATCAGCACCGATTCCACCAGATTCCCGTCGTGGAGCTCTATGAGATGCTTCGAGGCGCCGTCGGTCTTCGATTTGAGTACCTCGATGACCCTTGGCCTGCATATCTCGAACTCCGCTCCGAGTCGCTCCCGCATCGCCGCCGGCAGGTTAGTCATTTGCCCAAACTGCTTTACCAACCTCGAATAAACCCACTCGAAGACTTGCCTGCTCCTGTATCGCGGCTCCCCCCAGTCGAGAAGCAGCGTGTCCAGCTCCTGGAGCGAAAGGTCAAGTATGTCGTTCTTCAACAGCTAGCCTCCGTTGAATTTGAAACTTCCGTCAGGATACGCACGTAGCGAACTGCGGTCAAATCAGGTAGGACATGAATGGTCAATAGGTCAAAGGGTCAAAAGGTCAATCCGCAGGCGGGTCACATAGGGGTTCGCCGGGCTGCGACGGCCTGCCCTTTCTCATCGATGCTGAAGGACAATCGAGCAGGATTGCCGCCCCAGCTGTCGGTTCTATCTTGGCCCCTGAGCAAGTCGCCGAAAGAGCTGCTCGTTTTTCTTTAGGACGTATTCGGCAGCCTCCAGGAAATCCTCTTTGGAATGGTCGAGTGCGTCTGACAGCGCGGCACTGGCAAGCTCCTCCAGTGTGACCCCAATCCGTCTGGCGGTCTCACGAAGCGTCGTCGCTCGCTCCTCGGACAGTTCTATTGTGACCTTCATCGCTTCTCCCCGCGTTTTGTGCCTAGGAAACGCTACCAGCTATCGGTAAACACCGGCCACTCTAGATGGTACCGGTGTATTGGTCAAGAAGCTTGCCCACCAAGCACCCTAGAAGCCGGCGAGGACGCGCCTCTTTACTTGACGGTTCCATTTTGCAAGAATGGCTGTCCGGCTGGATAGCTGGTTCGGTTGTTTATTGCGTGAGCGGCTTTAGCTTGGAGGTCTCGAGTTTCTGATAAGGACGTGGTCATGAAGAGGTGGAATCTTGTAGTTGTTTTAAGTTTGTTAGCGCTGTGTGTCGCTTCCAATGTCTTAGGTGAGGAGATAAGGGTTCGGCTTGAGTTTCCGTTGGAGGCGCTGTCTTTTGAGAAGGTGGACGGATACGACGTTGTGAGCGTGGAGCGGTGCGAGCTCTTCGGGGCGCCGGGCGAGCCGCTCCTGCCCACGAATGCGGTCTATGTATCGCTGCCGCCGGGTTTTGAGATGACCGGAGTTCACATCTCGGACAACAGTCAGATTCAATTGCCGGGCACGTTCAATATCGTGCCAGCACAACCCGTTCAGCCTGTTTCTCAGCCCAGCTCTTGTGATTCTGTCCCTCCCGAGCCTAGCGCCTATTCGCTATCCGAGGCGCAGCCGGCCGAGCAGCTCATATCAACGGGCGCCGGTTTGCTGCGCGGCTTTCGTGTGCTGGGGCTGATCGTCTATCCGGTGCAGTATGTCGCGGCCGAGAAGCGTTTGCTTCTGAGCACTCAGATGACGATTGAGGTTACCGGCGAGCAGCACCCGTTTCCTATGGACGGCGTGCCCGAAAGCACGCTGGCAGGCGACCTCGCGGCGAAATCGGTGGTCACTTCGCTGGTCGAGAACCCCGACGGCGTGATGCAGGAGCCCAGGGCAACGCCGCTTTACTGGCGGGACAAGTGCGACGTTCTGATCGTTACTCAGGTTTATTTCGTATCTTCGTTCGATGATCTGCGAGATTGGTACTACAGGAAAGGTTACAGGACTGACATCGTCACTATCGATACTATCGAGAGCGAGTATTCCGGTAGCGACCTGCCGGTGAAAATCCGTAATTGCATCAAGGACTACTACATCAATCAGGGCTTGGGCTGGGTGATTCTCGGCGGCGACGCTCACGAGGTCCCCACGCGCAGGGGCTACGCGTTTGTTGTCGGGGATGAATATGACCTCGAGGACTTCCAGCAATGCGACTTCTATTACTCTGATTTGGACGGCAGCTGGAACGCGGATAGCGATGAATACTGGGGAGAATACATCGAGGACGACATCGACATGTATCCCGACGTCTTCGTTGGTCGCGTGCCCGCATCGTCGCTCAGCAACGCTCGCCTGCTGGTGCAGAAGGTCTTGACGTATGAGGGGTCAGGCGGTGAGGCGATCCCGACGGACTATCTGACGAGGGCGCTTTTCTGGGCGTGTAAATTGGACGATAGGCCGACCTGGGGCGGCGATGCCAAGGACAGCATTACCGAGGCGACGATTTTCCCCCGGTATTGGACTTTCAAGACCTGCTATGACCGCGACGGAACCTCGGGCAAGGACAACATACTCAACGCCATGGACGAGGGATACGCCATCATAAACAACTGCGGCCACAGCACCTATAACGCCGCAAGCGCGCTCTACGATGTTCCCCAAGACGATAAGGAATACATAATGCGCAACGACCTGACGAAGCTCAGGAACGAGCCTCGTTATTCGGTTCTGTATTCCATTGGCTGCATGTTTGGGGCGCTGGATTCGGATAGCCTGGCGGAGCGGTTTATGTTAGCCGCAAGGGGAGGCGGGGTCGCCGCGATTGCGAATAGCCGTTATGGATGGTATTCGTCCGGATGGGCGGGCAGCGGTCCCTCCGATCGGATGGACCGCGAGTTCTTCGACGCTCTCTTCAAGGGCCGCAACTACAACGTGGGCGAGGCGCTTGCAGAGAGCAAGGTGCGCTACATCGCGTATTCCAAGCGTGCTATGAAGGGGTGGTATGGGTGCTTCAGGTGGATAACGTATGGGATGAACCTCCTCGGCTCGCCGGTCATGCCTGTCTGGACTGCCACGCCATCGACAATGGTTGTCGATTATGGTCCGGTTTTCAGGTTAAACAGGGACGATTTCTTTGCGACTGTGACCGATAGGGAGGGTGCGCCGATAAGGGGTGCGCTTGTGTGCCTGACGGACGGGAACGGTTGGCTCGCTCGTGGCACCACGGACGAATTCGGGGAAGTCATCGTGGACGCGCCACACGTCGAGTCTGGACGCGATTTCGATCTTACCGTGACCGCTCAGAACTTCCTGCCCCGCACACACAGAGTGAGAGGGGTGTTCAACACAGACCTTTTGCTGCAAGAAGGTGAGGTAGTCCCACGATATGGACGGCCGGGGGACACGTTCACGTTCCAGGTGCACTACTACGACGAGGACGGCGACGCCCCATTCGTGATAAAGGCGAAAGTTGCGGGGCACTATTTCCACCTGTCGCTGATCCAAGGCGAATCGTCGGACGGGACCTATGGGGTAGAGCTTCTCGTTGGGGCCGGCGATTGCCCGGGTGACGAGTTCCACTTCTTTGCTGTGGATGGCCGGGGCTCTTTCAGAAGATACCCGCCGACCGGCGAGCTCTACGGCCCCGGCATCGACGACGTCCCGCCCACTTCCCGCGTCCGCGCGCCCATGTACTCCACAAGTCCCACCATCGCCGTTACGTATTCTGCCGAGGACGACTGCGCGGGCATCAATGAGGTGGCCCTTTGGTTCCGTGTGGACAGGGGCGCATGGAAGTTTTCGGGGCTATCGGGACAAGGATCGAGCGGGACGATCGACTTCATTGCCTCGGTCGAGGGAACCTACGACTTCTTCAGCCTAGCGACTGACAACGCCGGTAATGAACAAACTCGCATCGCCCGCACTGACACGACGTGCATCTATGATGCAACCCCTCCGAGCTTTGCCGCGAGGTGTGTGTCCCTTCGCGTGGGCCCGGACTTGTGTGTTCGCCCTCGATCTGATTGACACTATGGGCACACAAGGACCCTATCCCATGATTTGGTCCATTGATCGCAGCAGCGCCGCCTGAGACAGGCTCGTTCCAATTGACTACCCGATTCACAGTGTCCCATACCATTGGCTTGATCGAGGCCGTGCGGCCGGAGACCTCGTCCCCACACGGTACCATCGATGATGATATAACTGTCCAGAATCATGACGCACACCTCAGCGCGTTGAGGTGCTTACACTCGTTATGGTGATGCTCTCGACCGCCAGTGCGATGGCGCGTGAGTCCGGGAATTGGCCGAATCTGAGGCTTGCGGCGCCCTTGTCGGCAATGTTCGCTATCTGGGGATAATCAGCCATGGATCTGCCTCCTATGGCCACGAACGGGGCGCGAGAGTCGTGCGGGACCGAAATGTCGATACCTATGCAGTTGAACGCCTCGACAAGTTCCGGTTGAAGCGGCGCCTCGCCCTCGTCTATCGCAGCGACGTAGAGCGTGTCCGCTGGAATGGTCGCAAGAAGCGACTGGAGCTCTGCGATCTCGGCAAGCCTGGCTACTGGGGCGTCGCAGAGCCATCGGGGCCTGCCGGCGGCGTCTTTCGTGATGAGGCGCAGTCGGCCGATGCCTCCATAGGCGAAGAAGTTCTTGCCGCTATCAGTCAAGAGTGACAGCGACCTCCGCAGCCAATCCGGGTCGGTCTTGAGAACGCCAAACGTTCTGCTGGAGACCGCAATCAAAGCGGAATCTGGAGTGCTTCTCAGACGCTTGGCGAGCGCCGTCTGCTGCTCGGGCGAGGCGCCGAACTCGAGCGTCTCTACGACGAATGATTCTGGCCGGGCGGGGTCGATGGCGGCGATATTGATGCCGAACCGGTTGGATGATACTTGTCGTCCATCGAGTAGTATCTCAGAGGCCAGGCCAGCGCCGCAGTCCTTGCTTGTCAGCGCCAGGTTGGCATTGAAGATGGTCTCCGTGTGGGGTATCTTGAACCCGTGCGGGCCCTCTTGGGTCGGTGCACTTGACGACACCGAAAGCAGCAGAACGTTCAGGCCAGGTCTCAGCGCTCCGGCCGGGCATGGCAGGATGATTGTGGCCCATTCATCTACGGCCAAGAATGGCCCAAGGGCGCAACCGTTAAGCGTCGCACTGAACCTGGATAGCCTCGTCGGCCCGCGTGCCCTGATCGCCAAAAACGCCGGGCCGGATAACTCGGTACGAAAGACCGTGGCGGACCGTCTGGCAGCCCATCGAAAGGGAGTTAAGCCCCATCGCTCTCTTTGAAACCAACCCTCGCCAAATACCGCGCCCTCATTGCGCGAGCCGACGTCGATCACTTGATTGTGACCGGGCACAGACGGAGGCAGCCGGAGCGCCTGGTAGGCAGTGGAGACGGGCGCCTTAAGCGTATATGAGAGATTGACGGCGCTTGGCAACTTGGCCAGCCAGCAGAACCATTCAGCAGCAGTCGCGAACTGTCCCTGCACAAGGTCCGAAAGCGACGGCGCACGGTCTCTTTGCAGCTCCCAAGTCACATACCTGGTCATCAGAATGGCGTTGAAGAATGTCAGGAGCATAACGAGCGCGATCGCAGACCGGAAGACTAGCTTGCGGGCGAGCCCCGCTAGATTGATCGACGTTCTGGAGGAAGCTACAAGCGCGGCGAGGCCGTATGCCAGGATAGGGAAGAGGCCGATGAAGCGCCTTGCGCCGTAAGCCTCACCCGCCCACCAGTCCATGATCGATGCGTTGAGATAGACTTGCAGCAAGAAGACGGGGAGCATCGCGGTGGCAAGCCGGTCGCGGCTAAACGCGGCGCGCGCAAGGCCGATGACTGCGATCAGGGCGACCGGCGTCCACAGGAAAAGCCCGCCGCGTGCAGAGAAGAGCACCTCGATGATGTGGGGGTGGCTCGGGTCGATGAAGCCCCCGCTCTGTGGGATAGTCAGGAAGCTGCCGTAGATTATCTTCCAGGCGATCATTTGTGGCAGAAACGAAACAAGAGCCGCGCCCGCCGAGATCGCTATCCCTGCGATAGGCGGTTTGGACCTCTTGCGACGGTTTTCCGGAAGAAGCCAAGCGAGCAGTAGAAGAACGGCGGGGATGATCACAAAGATAATGTTCTGCCACCTGACGAGCGACATCAGACCAGCGAGAACACCGAGCACTACCCAGTCGGAGCGCTTCTGGAATTGGCCTATCGAGGCGGCCTTTGCGACAAAGATGGAAACCGCAAATATCGACAGCGCATGGGACATGAATGGCTCAAACACCTGATAGTAGATGGCGGCGCCGGCCAGCCAGATTGAGAGTGTGCCCAAAAGGGCGGGCCCCGGACCCAGCCGCCTGCTCACGAATCGGTAGGTGGCGATGATCCCGATGAAGCTAGCGATTATCGAGGCGAGGCAGATCGCGGTGTAGTATGGCTCGCCCTTGCCCTGATTGACGTTGCCGACGTACTCTGGCGCCATCGCGAGAGAGATTGCCCTCGCAACGAGGAAGAACGGCGACCAGATTATCGCTGGCCCGACAGAGAAGACGTTTGGCGCCGGGCCCTTGGCATTGACGCAGATGTGCGCGATGAGCGGGTCGTCTCTCGGAAACATCTCGTAGTCGTTTCTCAGGTCAAGGTCCCCGTCGAATACCGCCGAGCGGAGGTAAATGTAGTAGTTCTGCCCGTCGCCGTCCATGCGTCCGCCGATGAATATGAACAGAAGAAGGACGACAACCATGGGGATACCGAGGAGAATGAGAGCGGCAGAGGCAGACCTCTTGGGTTTGCTCACACCTACTCCCTGAAAACCACGACTGTTGCGCCCGCTCCGCCCTGGTTGGGTGCGGCCTTGCTGACGCTTTCTATGAGCTTATTGTCCTTGAGCGCCTGGGCAACAGCGGCCCTTAAGACGCCTTTGCCATGGCCGTGCACGATCCTCACCTCCCTGAGGCCCCAAAGATTCGCCTGGTCAAGATAACGCTCCAGCGCCTCGAGCGCCTCGTCCCTAGTCATCCCGATGAGTATGAGCTCCGGCGGGGGGCGCTTGGCGCCAGTCGCGAAGGCCGGTTGGGCAGCCTGTACCTGCTGCTTGCGGGGAGACGCTGCGGGGACGAGGCTTGCGATCTTTGCCCTGACCTTAATGCTGCCGAACGAGACCTCCGCCTCCTTCTTGGACTTGAAGATGTTCGTAACATCGCCCTCGACATCGATGCCCTCCATCCGCACACGCATCCCCTTGCGAATCGTCTCGAGCGCGAGCCCCTCTGCGTCAGGGGCCTTTGGTTTAGCTGTGCCTTCGGCCCTCCCCGAGACCTCTTTCTTGAGCGTTTCGATTCGTGTTCTTGCCCGGTCCGCGTCGGTAGTTGCCAGCGTCTCAGCAGACCTCTTCCCGCGAAGCGAAGCCATGATGCTCTTAATCTCTGCCTTTGCCTTCCGGATGAGCTCATTCGCGTCTCGTTTTGCTGAGTCAAGTATCTGCTCTGAACGCTCCTTGGCAAAGCCAACCGACTTCTCGACCTCCGCCTGCATCGCTGACGTCTCTTGCGCTTTTCTGCTCAACTCCGCCGATTGTGCCCGCACCGTGGATTTCTCCTTGTCGAGAAATGCCAGAAGCTCGCTGACGCGCCTCGACTCGACCGAAAGCGACGATTTGGCTTTTTCAATGAGGACCTTTGGCAGACCAAGTCGCTCGGCTATCTCAAAGGCGTTGCTCGAGCCCGGAAGCCCTATCACAAGCCGATACGTTGGCGATAGGGACACAGTGTCGAACTGAACCGATGCGTTTTTTACGCCCTTTGTTGAGTGAGCGAAGACCTTAATCGAGTTGTGGTGGGTGGTTGCGACGGTATGTGCGCCGGACTCAGTTATATGCCTTAAAATCGCTACGGCAAGTGCCGAGCCCTCCGACGGGTCAGTTCCCGCGCCCATCTCGTCAAGCAGCACTAGGCTCTTGGGCGTGAGGTTCTCGATTATCGTGACGATCTGGCCCAGGTGCGACGAGAAGGTACTGAGGGACTGCTCTATGCCTTGCTCGTCGCCGATGTCAGCGAAGATTTGGTCGTATAAAGGCACGCTTGAGCCTTCCTGGGCCGGGATGTGAAAGCCTGTCAACGCTAGCAATGTCAAGAGGCCAACTGTCTTTAGCGCGACAGTTTTGCCGCCCGTATTTGGCCCTGTAATGACGAGGGTGCGATAGTCGCCGCCAACGGCGATGTCGATGGGGATTACGGTCTCTTCGTCTTCCGGTTCCTGCTCCTGCTCACCCGCCTTCAGGGAAAGGAATCTCCGCGAGAGCTCCACGCTCGTCAGCTCCTCGCTTTCGGAGGTCTCCTCGTTACACTCTGATGTTTTCTCCCTTTTGTAGCCCCTCTGGGCCAAGACAAGCAGCGGGTGCCTCGCCTGGTTGAGGACCAAGCGGCCATCGGCGGCGATTTGTGGCATTCTGGCCTCGAGCAGGTTCGAGAATCTAGCCCTGGCAAGGATACAGTCGATTTGGGCAAGCAGCTCGACGTTTCTTGCGATATCGTCAGCTGATTCCCCCACGAGGGACGTAAGTTCGCGCAGTATTCGCTCGATCTCGCGCTCTTCGGCGATCTGAAGCTGCCGAACCTGGTTGTTGAGCTCAATCGTCTCCTTCGGCTCGACGAACACCGTCGCACCGCTGGCGGACTGGTCGTGAATGACCCCTGGAACTGCCGAGCGCCTCTCGCTCTTGACCGGAAGCACAAAGCGGCCGTCTCTAACGGTAGTGTATTGCTCCTGCGTGGCCAGGACGCCGTCCCGTGAACGAAGCAGCAAGTCGAGTTTCTCCTTAATCCTCCTTTGCGTCGTGTGTATCTTTATGCGGATGCGACGGAGCTCCGGGCTGGCGTTGTCTCGGACCTCACCGCTTGGCGCGATAGCGAGCTCGACGGCTTCCGTCAGTTCGGGAAGCTCGGTGAGCAACGCGACCTTGCGATTGAGCCTGCTGAGGGTAACGGTCAAATTCGCGAACCGCGTTTTCAGCCGTTGACAGGCACGGAGCGTCTCAGAAATGTCAAGCAGCGATTCAGGAGGCAGGACGGAGCCGGACAGACGGCTTCTTGAGATCGCATCGTCTATAGTCTTGACGCCCGCAAGCGGGGAGCCGATCGCCCGCAGGAGCTCCACGCCCTCGCTCGCCTCCGCCAGAAGATCCTCGACCACAAGCCTGTCTGACTGCGGCGCAAGGCTCTCAACCTCCGCCTGGCCCTTCACCGTCTCGGCAAGCGAGGCGGACAGGGCGATCATCTTTGGAAAATCGAGCAATCGAAGCGTCTTCTCGTCCATTTGGTCGCTCCCGGTCGTTTATCGTTGCTCAAAAGTAGTCTGGGCGGCGCGGGGTGTCAAGATCGCCGCGTGAGCGATTGATCAGAAGGAATCCACACGAATGACACGAAGCGGCACGAGGAGAGGTTAGCTGACCTGGTCTGTATCTCTTGTCGTTGTCTCCGGATTGGGCTTTGTAGGGGTAGCTCACAACCCGGCCTGTGTTTCTCACTGTGGCTCGTCCGGGAGTCTGGCAAGATCAAGAAAACGACCTTCGTGTGGCTTCGTGTCCTTTGTGGATAATCAATCCCATCCGGCGGGAAAGTGGAGCTGGGGGGACTCGAACCCCCGACCTCCTGAATGCGAATCAGGCGCGCTCCCAACTGCGCCACAACCCCACTTGCTTCATTCTAGTCAATAACAATACAAACCATCGACAGGTTTTGGCAAGAGGCGAAAGGGTCAATAGGTCAATGGTCAAGCGGACGCCGGATCTAACGGCGAGCCAATACTCACTCGCGGAAGATGCCCACTTCTTTCTCGAGAAGGTGGAATAAATGGTCGCAGCGAGGCGCCGCTTTTCGCACTATTGGAGGGTCCAAGGTCGCGAGAATGTCGAACGCGTGCTGTATCTTATGATATGTTCCGATCTCTGTACTGCGCGTGGCCGCCTTTAATGAAATGACCAGTCGCTTCTTGGGTATCTTCTCAACATCATCATCTGGGAGTTTCTCTTCTTTGAACCCTTCACCGTAGAATTCCCTTAACGCCTTTCTATCAGCAATCAGCCAGGCTTCCATAGCCTGTACCATCAGATGCAGATGCTTCTCGTCGTCCTCGCAAAGCTCCCACCGATCTTCTTTTCTCTCACGCAGGTATTTCCAATGGGGGCAGTCTGGGTCAACAGGACCTTCCGAATCGACGAGAAGGATATGCAGGACTTCCTCAGCAGAGTCCTGTCGCTCTGTCACGAAATCAGTGTATGCCTGTTGCCTACCGCCAGAAGGGATGTTTCGCCAGATGATGTTGTTTTGTTCAGCCGTGCTCATCAGTTCGGCAAAGAAACCTCCAAAGCCCCGCCTCAGTGCGCTGGCGCCTTCAGTTCCGTTCCGACCGCCGCCCTCAATGTATATCCATATCTCCCTTACCATCTGTTTCCCCCTACTACCCCCTTACGCCACAGATCACCAAGTGAGTATCTCTGAAGCCATTTTCTAAGCCTCTTTTTTTCGAGGCGTCGCATTCTTGTTCCACCAGCATCCTGCTCGCATACCAAGATTGATTCAGGGGTCTCAGACAACGCTGAGACCAGAATCTCCGAGTGTGTCGTCACGATCAGCTGCGTGCGCTTGGACGCCTCCACCAGCAGCTCGGCGACGCTCCCGATCATGTCCGGATGGAGACCGAGCTCAGGTTCTTCAAGGCAGATCAGGGGAGGGGGCTCAGGATGGCAGAGGATGACGAGAAGGCAGAGATAATGAAGTGTGCCATCGGAAAGCCGAGTAGCTGGGATCATCCTTCCGTCCCATTCCTCCACGTATATCCTTGCGGTCCCAAAGTCCATTGTGGTTGTCACTCGCACCATGTGGTCGCAGAACGCATTCAGGTGCTTGCTGACACTCTCTTTAAGTATCTTGTTGAGTTCGAGCCTATTGATCACCATCGCTAGATTACTCGCATCTTCCAAAAGGAAGTCGCCAGGTAAATCGGTCCTCTGAGGCATTCTTACCGGACCGCCAGGACCTAGCCTCCATTCGCGAAAAAGGCGTATCTTCTTGAACTGCTCTCCCAAATAGGTGATCTCAGGATACAGGTCGGGGTCTCTGCGTTGTGCCAAGATTGATTGCTGTTGGCTCAGCTCGAAAGCGCGCATAACTTTCTCTTCTCTCCCAGCTGCGGAACCCAATTGTGACTTGTCATTGGTCCTGATCCTGATACGCGCCTCGTCACCCCATCTCCAATAGAAGGAATCCGCGCGATCGGGCTGCGGCTGCGGTCGCGCTTCTCCCTCATCCACAGACTCATCCTTGATTTGCAGCCCCCGATCAGTGTATTTGGTTAGCTCTAACGCGTAACGCAGCGAGCTGGTGCCGCTGAGGTAATCCACAGTCATCTCTATTCTGGGCGGATCAGGGATTTCAGCGCCTTTCCATAGCCAACTCTGAAGCCCACCTCCGTCGCGAATCGGGCCAAAAACGTCAACCGGGGCTGCCTTCAGAAGAGAGATCGCTTCGATGAGATTTGATTTCCCGGACGCGTTGGGGCCGATCAGGACGTTCAGGGGCTCGAGCTCTATCTCGTCGCTGTCGGGGCCAAACGAGAGGATGTTGCGCAGGCGAATCGATCGAATGAACCTGTTTGTACCCTGCTCTTCTTGTTTCTTGCCTTTCTTAGTCATTCTGCCCGCTCCATCACGCTTGTTGCCAATCCTGGCGTTACCTGCTTGCGCCAAGCATCAGATAACACATCATTGTATTCAAGGGGAACATTTACTCAAGACTGGCGCGAAAGCCGTCGTCTTGGAACCGGCCGAATGCGGGACTACTGCGTCAGCAGGCGCTGAGTGGCCAGTCTCGCAATTCCATATAGCTCCGCCTCGCGCTCGCAGCTTTCGGTCACGACGTTCATGGGGCGGAGTTCGGTGACGTCGATGAGCTTCAGAACGATGATGTAGGCGCCGCTGCGCTTCTCCATTGTGCCGACGATGAGGGTTGAGGCGCTGAGCGAGCGGCCCATCTCGGCCCAGCAGTCTGGCGTGTCGCAGTCCGCCGTCAATTGCTCTGCGCCGAGCATGTCCTGCATTTCGCTATGGCCGAGGACGCCGAGATCAGATTCTTTTAGGAGAGTGTTCCGGAGAACGTTTGCCAGGGACTCGGCGATGTTATGTTCAACGTTGACGGGATTCGGGCCGATTACCGCTATCCGATTCGTTTTCATTTTTTCTGCGTATCTCACGTCGCGTTCTTCCGCTAGCGTCTGCCAGTAGTCGGCGTCCTTTTTGGCAAGGGCGTCGTAGATTTTCTGCGCGAAGGACTCGATCTGCGGTCGGAGGAAGTCTTGGAGCGGCTGTAACCTAACATAAGGACGGTGGAGCACAGTAGGCGTGCTGCCGATTATCCACCGCTTCGTTCTGCCAGAGACCCGTTGAGTCGCGACGATTTCACCCGTTATGTCGCGGCATTCAAGCGCAACATCGACGATGTAGTAGCAGTCTGCATAACTTATCAGCCCGAACAGGGGGATAATGCCGGGCACGAGCCCCAGGCCGAACAGGGAATAGTGAGCGCGAGCAGTCGTCTTGTGGATCGTTCCTGATATCTCAAACAGTGGGGCGGTTTGGGGGGACAGATCGGCGTCGAGCTCGGGGAATCGAAAGATGCCCTTCGATTCGAGGTGACGCTCGACCATGATCCTGAACTGATCGCGCAGCAGCGCGCACTCTTCGGACGGCTCGTAATACGCATAGGCTCCCTTTTCGGCCGGCTCTTTGTAGAACTCGGGGAACTCCAGCGTTGTGTATGGGACGAGCCACATCGTGAGGTATGGATTCCCTCTGACATGACCGGACCTCTCGTCGATGAAGTCCTTGACGATCGCGACCGGAACCTCCGGTACGTTTCCCAGCCGCATCTCCCGCTCCGGCGGGGCGTAGTAGATATTCCTGACGACCTTGCAGTGGCAGCCGAGCAAGCCAAAAAGGAAGAAAGCCACCGCCACAATTGTGAGGTTTTGCTTGCAGAATTTACTCATGTCCGCCTCCATCCTGTGTCGAGACGCGGGTAGTAATGCGCTCATATCGGCTCATTCTCTGCCACTGTCTGGGATCGAACCTATCTCTGTGGAAGCTGGAGATCGCGCCTTGCCGCGGCAAGCTCGTCCCAATAGGCAGCGTCCTTCTCGGCGAGTGCGTCGTGGATCTTTCTCGCGAATGCTTCGATCTCAGGTTCAAGGAACTTCGAGATAGGTCTAAGTCTTGCGTAAGGCTCTCGGACAGCCTCCGGGTCCGCGTCGAACCACCTCCGAGTTCTTCCGAACACTCGATGCGTCGCGACCTGATGGCCGGAGACATCTGAACACTCGAGCGTAACATCGATGAGGTAGAACCCGTCGGCGTAGAAAAACGGAGGACCAAGTAGGTTCGAGAACAGCCCGAGCCCGAGCGATGAGAGATGTCCCCGGCAAGTTGTCCTATGAATCGTCCCCGATATGCGAAACAGGGCATCCGAAGCGGCAAAACAGGAGTCGTTCTCCACGAATCTAAAGAGCTTCCTGCCTGTTAGATGACGTCTGACCATCCTTCTATACTGCTCGCGCAGCGTGGGCCATGCTGGGCAATCCGGGTCGTCTTGATCCAATCCTTCCTTTGGCTCCTCTCTGTAGAATTGAGGGAATTCATAGCTGCAATAAGGCATCAGAGGGAGAGCCAGCATCATCTCGCACAAGAAAGGGTCGCGATTCTTCCCACACCTTTCATCCAAGAAGCTGTCAACGACGGCCAGCGGCACGCACGGAGCTTCCGCTATTTCGAGCAATCCCGGCTGAGGCGTGTAATATACGTTCTTCACCGGCCGCCAACTACAACCCAATGAGCAACAGAAGAACAGCAAGCCCAGAATCAGGCTCAACTTCCTTAAAGATCGGCGTCTCAACACTCTTTCCTTCAGTCTCACTGATAGCCAAAAAAGCGGATCAGCCAATACCAAATCGCTTTCAGAGCAGACCTCAAAACGTCTCTCAGACCAGAGCTTACCCGGTTTCGGCGTCCCTCGGCGCGGTGTCCTCAGGGGCTGGCTCAGGTTCTGCGGGCAGCGTCTCAGGCTCGGCCTCGGTTGCAGTTTCCACCTCTGTTGCCTGTTGCGCTTCCTGTTGTCTTTGCCTTGAGAGCCTGGCGCGTTCCGAGGCGTGTGCATTCTCCTTGTCAATTCTTAGGACTTTGCCATAGTAGAAAGCCGCTTTGCTGAACTCCTCGGCCTTGAAGAAAGCGTCGCCAATCTCCGTGTAGGTCCGCACGATGTCGGTGATGATGGCCTTGGCGTCTTGGTTTTCAGGGTCCTCCTCCAGGACCTTTTTCGCGAAATAGTAGGCGCTTTCACCCTCGGGCGTGGTGTAGAACTTCTTTTCAAAAGCGTCCCTCGCGCTTGTCAGAAGGTCGGCGGTTCTCTGCATCTTGTCAATTGCGGCCCTCAGGTCCGGCACGTGCAAGTTCTCTGGCTCCATCTCCAGAACCTGGTCCAGAAGCACATTTGCCTCAACGAGTTCGGAATCACTGGTGTGGCGCCTCGCCTTCTTCAGAAACGAGTCGATAGTCCTCTGTCTCTGAATGATCCTCAAGAGCTCCGCGCCGACTGCCGGATCGCCCTTGAGCTCCAGCGCCATCTGAACTTCTTTCTCGGCTTCGTCCAATTCGCTCTGTGCGATGAGGTCTCTGGCGTATGAGAAGTGAACGCTCGGCTCTGGCTCCGGAGACTTCGGCTTCGCAGGAGCGGCCTTCTTCCCTTGCTTGGCGTCTTCTGAGAGGTATTCGGTCAGCGCCTCCCGCGGTCCCGAAATGTCTCTTGGGATCATGCTCACGAGCTTTGCGACGCCCAATATCGCTCCGAGGATTAAGATACCGACGAGTGCAAAGCCTATCATGCGTTTTCTGAGGAGCTTATCTTTGATGGGCCTCATCAAAGAGGCCGGCGGCTCCGGCTGTCTCGTCTTGGCTTGGACTTTGCCCTCTAACGCATAGGACATGACGATGAAACTCTCCCAGCGCTGCCAGGGTTTTGGGCTCAGGGCCTTCTTGACAAGGTAGTCCCCACTAGCGGGCCTCAGCTCGTCTGATGGCTTCAATGCCTCCGCGTCCGAGGCGCGTTCCTCTGGCTTGTGTGTCGAGCGTCTGGCCTGGGTAGATAAGTCGGGGAAGCTTCCAGTCTGCATCTCGTGGAACAGGATACCGGCGGCGTAAATGTCGCACCCAATGTCATAAATAGGCTTGGTTACCCGTTGCTCAGGGGCCAGATACTCAATTAACTGAGCCCTATCGATTTCCGAGGATTTCCTGGCCCCGGGCGAGTGAAGCAGCCAATCCTTCATTTGCCTTGAGATGCCCAAATCGCAGAGCAAGAGCTCGTCTTCCTTGCTGATCATGACGTTGCGCCGGGTTAGATCGTAATGTCCCAGGCCGTAAGAATGCGCTAAATGCATCGCCGAGCAGAGTTGAAGCATGTGCTGCCTCGCAACTTCAGGCTTCAGCGGACCGTGTTTCTTCAGGATATCTTCGAGTGTGAGGCCGTCAACGTAATCGCTTACGACGGCGATCTGATCACCGGAGACAATGAACCTCATGTATCTGACGATGGCTGGATGTTTGACGGACGCAATCGCCTCGAAGCTTCTGCGCAATTTCCGAATGAAATCCCGGTCCGATGCAAACACCGGCCTAAGAACCTTCACGACGACTTTCTGCTGTAATTGAAGGTCTGTGGCGAGATAAGCAGTCCCGGTCGCGCCTCCAGCCTCGTGCCCGATCCGCTTTTCAAGGCGATACCTGTTCTGGATTATTGTCTGGTTTTTCATCTCTGACGCGATCGACCTCAAGCAGATGATAGGTCTAGATAACGCTCTCAATCATCTCGGTCTAGGCCTTGCCGTCATCTGGGTCGAGGGCTTCAGGTGTGCGCCCCACAGGCGTCTCAGGCTCCTCTTCCCGATAGACCTCCACGACTGCCCTGACCTGTATGCCGGCCTCGGTCAAAACCTTTTTCACCTGACCTGCCTTGGCGTCGTTGGTTTTTACCACGAAATTGACCTTTGCGGGCAATTTATTCACCTATTGCTGCACGTTTGGCGTTCAGCCCACATACCTGACTATAGACAGCCACAGAGCACCTAATCGACTTTGCGATTGAGCTTACATTCTATAAATACAGTCTAAAGCAGCAACGCGACTGTTGTCAACATAATGCGCAAGCCGAGTTTTCCGTACCGAGGGAACAGGCGGGAAGGTGAAAAGGAGAACCACTAACGCTGGGAGTATGCAAATACCCGGCTTCCGGCCGAGGGGAGAGGGGGCGGCGAGGCGCGCCCTCCCCTTTCATACATAGATATTACTTGTCAATCAGACGTCCCTCGCCCCAACCGCTAGTGCCTTCTCCCACATGATGCTACTCGGCTGCAACAGTCATATACGGCCAGACGTCGCTCGTCCGGCCCTCTTTGTCCCTGGCGACGAGCTCGAGCAGGAACTGGCCGGCGGGCACGAAGCCCGCGGGTAAGTCAATGCTGACGCTGTATTCGCTGTCCGACTTGCCGCCAGGCAGCAGGCAAAGCCCGGTCGGCACGCCGTAAAGCCGCACCTCAACCGCCTCGATGTTCGAGGCCCCGAGTGGATGCGAGACCTTTGCGTTGATCGTCAAAACCCCGCCTGCCTCAGTCGTCACCCGCGAGAAGCCGTAGCCCGCAGACAGGATGCTCGGCCGACGTTCTGGCTGCTCGGCCCCAGAGGGCCCGAATATGTACAGGCACGACGGGGGCTCGTAGATTGAGGTGGATTCGATGTCTGGTGCGAAGAGATAGAGGCGCTGGTCTGGGCCGATTGCTGGTTCCGATGCGCCCCACCCGGGCCCGAAACCGACGCATTCATGCTCGTAGAGGCTTACAGTCTGGCCCTGATGGTCCAGGACCTCGACGTAATTGACAGTGGTCCAATCTTTCTCTACGGTATATCGGGTGAAGCCGGAGACCAGATAGACGAACCCGTCCACATCAAGGATCGGGTGGGATGTGATGTGATATGTGCACTCATAGGTGTTCTTACGTTCCCACGACCACAGCAGCTCGCCGGCAGGCCCGATAGCGGTCATCAGCTGCCATTCACCGTTATGTCCGTCCCAGAACGCATAGGTGATCCCTCTGGGCGCGTCCAACGCCAGGGCCTTCACCCAGTGCCAGAAAGGCTCGTCGGCTCCGTAGAATGGGTAGGAATAAGGCGCCGGTGCGGAAAACTCCCAGATCGGCTCCCCAGTGTCAATGTTCAGGGCCACCACAGACTCATCATCTCGGCTCTCGCTTCCAGCACGAACAACAACCAAGCCCAGCTCGTCATTGACGGCGGGGATGGCCCGAACCAGCCTGTTGAACCTCCATACGAAGCTGCCATCGGGCGCGAGGCAGACCAACGCCTTCCCGTAGGGGGCCAGGACCGGGTCCTCCGCCGAGAAGAATACTCTCCCGTCCGCGCTCACAGCAGGTGGCGAAAGCAGTGTCCCAACGCCCAAGTCCCACTCTGTCTCACCGTCAGGCAAGATGCTGAAAATCTTCCCCTCAGAAGGTTCGCAGGGCCCAGAAGAAAACGGGTCTCCAGCCGCCGGCAGAATCAGCCTGCCCCCCGGCCCAAGCACACCCGGCCGAAAGTACAGTTCGACGTCAGGATATGGTACTGTCCATGTCCCAACTCTTGCACCAGAAGCGCTGAACGTGTAAAGCTTGTTCACAAGCCCCGCGCACACAAGCCCCCCGCCGAGAATGGGGCCACTACGAAATCCGTTGTCAGGGCCCAAGTTCGCGGTCAGGAAGGCCGTTCCCTGCGAATCGTAGCCGTAGAGCTTATCCCAGACCGTAAACACCGACCCGTTTTCGGCAACCGCAGCAGCCGCAGGCGGCCCGTATCCGCAACTTCGATCCAGCGCCGGAACCTTGACAAGCAGCTCCATTTCCCCTGCCGGGCCAGGGTATGGGCTCTGGAGCGTGCGCGCAGCATTCGCGCCAAAGTTCGCCCAGGGCGCCTCGGGCAGAGCCTGAAGGCCAATCCCCGCCATCAAAAACGTCAAAACAAAACAGCCTAAAAAACAATGCTTCATAATACAACTTCCTTTGTAAATTCTCTGGTTTTTACTCTATTATTCTGTTCCTCAGATGCATCATACGTATTTGTGCGACAACTATACGCCAATGTAGGGTGGGCTTTCTAGCCTGCCTTGCTCTGACAAGATCGAGTCACTTGAGGAACTTGGCACTAGTCGTTCGCTTTTGGCAAGCTAGCTGAACTCGGATGGCTGGCCCCGCGGTCTGCGCCAAACAGCCAGCGGAACCCTGAGGCGAGGGCCGCCAGGGGACCTTCGGGTTCCGGCTTAGGGCTGGAAACCGACGCGGCCGGCAACTTGTCCTGGGCTACAAAGTCCTCTCCGAACCCATCCATACCTTCATCGAGGTCGCAACCCGTGGTGGTGAAGGACCATCTTTCCACCCAGCCAACCGGGTTGAGAGACGCAGTACTGGCGCACGCCTCGACAGTTATCGTCGCGCAGCTCGGCCAGCCCATGAGCGGGATGAACGTGCATTCGTACCCGAAACTCACGGGACCGACCTCGTGCATTTCCACAGAATTCCCGCGGCGGCGGATTAAAACTGTGAGTTGCGCATCACCTCCTTCTCGAAGTCCAAATCGCCGAAGTAGATGAGCGGGCTACGCGCGACGCGTAATGTCGCTCTTGCGTAACTGGAAGATTAAAAAGCCAAGGTAGGGCGAGGCGCACAACCAACGGCCTCGCAAGACCACAACGAGCAAAGACACGAACCCTCACGCGCCCACACTCGCATCAAGCAACCCCAAGCGCCCCGTTCTGAGCTATCGCAAGCAAACAGACGGTTCAGCCTGGAACAACCCGAAACTTAAATCCTTAAAACGCTTCGCCTCTGAATATGACTTATTACGGTTCCCTCGTCAAGCGGTATTTTGTACGAAGTTCCCGATCTCAGTACTCCAAAAACGCAACGCTTTCGTACCCAAACAATAATGCATCGAGGTCCATTTGTCAAGTGTTTTTTTCATATCGAAGTAAGAATCCTTCCACAACCGAATCCGATCATGCACCATTCTATAGCGCTTTGCATGCGAAACCTCGGGCAATTCGAACAGACGAGGCTGCCAATCCGACTCACGGCTGAAAACGGCCTTCCTGTCGGCGGAATCTGAAGCTGGAGGCAGAAAGATCCGGATGTCAGTTGTCCTTTCTCTGCGCAAGGAGTTGGCCCACGGCGTCCAGGACGTCGCCCACGCCGATCTCCAAGAGGCATCTGGGGTTCGGACACGAGCGAAGCTCGCACGGGCTGCAATCGACTCTGTGCGAGATGATCGCCACGTTCTGACCGGGCGGGCGCCAGACTGAGACATCATTCGTCCCGCTAAAAACGATTGCCGTTGGAATCCCAACGTTCGCCGCCATCTGGGCAGGGCCTGAATCGTTGCCCAGGAACAGGCGAGCTTGCGACAGGAGGGCGATAAGCTCCTTCAGATCGGTCTTGCCAGCGAGGTTGAGCGCATGTGAACGGGACGCTATCTGCTTCGCGCAAGCGACATCGTTCGGCCCGCCCACAAGCACGGCCTGCAAATCGTATTGGCTCACGATGGCGTCAATAGCCTGCGCGAACCGCTCTTGCGGCCAGACCTTCGTAGGTATTGAGGCGGATGGGTGGACTGCAAAGAATGGCTCTCGCAATTGGGAGTATGACTCAAACAAGGAACTGACGATCCCAGGGTCAGGCGCGAGCTGCACGGACTTCAGCCGGGTCTCTGCGCCCAACAGAGCCGCGACCTTCAGATTGTGCTCTGTTTCGGGCACGTCTCTCAGATAGTCGAGCGAGGCGCCAAGCAGGAAGCCCGCGCCGGCCGAACTCACGCCGATTCTCGCTGGGATACCACTCAACCACATGGCGATAATCACTCGCGGGTCGCCGCGCGGGTCGAGCGCGACATCAAAACGAGACGTCTTGAGAAGATTACGAAGCCGGGATGTGCAGCCAATTGACCTGACCAGGCCCGGCCTAGAGGCGTAGAGGTCGAAATCTGCGAACAGGACCTCATCCACGAATGGGAGGCCCTCGAGTATCCCCGCCAGCTGCTCTCTAACAACTAGCGTGAGGGCCCCGTCGGGGAAACGTGCCTTCAGTGCTTTTGCAGCCGGAAGCGCGGACAGGACGTCGCCGATACCATCGAGACGGATGAATGCTATCTTCGGATTCCTGGGTAGTTTCTCCAGGCGCTTCGATGAACTGTTGCGGACGATTGTCCCGAACCTGTATAGGCCGCCGCAGATAGTATCGCACAGCGCGGCCGCAATTCTGAGGCTCCGCCTGCGATAGATGTACCGCGTCATTCGCGTTCCGGACATACTTGGCGGTAGATCGAAAGCGTCTTCCTCGCTGTTTCGTCCCACGTGAATTGTGATGCTCTCTCGTGGCCTCTCTTGTTCGTTTCGGCCCGAAGCCTCTCGTCGCGCCAAAGCTCCCAGATGCGATCCGCAAGCTCCCTGGCGTCGCCACACTCGAAGTAGGCCGCCGCCTCGCCATAGACCTCAGGCAGCGCGCCTCTCCTGGTTGAAATGACCGGAACCCCGGCGGCCATCGCCTCAAGTCCCGGAAGGCCGAAGCCCTCATATCTTGACGCAACCACCGCCAAGCGCGCCCCAGCCAGGAGAGGGAAGACGTCCTCCTCAGGCACGTAGCCCGTGAGGTGCAGCGGCCAGCGCTTTGCGACATCATCACACCTTTCGAGCAGAGCCTCACACGCCCAGCCCCTGAGCCCCGCGAGAACTAACGCCCCTTCAAAGTGACGCTCGGTCCAAAGCGCCTCCATCGCATCCAGAAGCGTCCCGATGCCCTTGCGCGGCTCGATTGTCCCGAAATGCAGCACGTAGGGCTGATCAGTTGGCGGCCTGTTCGACGAAGCTTGTAGCGAAGGCGAATTGGCAGTTGGCAGTTGGTTTGCTGCGCGGCGAATTGGCATTTGCGCATGGGCGAAGAATCGCTCGTCGATGCCCTGATGAACGACCGAGATTCTGTCGTTGGCGACGCCCAGCAGCTCTTTGATGTCATCGGCAGTGGCCTGCGAGACGGCGACTATGTGGTCCGCCTGGTGGATGATCTTCGGCAGAATGCGATGGTGATATTGCCCGCCAGTTTGGTGCGTTTCTTCCGGGTGCTTCAGGAAAAAAAGGTCGTGAATCGTTGTGACGCGCTTGCCTCGACGCTGTGGGAATACAAAGTTATTCGGCGTGTGGAAGACATCGACCTCGCCGATTGCGGTCTCGACCGTTGGCCATCGGAAGTGCTCCCAAAGGAACAGCACGCCCCTGCCGGGCCATTTCTTGTGGACGAGTGAGACGTTGAGGTAATCGCCAAACAAGTCCTTTGGCGGCGCATCCTTGTGCGAGATCGTGAGCACGACGAACTCGTCGTCCGGGGCCGCCTTAGCCAGCGCCTCGACAAGGGACTTTACGTAGCGACCGATACCCGTCGGCTCCTTCAGCATCGCCGAGCCGTCTATCCCGATCCTCATCGCTTGGCCGCTTGGTCTCCCAGGTAATCGCTTAACACTTGGATAACCGCAATGCAGAACGCTTCGAAACGTCTGTTCTGGTCGCGCTGATGATAGCGGTTGATCATGCGCCGGACGTCGGCGTCGTGCAGTAGGATATCGTCATTTAGAATGGCGTTAATGGCTTCTCTGCGCTCCGCGCGAAGATTGCCGCAGTCCAATCTCAGCCTGTCTATTGTTTCTTGAGCGCCCAAATCATCCCCCCGCTTTGGGAAAACACGACCATCCGCACGGAAGTGAAAGCGCCTCTCGCAGTCGGCGCTTAATGGGGAAACCATGAGGTCCTCGTCATACCAGTCCTTCTTGGACCATCCGCACCGTGCGTCCGCCGGTGGTTTGGGATCGCGTTGGCAGGAAAGGAGAAGATTTGTGTAGTCATGCTCTCCATTAGGGAGATGCTTGCGGCAGATGCGTTTGGGAATGAGGTGCTCGACGTGGCTGTCATTGTTTGTGGAAACGCGACATCCACAGTAGCAGCAGATGAACCCTTGCTCGCGCCTCAATGCCTCGCGGATAACGTCCTTGATTCCTGTTGGGACGTTCTTCCATTGCTTGTGCCGACGCTTCTGTTTCTCGGCCCTCCATTCAGAGAGCTCAATGGGTTCCTCTTGCTTCTCGATATGCTTCACCGACCCAAGACCTCTTTGCGGCGGATTAGGACCTGAGCCTTCGTCAACTCCGGATGCGAGCCAATCGTCTCTCGCAACTGATCCAGAAGCCTCTGTGCATTGGGAAGATCGTCCTTGTCTATGGCAGAGAACAGTTCATCCATTTGCCTCTGAATCTCGAGCGGTCGGTCGGGGACATTCATGGAATCTTCGAGAATGCGATT
>CAYZPW010000012.1:0-4396 GCA_964480475.1 uncultured bacterium | reverse complement strand
CCGACAAGCGCCAGCGTGCATTTCTCCCCGTCGGAGAGCTGGTTGACAACGAGCTCCTCGTTACCTTTCATAATAGTCATTCGGAGTCTCGGTTTCCTCTGAACCCTCAGATTCGAGAAGCCGGGTAGCAATGCTGTTATTGCCTTCCTGACGGCCTCCAACTGAGCGTCCGGGAATTCACTGGGGGTGCTTTCGGATTGTTCAAAGAATCGGAAATCGTTTTGTCTGCGAAAAGCCTCGTTCTCAATGTCCTCTCTGGAACGGAACCATTCGAAGAATCTGCGGAAGTTGCTCGCGCCACCGGTTAGACTCTCCTCATAAGTGGATAGTTGGTCAAACGGATGTCTCGTACGAATGCGCAATGGAATATCCAGAACTGACCGATTAACGCCGTAATGAACGAAAGCAGGAAGACTCTGGTTCTTATTGGCCTCGGATTCCTCCCAAAACCGCCTTGCTACTAGTGTGATCGGCTGGTCGTGAGTGGTGTATGCTACGCGCCTTATTTCGCCACGGGACTCGCGACGGAATTTAAGGGATCGCCATCCTATTTGTTCTCCATTTAGATCCATGGTAATATGGTTAACTGTTCGCGACGTCCCATTCGTGATGTCCGATAGAGAGTAAGAACGACCTGTCCCCCTTTCGGATCGCAGGCGTCCGGTGAACTTGGACAGCAAAATGGCTAGTAGGTCGAGGACGGCGGACTTGCCGCAGCCATTCTCGCCTATGAAGACGTTCATTCTATCGTGGAAATCGATCGTGAGCGAACGGATGCCTCGGAAGTTCCTAATTTCTAGTGTCTTGACTTTCATCTGTCCTTACTCCACTGCAATTGTGGGTCCATTTGATTCAATCGTGTATATGTTATCAGTCAATTATATCATCCGTTGTCAACGGCCAACTGCAAACCGTCAACGGCCAACGTTCTCAGCGAACGGCGTCAGCGCACGCCAGCTTCGCCCGTCCGACTCGATGATAATGCAATGCAACTCATCAGTTTTGAGGATTCTGCCTTTGTCGATTTCATATTGCAAAGGCGTGGGTGGCGGTCTTCTCCAACGTTGATCAGCACCGGAGACGACCAGCGCGTCGGGGGAGACGAGCGCCATGAATTTGCTGCTCACAGACGTCTCGAAGCCCTCGGGGACGACGAGTATCGTGCTCTTGAGTGCGTTTCTGTATTCAGACAGGAGGGTCTGGGAGATGCGACCGGGGTCACTCAGGAATAGTATCGAGAACTGGCCGAACTCGAGCCTGACAACGAGCGAGTTCTCGGCGAAGGACAGCAGTTTCAGCCCCGTTTGATTGCCTATTTCGGTCACCGGCAGCTCGAGCTCATCAATCGTTGAACGGAACTTCCGGTATTTCCTGCTCGCACAGTCGAAATCACGAAAAACAACGTGGCCGATCTGGAGCCCGCCCAGGGAGCCTGAGTCCGCCTCGGATAGCAGCGAGAACAGGCCATCGATGCGCTCGCTATGCGGGTTGCTCAGGACGAGGTGATCGATCTTTTTGATGTCGCGATGCCGGAGATATGGCAGCAGAACATTTCTGCCAACCTCCGAGCCGCGATGCACGGAGCCGCCGCCGTCGATGACGACAACCTTGCCGCCCGGCGCCTCGACCACGCACGAGAATCCGCGTCCAACGTCTAAAAATGCTACCCGGAGCAGGTCGGACGGCCATCTCGCCCCCGCGAAGACGGACGAGATGAGAACGAGCGCCGCCACCGAGGTCGCAACGGCTCGCTTGTGTGACGGCTTGTGGAACAGGCAACAGGCAAGGATCAGTGTAACGTAGTAGGCGACGGACGTCGCCAGAGATGGCCTCGGCACGCTCCAAGAGCCGTACGTGAGCGCGATTGGGGGCACAGCCACGAGGCATCCCACGACAGCAGCTGACACCGAAATCTGTTTCGCCCTTGCGGGTCTTACGATATGAACCCAAAGCCTCAACGAGACAAGCGCGAAGACCGCGTAGGCAATGATGCAGGGCGTTGACACCAACAGCCGCCATATCCGCAAAGAAGGGTTGCTGAACACGTTGCTGACTAGATCCATCAGCCACGCCGTCGAGTCTGCAAACCTGAGCATGATATCTGAGGCGAACTCACTCGCTGGGAATACAGCAAACGCTAGCAGCAGGAGTGGAACAAGCAACGTGGCTATCAGAACAACGTAGAGATTGGCGAAGAGCCCGACGAGGCTTACACGGCCAAACCACAGCGCTGCCAGCGGGGCAGTGCTGACTATTGCCACGAGAGAGGCTATGGTGAGCGCTGCAACAAGCCTCATGAGCTTCCTCACGATGTGCAGAGGGCTCCATGGTCTTGCGCGGACGATTGTCAACCGGAGGTGCATCTTGTTCTTCTGGGAGAGCGCGTAAGTCTTGAAAGTCAGGACGTGGCTGAACCGGAGTTGCTTGAGTTGCTTGAATAGAGAACGAAGCGCCTCCTTCACCGGCATTGTCGACGAGGCCTTCGAGGTGGGACCACGGCTGAGCGGAGTTTCCATTCCAAGAGAACGAAGCGCCTCCTTCACGCGAAAAGGCAGAGTCGGCGCGATAATGCCGATACAATTGTGGATAATGTGGAGTATGTATTGAAATGCAACTGTCATGCCTGTTGCCGCCACAAAAGACAGCTGGAAGCCCGCCTCGAAGATCGCTCCAGGCTTCCATGTCAGAATCACGATAGCGGCAAGCGCCAGGAAATTGAGAACCTGTCGGTCGCGATCCAGCGCCAATGCGAGTAGCCAGCATAGAACGACGATCGCAGCCCTCACCGAGGCGTGTCTTGGGCCTGCTAAGACGGCGTAGAAGAGCACTGGTGCCGCCGTTGCAGCACAAGTGAGTCGTAAGCCGCTGATTCCCCTGCTTGAGAGGCCCGCGAAGGGGGAGAGCCACTTGAACAGGGCATAGAAGAAGAACGCCACGAAGCCGACATGCATGCCGGAGATAGCGATGATATGTGCGACGCCTATTCGCTGTAGCTGGTCGTAATGATCCGTCGTTATGCCCGTTCTATCGCCCAGGATGAGCGCCTTCATCATCGGCACGTGTTGCCAGTCGCAGGTGTCTTCTATCAGGCTGCGGAAGTCCCGCCGCCAGGACCACAGCAGATTGACCGCTTTTGAGAAGAGACCCTGGTCATGCGCTTGGGCGACGCTGACAGTTGACTCGGAAGAGCAGTATGCCTGACGCATGATACCCCTTCGGGCGTAGTATTCCCGGGCGTCGAAGCGGCCGGGATTCCGCACACCGGACGGCTTGAAGATCCGCACCTGCGCCTCGAGTCTGTCGCCGTAGTTGAGGTGCTGCTGGGGGTCCATTGTGCTTGCCGTTGCCTTCGTGAAATGGCGAGAGTCGGATTCGTCGAACTTGAGACTGGACATGGGCCACAAGTTGCGTGTGTCGGTGCTGATACTGAGCATCACATTGTAGGGCAGTTGTTCTGTCCCGCCATCCTTGCGTTCCCAAACGCAGTCATCCAGCACGACTCTGGTTCTGTTCTGCTGCCGGAAGACCTGCGGCTGCTCGCAGACTTTACCCCGAAGCAGACCTTCGACCGAGTGACTGGGAAGTGGGTCGGCAGGGTGAATCAGGCTGACATGGTATCTGGCGAGGCCGAGAGCGGCTATTGCGAGCAGAAGCGGAATTGAGGCGCGCCTCAAGCGAAGTGCGCGTGTTGTGATGGCGGCCAGAATGAGAGCGCCGGCGATGACGAGAGTCATTGCGAGGCCGAGGCGCAGGTATCTACCGAGCCAGATCCCGGCACAGAGGGCGATCGCGGGCGGGACGAGCGGATTCCTTGCCCAGAAGCTGACTTGGGCTTCAGCGCTGTTGTCGTTGTTTCTCAGCATTTGCGCTCACTATCTGAGGCAGCCATCGATGCTGAGGCTATGCGTCGAGGGCTTCTCTGTCAATATCTGCGACGAAGGAGACTGCGCCTGTCTATGGGCAGAGTCATACCAACTCATTTTGCTTTTCCTTGCGTCTCTCCCTGCTTGGCTGTGCTGAAACTTCGCGCGTAGCTTGACATTCGGTCAGGTGTTGGCGCATGATCAAGAGGGCTTGCTGAACAACTAGGGCGTTCTTTAGAGGGTTTCATTTGAGGCTGTTCATAAGTTTCGAGGGTGTTGAGGGCTCTGGCAAGACCACTCAGGTGGAAATGCTGCACAGCTTCCTTGTGGATATGCACGTTTCGGTGCTCAAGACTCGCGAACCAGGGGGCACTGCCCTCGGCGACAGGCTTCGCCCAATCCTGCTCGAGCATTCCGATGTTCCCGTCTCGCCACTCGCTGAGTTGTTTCTCTACGCGGCCGCCAGAGCGCAGCTGGTCAAAGAAGTGATTGCCCCGGCACTCGATCACCATACAGTTGTCATCTCCGACAGG
>CAYZPW010000011.1:4943-48217 GCA_964480475.1 uncultured bacterium | reverse complement strand
GTTCTGTGAGGGTGAAAGCCAGTAATGGCAGAACTACTCAACTGACACCGCTTTCGTTGGTGGTGGGTTGACACCACCCTGCGATGGATGGCTCATTGCACATAGCGGGGGGCATAAAATCGCGAGATTCACAATCACAGCTGGCGCCGCGTCAAGCCGCGACGAGTCAAAGCGGTGTCAAGCCACCGCACTCCAAAAGGGCCTGAAGCAGCTTGTGTCAATATTCTGTATTGCATACACGTAATCAACCGGGGCGGAACTACGTGTCAAGCGAGTCTTTTGGGAGTTTTGGAGATGCCAGACGGACGAATGTGTTATTATCTTAGCCAGGTGTTGCGGTTTCAGTGTTCATTGGATGCGATGGAGATACCATTTTGGAATACCCGAGGTTGAGGGCGGTTGAGGCGTTTCCAGTGGTGCAGGGCGGGCGGCGGCTGATGTGCCTACGGGACCCGTCGAACATGGCGCCTGACGTTGCGCTGCTTTCGCCCGAGGCCTTCAATATCGTGCGGAGGTTTGACGGCTCCAACTCGGTCGTTGACATCCAGGCGGCCTACATGCGTCGGACAGGGAGTCTCCTTTACAGCGACAAGATCAAGGAGCTCATCGAGAAGCTGGACGAGGCGCACATGCTGGAGGGGGCGGCATTCGAGAGATACAAGAGGGCCGTCGAGGATGAGTTCAGGGCGTCGGACGTGAGGAAGAGCTTTCTGGCGGGCAGGAGCTATCCGTCCGATGCCGAGGGGGTTGAATGCCTCTTGACGAGCGTATTCCTGGCCAAGGATGGCTCGGGGGAGATGCCCAAGATCGGGACCGGCGAGCGCCTCAAGGGCGCCGTCCTACCGCACATCGACCTCGAGCGGGGCGGGTCATGCTATGCAAAGGGCTGGTCTGCGGCGGCGAGGGGCTGTCGGGCGAGGCGGTTCGTCGTGATTGGGACGGGGCATTTCGAGCTGAATGCGCCGCTTGCGTTGACCAGAAAGGACTTCGAGACGCCGCTGGGGCTGGTCAGAACGGACAAGGCGTTCGTGAACCACTTAGTTGAGCGGCTCGGGCCGAAGGCGTTTGAGGGCGAGCTCGCCCACCGCACGGAGCATTCCATTGAGCTCCAGCTTCTGTTCATTCAGTTCATCTTCGGCAATGACATCGAGATTGTGCCCGTTCTTTCGATAGCGCGGGAGGAGCCGGCCTGGGCCGAGGACGGCTTCATAAGCCCGCTGGCGTCGGATTTCGTCTCGGCCGCGAAAGAGCTGATAGCCCAGGCGCGGGACGAGACGTTCGTAGTCGCGAGCGCGGATTTGGCGCACATCGGCCCGCGTTTCGGCGACGAGCCGACGGTCGAGATCACGCCTGGTGCAGCCGACGAGACAAAGCAAAAGGACCTTGGACTGCTGGAGTTGCTTGCGAAGCCCGACGTCGCGGCATTCGCAAATGGCGTCCAAGCCGACGGCAATGCGCGGAATATATGCGGCTACATGCCGATCCTGCTTACGGCTGCGATAACAGGCGGCAGCTTCAAGCTAATCGACTACACCCAAGCTTACGACCCGATGGGCACGGTTACGTTCGCCAGCCTCGTGGTCGTGTGAGGCACGCGGGATTAGTGTGTTGTTTCCGGATGCCTTATTTGTCAATATGGGTGAGACCCAATCGGCGACGAATCACGGGACCTAGGTTATGGCTATGACCAGGAGATAATGACATGATTAAGCGAATAAAGATTGAGGGGTATAAATCTTTCAAGAGCCTTGACCTGAAGCTGTCGCCCATCTCGGTGATTTTTGGCCCCAACGCCTCAGGCAAGAGCAACCTTCTGGACGCCATTCAGCTGCTTTCGCGCATGGCGACGTGCAAGACCCTCGGCGAGGCTTTTGAGGGGCATCGAGGTCTGGCCAAAGAGAGCCTTCATTACGGCAACGATATCGATCGCGACAAGAAACCTGTTGGGATGTCCTTTGAAGTGGATGTTGAAATTCCAGATCCAGTCGCCAGCAAGATCAACAACATGATTCGCGAGAAAAGAGAAGGGATAGATTCGGGTGAATCGCGGAAGCTGTATGTAAGAGAACGCTTCCTGCGTTACTGGATTACCCTGGAAAGGCTCCCGGAGACTGGGCATCTTAGAGTAATGAATGAAAAGCTGGCTGCACTGACTAGGAACGGAGAACAGAAGGCAAGTCGGAGGCCATTTCTTGAGCGCCAGGATGAAGGCGCAAAGCACCGTATTCATCTAAGGATGGAGGGGCAAGGTCATCCCATCTATCACCAAGTAGGCTTAGATCACACACTTGTATCAACTTCGCTGTATGAGCCGCATTATCCGCACATTGCGGCCTTTAGGGAAGAGCTGTCGCGTTGGAAGACTTACTATCTTGAGCCAAAGACGCTGATGAGGGCGGAGGAGCCGATCTCGCCGGTTCAGGAAGTCGGTCCTAGGGGGCAGAACCTTGCGGCGTTCTTGAACAACATGCGAAGTGTCGATTCAAAGGCGTTTGACAACTTCAGCCGCACGTTGAGTATGGCTTTGCCATTCAAGGCCGATGTGGGGATCGACCACTTAAATGACGGCCGCCTTATGCTTCGCCTAACGGAAGGGGGGCTCAACCTATCCTATTCAGCGCGCCTAATGTCCGAGGGGACATTGAGACTGATGGGACTGATCGCCGCCGTTTTTCCCCGAACGCCTGGAACCGTCGTGTGTTACGAGGAACCCGAGAATGGGGTTCATCCGGGCAGGATCAGAATCATAGCCGAAATTCTGAAGGGAGCTGCACGGTATTACTCAAAGCAGCTCATAGTGACAACTCATTCACCTGTTTTCGTCAGCCAGTTCGAGGAGGAACAGCTATTCGTCTGCAGAAAAAGAGGACGAGAGAGCTCGATTGAGCCATTCCGACCTATCGGGGAGATATTCAAAGAGCTGAATATAGAGCAGGCTCTGGAAGACCAGATATCAAGGCGCAGGAATGGTTGAGGAGGTTATCGTGCTCTACTTCGTAGAGGACCCCGCTCAAGAGAGCTTTATCACCACAGTCATCAGAAGAATAGCTGCCGGTGAGGGAATCCCCGCGCAACGGGTCTCGTTGAGTGGATGGGCCGTTCAGGATGGCAGCAAGGCCATTGCTGAGTTTCGGCATTTTGTCCAAGAGGCCGGGGATGATCTTTGGGCTAGCGCGGACATTTTCGTAGTCGGATTTGACGCGAATAGGGAAGGCGTGAGCGAACGGAGAAAGCAGCTGAGGATGATCACGAAGCCGCTGGATATCGCTCTACAAGACCGCATTGCTTTCGCCGTGCCAGACCCTCACATCGAGAGATGGTATCTCGAAGATCAACAGGCCTTCAACTCTGTCTTTGGACCCGGGTCCGCCCCGGCGATGCCCTCTTATAGAACCGACAAGGACTATTACAAGCTGCTGCTTCACGACGCAATCGCCAGAACCGGCCACGATTCCCTCCTTGGCGTAAGTGCTTACGGCGAAGATATCGCATTGGCAGTCAAATTCGATGTTCTGTCTAATGATCGCGGCTTCAAGCTATTCCGGAAAGACCTGCGCCGAGCCTTCAGACGGCTGCAATCGACAAGCGATCTGTAATCTTCGTCCGCCTTACCTCAATCTGCGTCAATCTGCGCAATCTGTGGACGCTCACCCGGCCCGCAGCGCATCGAGCGCGGCTTGCATGTCCGCTGGCAGCGGGGCCTCAAACTCGACCCACTCGCCAGTCCGCGGATGAGCAAAGCCGAGTCGCGAGGCGTGGAGCGCCTGGCGAGTCATCCCGAAGTTGGGCCGACTCTTCGTGGACCTTCCGCCGTATTGCTTATCCGCGAGGACAGGGTGGCCGATCGCGGTCAAATGCACGCGGATCTGGTGCGTTCGGCCCGTCTCGGGACTGACTCTGACCAGTGTTGCCACGCCGAAGCGCTCCAAAGGCTCCACAACCGTCAACGATTCTCTACCCCGACCCGCTCTTGCCGTCATGAGCTTGCGGTTGTGGGGGCTCCTGGTAACGGGCATGTCGATCTCATCCCAATCCTGAAGCACGCTCCCATGAACGACCGCGACGTATTGCTTCTTGATTTCACGGTTCTCGAATGCCTTCATCAGGCTGATATGGGCCTCGTTCGTCTTGGCTATAACCATGACGCCCGAGGTATCCCTATCGAGCCTGTGAACAATGCCTCGCCGCATGGGCCCGCCGATTGTTGAAAGGCTCCTGAAGCGGTGCAAAAGCCCATTGACTAGGGTGCCTGAGAGCATCGTGGGCGTGCAGTGAACGACGAGACCTGGGGGCTTGTCGATGACTGCTATCGCCTCGTCCTCGTGGACGACGCCGAACTCGATTGGCTCCGGATTGATGGTCTCATCCGGCGCTGGCGGGAAACGGACCTCGATCTCGTCGCCAAGTTCGACCCAGTGGCTGGGCTTGCACATTCTCCCGTTGACGTCAACGCATCCCTCGCGGATCAGCTTGCCTATTCGCGTGCGGGACATGCCAGGTAGCTTCTCAGCGAGATAAGTATCGAGCCGCCGGCCCTCCTCGTCGGCGACGATAGTCTGGTCGAGTCCGAATAGGTCGCTAGCTTGTTCGGCAGGCATTTACGTTACTTTCACGGCTCTATGCCGCAGCAGACAGTAGCTGATGCCGGCCACGGCGAACGCTACTAGGCTGATGAACTGAGACGTTGATAGTATCCAAGTGAAGAGCGAAATAGAGCCTCTGGGGTCGCCCCTGAAGAACTCGGTTATGAACCTACCGACCGAGTAGATCATCACGTAAAGCATGAATATCTGTCCATCGAACTTCTTTTTTCTGTAAACGAGCGTCAGAATGACGAAGTTGACTAGATTGGCCACGGAGTTATAGAGCTGAGTCGGATGTATTGGAATGTGAAGCGGCGTGCCGAACATGGCATGTGAGTAGTCATTCGTGAACGTCACACCCAGGGCGCAATCTGTGGGCTTGCCGTAGCAGCAGCCCGCCATGAAGCAGCCGCCGAGCCGACCGATTGCCACGCCGAGCGCCGCCGAGGGCGAGACGATGTCCGTGCTTCTCAGGAACCGCATCTTGTGGCGCCTCGTGTAGAGCAAGGCAACAAGCGCCCCTAGTATCGGTCCACCCCACCATACGCCGCCAAGCCGCCAAATGGCGAGGAGCTCGCTCGGATTCTCGAGGAAATACGGAATCTCAATAACTACCAGAAGGAGCTTCGCGCCGATTATGCCGGCCAGAATAACCCAGACGCAGAGATTGAAGACGTGCTCGGGATGCTCGCCCTCCCTCTTGGCCCGGAAGTAGGCGAGAGCAATGCCGACCCCAAACGCGACGCTCAGGGCCAAGCCATACGTGCCGACCTTGAATGTGCCTATCGTGAAAAGAACAGGATGCATGGGCTCATGAACTCCAATTCGCGGAGATGTAATCTGTCCGCAGATTGCACAGATTACACAGATATTGCAATAGACTTGAAATCATCGCGGCTTGGCGACCACGAGGTTCGAGGGTTTGCTCTCGTTCACGGAGCTCGAATTGTCAACCGCCGTTACGCAATAGGTGTATTCCACGTCGGGAAACACCGCCCGGTCAACGTAAGTCGTCCTGATGATCGGCTCGGGCGTCAGCAGCATGAATGAATCATCGCCAGTTTTTTTCCTGTAAACGCGATAGCCGAGGTGGTCTGGCGCTTCTTCCGCCGTCCATAGGAGATTCACGATGCCCTGACCCGAGGCGGCTTCAAGTCCCAAAGGCGCCGATGGAGCGACGTGGTCTGCCGGCGTTGCGGAGACCGTGGCTGAAGTCGTGCTTTCGGCGTATATCTCGCCATGCACGACCACCGTCGTGACGGTATAGCGATACTCAGTGTCGTTGACCAGGTCGTGGTCCAGAAAGGAGCAGCCAGCAATCAGCTCTTCATTGAGCGGTTCCTTGAGCTGCCAGCCGATATTCGGAACTCGATAGACGTTGTAGTAGGCGGAATCCGTGAGCGGAGCGCCGTTTGTGAGCAATGTCTGGGGCCGCCAAGCGATCTTGACCACCGAATCGCCGGCCTCCGTCGCGACTTGTTCTGGCGGTTTAGGACCCAGAAGCGGCATCGCCTTCGCCAGATTCGACGGCGGACTCTTTCGCCATCTCCTCCCGTGCGTGAAAACGAAATACTCAAAGACATTGCCGAACCAATCCTCCGGCGCAGCTATGCCCTCGCCGCTATCGACGAGGCGCACACTTCTGCCGAGCAGGTTTTTGCCTTGGACCAGCTCGGTCTCGTTGACGAAGAGAATCAGTTTGGCCCTCTCGGCCCTCTTGCCGAGCAGCTTATCTAGCGTGGAGCTATCGCGAGCCTCATCCGGCCCGAGGCGCGTTCTGCGGAAGACCTCAACGCGCGTCAGATCGCGGAACGGCGTGCCGTCCATGTTCTCGGTCGGAAGCGTGAAATACAGCGTAACAACGCCGCCTCTTTGGACGGCCTTCAGGTCCATGATTGGCAGCGGGTCCCTTGTCTTCGGCGCCATGGGGGCGCCCCTCTTGCCGCAGCCAGCGAGAACCCCCAGCGTCAAGATAACGATGAGTGCGGAGGCGAAATATCTGGAGAGACAACATATACATGAGCTGTCCCGCAGAGGCGCGGGCTCGGAACTTCCAATGTAATTCACTGGCCATTCAACGTTCCCGTATCCGACCGGATCAAGGGCAGGGCATGCCTCACGAGCCGGCTCCAACATGCGCCAATCAACGAGCTCTCTTCGATCTGGATGAAGTATCATGCGTATGGGGAGGACAACAGCAAATAGCCAAACGATGATGCATGTCAGAAGCTGAGTGTGAATTGATTGATATAGCCTGTATATACGAAAACTCCATGGGCCAATACATCGCGACCTATGAGGCATTGGATGTGCTGGCCTCGGAGTGGGGCCTCAATAGCAATGCATTCTGCAATCACATTGTTAGGGAAAATAAGCCGAACGACGAACTGGGGGCAGGGAACATTCTCAGAGGAAGGGGTACTTATCGAGACGACTCCGACTGGCTGAAGACCGAGTTGCTGAGCAATGCTTGGCTGAATCACACTGCCTGTTGCCCCAGTATCAATCATGCCCTTGACAGGAACAGGCTCCGGGGCCTTAGAGCTAGCCTTCTTGAGAGCCTCCTCCACAGAAGTGCCGATCCACACACGCATATCCACCAAAGGGCCCATAGCCTGCAAGTTGGGTAGCTGCGCCGTAAATGACGGCATCTTACACCCCCAGGAGGTTTGACACGAAGCTCAGAGGGACATCGACCTTTAGAACCTGCTTAACCAGAAACGGAACGTTTCCGAGCTCTCGGTAGCCCCAGGCGATGGCATCCATCTGGCTGTCGAATGTGCCCAGGACCTTTTCTCCGTGAATGAGAACGAACTTGCCGTCATGAGAGCCCAATAGGCTATCGAGATTGGCTTCGTATGTCTTAAGCTCTTCTGTGAGTACTTCTGTCACAGGTGCCTCCTGACTTCAGTGACCTCAAAAAACAACCTTCCTTAAATATGTTGCCATACCGTGAATCGCGAGTCAACGGCTTCCGCCGGCGTGGCGTGACCCTAGAATGATTGCCGGGATCGACCCGTTAGCGCACTGCTTGCCGTGCCCCTCGGGACGCAAATGACCCTCATTATTCTTCCTTGAAGATTTCCTCCATAGGGGTTCCTTCCAGATTACCTGCACGATAGGCGTTGAGCCTCTTTTCTGCTTCTTCTGCCCATATCGCATCCAGCGATTCGTCCGGCTCATCAAGACTCTTTATGAGCCCTTCGACCACCATAAACCTCTCGTCTGGTTGCAATCTTAACGCTTGTTTGAGTATTTCTTTACTGCTCATGAGATTCACCTCCCATTCTTGTGAAACATAAACGTCCAGCGGGAGAGAGTTTGAGACCTCCAGCAGGCATGGGGGTGGCGCGTTCAAACTGCTACTGTCTCGAAAGCAACCTTCCACTGCTGGGATTCGGTCACAGAGAAGTTCAGCTTCTCGAAGCCGATTACTCGCCCCGATCCATCTTTCATTAGGATCACTTCATCCCCAGTCTCTTCACAGATATGCTCCTCCCGGGGGTCGCTGAACCAAACGGTGAGCGTATTCGCCGTCCGGTCAAGGAACACCTTCACTTCGGCCATACTCGCACTCCCTCCTTCACAGACTCTGTTACATAGGCGGTAATGAGGAATCCCTCTGCATTCAAGCGCTTAACCACAGCACAGACCCGTCGGCCAAGGCGGTCCATCTTGTAGAACAAATGAACCGTCGGGTCCCTACGACTCTGGCGGATTTCATCCGGTTCGACCAGGGCCTCTATCACTTCGCGCTCGCGCCCCGCCATCACCGGATGCTTCACCGTGACTATCAGCTCCCAATAACGATTCGTGGACCGCACACTGAATCCGAGCGGCGTCTCGACTTCAAGCAGCAGTTCGGATTCCGCCCGGTCGTTTTCCATTTCACTACACTCGCTCGACCGAAACGCTGAGCTTGTAGCGATACAGCGACACCCCTTGAACGCGCTTCGTCGCAAGAACAAGATGATTCGAGATCTCCTTGGCGACAATGATGCCGCGACACGGGCCGTTACCGAGGTGCTTGTCGACCCATCCCATGTAGCAAAGCAATTGACCAAGCGCCCTGTTCCGACCACGCGCTAGCTTTAGCTCGAACACGACAAAGCGGCCTGTCTTGTCGCTCGCCAAGATATCGATCCGCCCGCCTTCCACGCGGAACTCGACGCCGGACTGCTCTCCATGTCGATGGAGCTGGAGCCCTGCCTCCACGCATTCGAGATTGCTCGCCAGGAAGTCTCGAAGGTCTGCCTCCGCAGCGAAGCCCTGATCCTCGTCGGCCTCGTCGCCATCGCCATCCCCGTCGAGGAAGTCCTCATATCGAGCTTTGAGACGAAGCCAGAACTCGCTCTTGCGCTGACCCCAAGAGCTCTCGCCTGCAGGCCAGTACTGCTCCTTGAAAATGTCGAACAGCTGCTTTCGGGTGAACAGGTCCACTACATAGCCGCGACGCACGGAAGACGTGTACGAAAGATCCCACTCGATCTCCATGTCCCTGATCTCGGCCACTTCCCGCTCGATCCCGTGCTCAGCACCAAAGCTATAGGCCTCTTTGAGAGGCAGGGCCTTCTGTTGCTCATCCATGTTCACTTCTCTCCGCGATGATCCCTAATAGCAATAAGGTGGTCGGCATAACAAGCCGAGCTTCGTTATCCTGTCCGTCTTTAGAATGCACGAGCCGATAACGCGCATCACAGGATGAACTGCGACAGGTCTCGCTTTTCGGCGAGCTCTTCGAGCCTTTCTCTGACGTAGGGCGCATCGACGACTATCTCGCGTTTTTCAAGGTCTGGCGCGTCGAACGAGACGTCGTCAAGCAGCTTATCGACGACGGTGTGCAGCCGTCTGGCACCGATGTCCTCATTCTGCGCGTTCACGACTTCAGCGATTCGGGCTATCTCCAAAATCGCGTCATCCGTGAACTCGAGCTTTATGTCTTCGGCCGCGAGGAGAGCCTTGCACTGCCGTATTAACGCATTCTGCGGTTCCGTCAGTATTCTTGCGAACTCCTCTTTGCCAAGTGAGGAGAGCTCCGCTGTCACGGGGAATCTGCCCTGAAGCTCCGGAATCAGGTCGGACACCTTGCAGTTGTGAAACGCCCCGGCCGCGATGAACAGGATATGATCGCTTTTGACCATTCCATACTTGGTCAGCACAGTCGTCCCTTCAACTATTGGGAGAATATCGCGCTGGACGCCCTCCCTGGAGACGTCCGGCCCACCGTAACTCTCGCGCCCAACTATCTTGTCAATCTCATCGAGGAATACTATCCCTGTCTCCTCAACCCGCGTGACCGCCTCCTTAATCACGCTGTCAACATCGACCATTTTCTGGAGCTCCTGCTGCGTCAGTATCTCCTTCGCATGTTTGACCTTCTCCGTTCTGGTTCGCTTCTCGGAGGGAAACGGCAGCGCCGAGATCAAGCCCCGCAGATCGATACCCATTTCCTCAAGCCCCGGCGATGAGAAGATGTTTAGCCCCACAGCGCTCACCCCCTCCTTGATCTCGAAGTCTATCTCGGTGTCATCGAACTTGCCCGCCTTGAGCTTGACCCGCATCTTCTCTTTCGTTCTCTCCCATCTCTTGATCGCCTTGGGATCAACGGTCTGCCGCGGCCCAGAATCAGGCTCTTGGGGCGCAACAACCTTGTGATCCGTCTTTAGAATCGCATCGGGGTCCGGCAAGTTCGGCGCTGAGCGCTCCCACAGCTCTTCCGCGCTCTGATCGAGCTCCTCGTCCGCGTCAGCCTCCCAAGGCTCCTCGAGCGAATCGTCATCCTTAGCCTCAACTTCAGGGAGCTGCTGCGTCTTGAACGGCGCCGGTAGGAGTATGTCGAGAATCTGCTCTTCGGCCCTTTCCTCGGCGTTCTTGGTCAGCTCATCCATCTGCTCAGCGCGAACCTCGTTGACGGAGATCTCTGTCAGGTCGCGAATGATGGATTCAACGTCGCGGCCAACGTATCCGACCTCAGTGAACTTCGACGCCTCGACCTTAATAAAAGGGGACATGGCGATATTGGACAATCGCCTGGCTATTTCCGTCTTGCCCACCCCAGTCGGGCCAACCATGAGTATGTTCTTGGGCATTATCTCGTCGCGCAGACTCTCCTCAACGCGCTGCCGCCTCCACCTGTTGCGGAGGCTGATCGCCACAGCTCGCTTGGCGTCGTCCTGCCCGACGATGAACTTGTCAAGTTCCTTGACAATTTGCCTGGGAGTTAGCTGTTCCATTAGTTACCTCTAAATCCAAAACGCTCCATTGACCCAGATCCTTGTCCAGAAGGACTAAGGCGCAATTAGAGCTCATCAATCTCTATATTGTCGTTGGTATAAATGCACAAGGATGCCGCTATGCTGATCGACGCCTTTGCTATCTCGAGGGCGTCCAGTTCTGTATGCGCGAGAAGCGCCTTTGCCGCCGACAAAGCGTAAGGGCCCCCGCTCCCAATGCCGATAACGTCGTCGTCCGGCTCGATGACATCGCCGTTGCCCGAAAGTAATAGAATGTGCTCCTTGTCCGCGGCCACAATGAGCGCCTCAAGCCGCCGCAAGGCCTTATCCGTGCGCCATTCCTTCGCGAGCTCAACCGCGGCCCGCGGCAGATTGCCCCGATACTCCTCAAGCTTGGCGTCGAAACGAGACAACAACGCAAATGAATCGGCCGAGGCGCCGGCGAATCCGCAGAGCACCTTGTCCGAATAGAGCTTCCTTATTTTCTTGGCCTTGTGCTTCATCACGGTGTCCTGGAGCGTGACCTGGCCATCCCCAGCCATGACAACTCTCCCGTCGCGTTTCACGGCAATCACCGTGGTCCCAGTCATACCTGTCTTACGTCCCGACAATCTTGTATTCCTCTCTAGCCATGCTCAATAATCCGGATTAGCCGAGAACCTGGCCCCGGCACATCGATTACAACCTTGGTGTGGGGCAGCGTCTCACAAACACCAGCTATCTTCTCCGGCCATTCTACCACAACAATGGCACCACCATCAAAAACATCAAGCAGTCCGGCTTGTTCCGCCTGCGCTAGCGCCTCAACGCGGTACAGATCGAGGTGAATCATGCACTTCTCGCCGTCATAGACGTTCATCAACTCAAAGCCGGGGCTTGTTACAGCATCAGCGTTGATGCCAAGCGCCGAGGCGATTCCTTTTGCAAATATAGTCTTGCCTGCGCCCAGCTCGCCGACCAAAAGGACTACAGCGCCCGGATTGAGCGACGCGCCGAGGCGAGCTCCGAGCTTTCGGGTCTCGTCGGCGGAGCTAGTCTCGAACTCTCCAAAGACTTCCACAAGCCTCAGATGACGAGCCACACTTCGCATTCAGGCTCCTGTCTGGAGCTGCTTGCTGACGGCATCAAACACGTCCTTTGGGGAGATGCCCTTCATGCAAACATGGCCCTTATCGCAGGTCTGCCGGTAGCAAGGCGCACAGGGAACATTATGGACGATCTTCGTTCCGCGACCGTAAAGCTCGATCTCGGCCGCGCACGTCGGGCCCATGAGCACGACGACGGGCCGCCTGGCCCCTATCGCAAGGTGCATCGCCAGCGTATCCGCGCTGACTACCAGGTCGCAGCACGCGACTAGACCCGCGAAATCCGTCAACGAATGCCCGCAGCCAGCGTCAACTGCCGCGCCTCGACACTCCTTTGCAATTCGCCTGTTCCGTTCAACCTCGAGCGGCCCCCCCAGAAGCAACGGGACGACGTCCAGCCGCTCCCTCAAGAGCCTGGCTAACTCAACGAAATGCTCTTCCGGCCACACCTTCGTGGCAAAAACCGAGCCCGCGCCCGTGTTCAGCCCGACAACCACTGCGTCCCGTCCGATGCCGACTCCCTCCAGAAAGGCCCTTGCCTCCGCTAGTATATCGCCCGGCAACCCGAATACGTACTCGTAACTTGGACCGTAATCAAGCCCGCAGACCTCAAAGATCATCTCTTGATATGTCTTCTTGTTTTGCCTGAACTTCAGCTCGTCGTCGTAACCCAACCGAAACGCGTAATCTGCGAGCTGGCTTGCCGGCATTAAAACGCCCTCCGGCGACCACTTGAACCCAAAGCGCTCCTGGGCCGCGATCTGACTCGCCAGCGCTGTTGCGCGCGGTTCCTTGTCGAGGCAGATAACGACGTCCGGTCTTTCGGCCTTCAGCCTGACGATGCTCTCCAGCGAATAGGGCAACAGGACGTCAATTAGCCTCGAAAATCGCAGCAGCTCGGCAGACTCCGGGTCCGTCAGCCATGTGATGAATGACGATGGGTATTCTGCCTTGAGCCCCTCTAGAAGAGGCGTCGTTCGCAGGACATCTCCGACGGCCGCGAGCTTTATGATCAAGATGCGCCTGCCTCTTGGCGCATAATGCTCACAGCCATCGCACATACGCTTGAAAATGCACGGCTTCTCGCCGACGAAGAACCTGCACTCGGTCCGAGCACCGAGAGGAGTTGCTGCCTTTCTCAAATCAAATCACACGCATCCAAACACTTGGGATAGCCATCTGTTGGAACGCATCGACCAGTGATCTTGCATAGACCATCAGCGAAACCAAGCAGCGAATCCGCGCTCGCACAAGCACGACCACGCCGGAGAAGGCAAACATTCACCATTCGGCGAACTTGCCGTAGCCAATTAAACATCAGAAGCAGGAGCAAACCAGTCCTATTTGCCCTCTATAGTCTCTTTCTGCTGTTCAGAAAGAACGAGGCCAAACTCCCTGGGCCCGACCCTTATTCCCGCCTCGATTATGCCGGTCACCTTCAGCCGCTGGCCGACCTCGGGAAGATACGCGCGTTTTGTCAGGACCCATATCTCGCCCGTATCATCCTTCAGAAGATACCCCGCGTTCTCGAAGAACGGGATGGGCAGTTTCTTGGCGACCTCGCCATATACAATCACCTGCTTGTTCTTAAACTTGTCCGGATCGGTGGTTATCTTGCCGATCTTCGTCCGACAACCGATAATTGAGAGAAGGCATACTAAAGCGAGGCAGGCGGCCAGTACCTTCCTGGAATATGATTGTTTCATACCTCATACCTCTATCTAGGGATATTCATGTTTCTTATACCGTTTTCATTTGACTGCCTCAGCAAGCATCTCCGGCGCTACATCAATCGGCAGGAAGCGTTTCTGTTTGGTCTTGCGGTCCATGAGCTCGATCTTGCCTTCCTTGACGCAGCGTTTTCCCAAAACGATCTGTGTTGGGATGCCCAGAAGGTCAGCATCAGCGAACTTGACGCCCGGCCAAACGTTGCGATCGTCGAGCAGGACCGAAATCCCAGCATCCTTGAGCATAGCATAGCACTTCTCACCGAGCTCCATCAATCCACCATCGGTCGATTGCATCGGAGCGATTATCGCAAGATACGGTGCGAGGCTCTTGGGCCAGATTATGCCCCGGTCGTCGTGGCTCTGCTCGATCACGGCCGCGACCGTCCGCTCGATCCCAAGCCCATAGCAGCCCATTACGATCGGGTTCTCCTTGCCGCTTTTGTCCGTGAACTTCGCCGATAGCTTCTCGCTGTATCTTGTCCCCAGCTTGAATATGTGCCCTACTTCGATGCCCAACTCAATCCCAAACGGCGCACCACACTTAGGGCAGGGGTCGCCCGGCACTATCTTTCTGATATCAGCGAAATCATCAGGCACAAAATCCCGCCCAACCTCGCAGCCAGAGTAGTGCGAGTCCTTCTTATTCGCGCCAATGACCATGCACGTCTCGCCCTCAAGGCAGAGGTCTGCACACATCCTTATCCCCGAAAGGCCGACAGGGCCCGAAAACCCCATTGGGGCCCCAGTAGCCGCCTCAATCTCGGCCGCTGACGCGAGCTCAAGCCTCTGGTCATCCACAACTTGTCTCATCTTTCCCAGGTTAAGCTCGTGATCGCCTCTTAAAAGCCCGACCACGAGACCGCCATCGCCCTTCTTCAGGATGAGCGTCTTGATCAGCTTCTCAGGCCCGACGCCCAAGAACTCCGTTACCCGCTCGACCCTCGTCATGCCCGGGGTCGAAACCTCTTTCAGAGCACACTCCTTGCGCTCAGGCCGAACAGCCGGGGCCGTGCATTCGCCCTCCCCCGGGAATGACGCGTAACCACACTCCCGGCACTTGACAAGCCGATCCTCACCAGATGCAGCCACAACGATGAACTCGTGCGAGGCGCTGCCGCCGATGGCGCCAGTTTCCGACGTCGGAATCACCTCGTAGGCCACGCCGATGCGGTCGAATATCCTGCAATATGCGTCGAACATCCTGTCATAGCTCTTATCGAGGCCCGCCTCATCCACGTCGAAGCTGTAGAGGTCTTTCATTGTGAATTCGCGCGTCCGCATGACGCCGAACCGCGGCCTTGGCTCATCTCTGAACTTCGTCTGGATTTGGTAGAACATCTTGGGCAGGTCGGCCCACGAGCGAATCTCGCTTGCGACGATTAGAGTTATGATCTCCTCGTGCGTCGGGCCCAGGAGCATCTCGTGCCCGTGCCGGTCGTCAAAACGAAACACATCCTCGCCGTAGGCCTCGAGCCGACCGCTTCTCTGCCATATATCAGTCGGCTGGAGTGCTGGCAGCAAGAACTCCTGTCCGCCCGCACGGTTCATCTCATCGCGGACGATTGTCTTCAACCTCTGTATGACCGCATAGCCGAACGGCAGGTAGGAATAAACCCCAGACGCCGCCTGTCGTATCATGCCCGCGCGAACCATCAGCTTGTGGCTGATGCTCACCGCGTCGGCGGGCGCCTCTTTAAGCGTTGGAATAAACGCCTCGCTAAACCTCATATTTCAACTCCTAGCATCAGACAACGTGCACTCAGACCTGCGCAAAGCCATAGTGGACGATTAGAGACTCAATTCCGCCTGACGGAACAATGCCAACATTGGCCGCATCCGGCAAGCTTCTGGGGTGCGTCCGCCCGACGCCGCCTTGCCTGGCGGTGGCTCGACACCGCCTTCCCGTGAATTCGCATCTTTCGCCCGTTTCCGCCTTGCGGAAACACTTCACCTGGCGAGGCGCTTGCCGAGAAGACGCGCCGAATCGAGCAACTCCTTGTCCTTAGCGGCCTGGCCGGCTGGGCCCAAGCCGGCACCGACGATGATGTCCTCAGGCTTCGCGAATCCAAGACGGTGCAGCATCTCTCCCACGGAATCAAAATACGCTGAGTACTCCTCGGCCTTCGACATACCCTGGGTGAAAACTAATCCCAGCTTCTTGCCTTTTGGCAGGCGGCTTTCGAAGTTTGGTCCCAAGAGGGCAAACATCCGGTCCAAGACCAGCTTCAGCTGCCCGCTCATTGCGGCCATATAGATCGGCGACGCGAACACAACCGCGTCGGACTGATCGATCTCGCCGTAAAGGGGCGTCATGTCGTCCTGCTGGACGCAGTGCCCTTCCTCCTTGCAGGCACCGCACCCCTGGCAGCCGACCATCTTCATGTCCTTCGTGTAAAAAACCTGCGTCTCGGCGCCCTCCTCAGCCGCGCCTCTCAGAACCTCCTCAGCCAAGATGCCCGAATTGCTGTTTTCCCTCGGACTGCCACAGATAGCAATAACTTTCACGTTGTTCTCCTCTTATGGTTGCCAACTCCAGAACAAAGAAAAGCGTGTTGAAGACTATCGCATACTCTTGCAGTCGTCTATCTCAAGAGAAGCCTGAAGAAGAATGGTTGTCAACAGGCCGATTCTGAGGCATTCTGACACTCACAAATGACAGACACATACATCCATCGAAAGATAAAGCTGTGGCCCAGATAGACGTCCAAGAGATTCTGAACCTGACACCCCAATTGCTCAAAATACCCTTCAAGCGAATCTGGTGCAGCTACGATGAGGAAGCGGACGTTCTGTATCTGAATTTCAAGAAGCCGAGCCATGCTGATGACAGCGAGCTCACCGACGACGACATCGTCATTCGTTACGAGAATGGCGAAGTAGTGGGACTGACGGTTCTCCATGCAAGCGAGCGACATGCGCGGGACAGAACCTCTTCAAGAAAGAGCTGAAATGAGCCCACTGGCGGAGAAGAGGCTAACCGTCGCGATATGTCGATTAGCTCTATGTCCTTTGCCTCATGACCCGCCTTTGTGAAGCCACTCGATCAATTCTGTTCGGGAGACCTCTGCATCATTGAGTATCTTGCTCAGGATGCCGCGTCCCAAATCCTCCCCCTTGTGCACGGGCACGACCACGGTGCGACCGTCGGGATAGGCAAAAAAGATGTGGCTGCCTCGCCGCCGCTTCTCCCGAAAGCCCTTGGCCTTCAGCAGCGCCATCACCTGGGCGCCGCGGATCGCTGGCAGTCGAATCACACCTCAACCTCGACCTGCTCAACTGCCTCGAACTCCATGTGGACAGGCTCTTCTTCGTCAAGACAGAGCTGTATAACCTCCTTGACACGGGGCATTAGCTCTTCCATCGTCCGAGCCTGCGTATAGCAGCTCTTCAGGGCCGGAACGGTGGCGACAAGGTAGCCATCCTCATCGCGCTCGATCAATACGGTGAAACGATGCTTCATAATAGGCACACTCCTTCCATGCAAAGCCTGTGAGCGACCTGATTCTCGGAACCATCATCCGGATCCGCCCACCTAAAAACCTTCACCATCAGCTCGTCTGTGAGCTCAACGGGCACAGCATGAGCTTCAATAGTCATTGATCTGAGCTCATGATCCGCCCCAGGTATCGGCTCCGCCCGCTCAGCGCATCTTGTGCGTGACGAAGTTCGATAGAGCCCGCATCGCGCGGTCGATCTTGCGGAAACATGGCAGGCCGGCCTTCTCCATCATCGCAACGAACGGGTCGTAGAGCGCCCCCGAGTCGATGGCGAAGACGACGGGTTTTGCTGTGTCCTTGAAGACGCGGACCATCCGATTGGGCAGGCTAGTCTCGCGGGAAATGTCCTCCTTGTGCGCCTCGCTTTTTTGAAGGTTCTCGAGGAACGGCGTCGGGCACACAATCGAGATGACGGCACAGTGCACGTTCTCGTCGGTCAGCAGCGCTCGTGAGATGTGCTCATACGCCTCAGTGTTCGCGATAGGCGTCGCGTCTATCGGATTCTTAGCAACGACTATCCCGGGCGGCAAGAGCTCTTTCAGCTTCGCCATCGTGCCCGCCTCGAGCTTCGCAAGGTCAAGGTCGGAGAGGTTGTCCGCGGCCGCGGTCGCCTCGAACCCGGCGTTCGACATAATCCCCACGCCGAGGCCAGAAACTTCCTTGCCCGCAAGGAGTGTGAAGACCTTGAAGTGATCGAAAAAGTCGTCTAGCGTCTCGACAACGATGGCGCCCGACTGCCTCAAAACGTCGCGGTTCAGCGCGTAGTCGCCGACCATCGCTGCGGTGTGGGAAGCGGCCGCCATCGCTCCTTCCGCACTCCTGCCCGCCTTATAGACAAGCACGTCCTGCCCGCTCTTGGTGATGCTCTGACAAGCCTCAAAGAAGCCGATGCCGTCCAGCGGCTTGAAGCCCTCCAGATAGACCGAAAAGAGGCTGATGTGCTCGTCCTGCATAAGGTATTCCAGATAGTCCCCGGCAGTCAGGTCGATCTGGTTGCCGAATGAGATCGAATACCGCGGGTTTATGACACCGTCCAGGTTGCTCGCCTGCGTTACAAGATACGCGCCGCTTTGGCTGATTGAGGCGGTGTTCTCGGCGCCGGCTGCGCTAAACGGGAGCTTATACTTCGGCAGGAAGAAGGTGTTGTATTTGCCGGGCAGCGAGACGATGCCGAGGCAGTTGCCGCCGTTGACGATGGCGCCTCCGTCCTCCTGCTCGTGGCCCTTGCGGATGGCGTCAACCAGACGGTCCTCCAGCGCTTTGCCCTCGCCAGTCTCGCCGAAGCCGCTGGAGATGAGCGTAATCGAGTGCGTCTTTCGGCGCTCTATGAGTTCGATCATCAGGTTGACGCATCGGTCGCCCGCGGGGATCGTAACGACAGTCATATCGACCACATCTGGGATGTCACCGACTGATGCGAAGCACTTACAGCCGTCGATCTCGCTCTCCCTGGGATGCAGGATGTACGTCCTGCTCTTATCGACGCCGCCGCCCTCAATCAGGTTCCGCAGGATTATCCGGCCGACGTTCATCCCGCTCCCCGAAACGCCGACGACGAGCGCGCTCTTGGGCTCAAGCAGTTTCTTGATTTTGTGGATGGGCCGTTGCGTCCTCTCGATCTTCGTCTTGCTGAACTTAAGCAGCGCGTCCAGCGCCACTAACTGGCCGCCGTCCGTAACGACGATGGGGTTCAGCTCGCACTCCTCGATCGTGAATTCGTGCCTGTCCGAGAGCGCCGAATACTCGCAGGCAAGCCGCGAAAGCGCCTCGATCGCGGACGAGAGCACGTCGGCTGAGAGGACGCTCTCGGTCTGGCCCCTGCCGGGCCTCAAGAGCTTGTCTCCGGCGACCGTCTCCTTGACCATGCTGACAGTCTCGGCCGCGTCCAAAAACAGCGCCGAGCGGCTCGTGATGCTCTTTCCGGTCTGCATCCATTTGGCGAAGTTCTCGGTGTCAATGCCCCCGAGCCCGAACGAGATGACCGGCCCGAACGCGTCGTCCTGCCTGAAGCTGATAATGAGCTCCCGTCCCAGCTCGCTGCGGTAGTCGATAAGCTCCGTGATCATCACGCCCTTTACGTTCGCCGAGGGCGCCGCATTTCTGACGTTCTCGACGATTCCCGAGACCTCGGCCATCAGCGACTCAGCGTCTCGTCTGACAAAGGCGATGCCGCCGACGTCGGTCTTGTGCAAAACGTCCGGGGACATGACCTTCGCCACGACCACGTCGGTCGCAAGCTGCCACAGATCGAGGTTAGGCGCGCCCGTATCAATCTCACTTGCAGGGACGAACACCGACCGAGGCCGAGCGATACCGATTGCGTCCAGAACCTGATAGACCTCGCTCTCAGTGAGCGTGTCCCTGCCCTCCCTGGAGGCTGCGCCAAGCAACACGTCGATCTTCGAGAAATCAGAATCTGTCATTATCAGAGCTCCACGTTGTTATTCCTTATCAGGATTCCGCAGCTGAGCGACGAAGCTGGAACGGACGCCAAGTTACCGGTTATCGGCATGGATCGCAAGAGGCCAGCAGACCCGAAAGACCAGATTGATGTGGAATACCGTGGTGTCTTGAACTCGTTTGACCTCTTCGCCTGTTTCCGTTCTACGGAGACTCCCTAGGCTTGAACGGTTGCAGTGTTAGCGGAGTTTCTGGCAGTATCCGGAGCCTGCTAGGAGATTCTTCAGAGGAGTATATGTGAAGTTCTATCGCAGCATTTTGGAATTGATCGGCAACACGCCTCTTCTACGACTTGCGCGCTTGGCCCCGGAGCATCAGATATACGCCAAATGCGAGTTCATGAATCCGCTGAGCATTAAGGACCGGCCGGTGCTTCAGATCATCGAGGATGCCGAACGAGCGGGGACTCTGAAGCCGGGTGGTGTTCTGATCGAGATGACGAGCGGTAATACCGGAATGGCTGTGGCCTTCATTGCCGCTATTAAGGGCTACAAAGCCATCTTGGTGATGTCCGAAATCCAGAGCCTGGAGCGTCGCAAAGTGTTGAGGGCGTTTGGCGCCGAACTGATTCTGACGCCCGCCTCCCAGGGCACTGAGGGGGCGAGGCGCAAGCTCAAGGAGATGCTAGCGGAGCATCCCGAATACTTCTACGTGGGCCAGCACGTTAATCCATCCAATCCCAAGGTGCATTATGACAACACGGGTCCTGAGATATGGGCAGACACCGATGGCCGAGTCGATATTCTGGTGGCCGGGCTGGGGACCGGCGGGACGATATGCGGCGCGGGGCGCTATCTGAAGGAGAGGAAGGAGAACGTGCAGCTGATCGCCATCGAGCCCAAGGAGTCGCCCTACATCTCGCAGGGCATCTTCCGACCGCACCGGATGATGGGCACAGCGCCGGGCTTCTATCCGGAGACGTTGGACCGAGACATCATAGACGAGATCTATTTGGTGAGCGAGCAAGAGGCCTTCGAATCCTGCCGAGCGATCGCGCGCAAGGAGGGCGTCTTGGTCGGCATCTCATCGGGTGCAGTCGCGCACGCCTCAGTTGAGATTGCGAAACGGCCGGAGAATGCGGAGAAGGTGATCGTGTGCGTCTTCGCGGACACCGGCCAAAGATACCTGAGCGTGGACGGGCTATTCACCTGACGTCTGGTCAGAAGCTGATAATAGGACATCCGTATGAAACAGCCTGACATTGACAACCTGATAAATCGATTTCGATCGCCTGAAGTAAAGGCGATGGTCCTGATGGGGAGCTTCGCACGGGGAGATGCGGGCCGATTCAGCGACGTTGACCTTCTGCGCTTCGTAAAGGAAGAGGCGAAAGATCAACAGTCGGCTGTAAGCCACGTGATCGACGGACGGTTGGTTGTTGTCGCCGATATTGCGCCGAACAAGATCGATAGCTGGTTCACGCGGCCTGAGGAAGCAACAGGAATCATAGTCGGCCTTCGGGACGCGCAGCCGCTCTGGGACCCCGACGGCTACTTTGCGGAGATTCAGAGGCGTGCCCGAGATTTCGTCTGGGACAGTTCGATGCAGGAGAAGGCCGACGCTTATGCAAGTCGCGAGATGGTTGGCTGGGCGGAGGAGGCCCACAAGGCGCTGGAGGGTTTGAGAAGCGGCGACATTGGCCGGATGCTAAATGCACAATTCGGCTTATCCTGGGGACTCACAACGGTCATGCGAGTTCAGCGAGGCGTCCTCCTTACAACTGATAACTCGTTTTCTTCGGAGGTCATTGCGGCAGTCGGCGAGGATTCGGAGTGGGGGAAGCTGTGCCGCATAGCTTTTGACATCGACGGGAAGCAGTCGCTCTCGGAGCAGGTGAAGGCCTGGCTTCGGCTATACGTTCTCACAGCCAGAATGATCGAAAGTGCAATCAAGCCTGAAGACAGGGAGGTCATTCAGCACACTGTGTCACTGATTCAGGCCGAACTCGAGAGGCGTTAGACGTTAGGCTCTCGCGTTATGGCGGAGAATGCGACCTAACGGCCGCTACGAGAGAATGCATCAAGGCGGACCAGGGGCAAGACGGGCACGGAACTGCCGCTCAGCAAAGCGCTATTCGCAAGCGGCGGACAGACGGGGCGAGTACATCATCTTCAGGATAGCGCGGTCGCTGCTGCAATCGGGCGCCAATACTCCTCTTAGATAGTTTCCTCAGTTAATCTTCGGAGAGCCCAGCCATTTTGAGCAGGTGGTTGACCAGGCCCCTTTTGAGCGGTTTGTTGCCGTGAATAGGGATAGACAGACGGGCTTTGTGGCCGGGCTTGCCATAGATATGGTGACTGCCAGAGCGCCTCAAAAGCGACCAGCCATGTTTCTCAACGATTCTGGCAAGTTCCCGTCCTGATATCGCCCTCATACGGCGATTTCAACAACTCGGGCGCTCTTCTCGGAAGCTGGCGCATCAACCTCAACCGAGAGGCAGCCCTCGATCGCCTCGCGAACGTTGCTGAGCAGCTCTTCGAGGGTCTCGCCCTGGGTTGCGCATCCGGGAATCGCTGGAACCTCCGCCCAGAAGCCGCCCTCCTCCGCCTCGTGCACTATTACCTTCAACTTCATTCGTTAACCTCGCTCGATGATCTCAAATCACGCGCAGCGCAGTTTACACCCTTCAACAATCGGTTTTGAAGCGCTTTGAGGCTGAGATCGCTCCTGGCACATCGGCTACTACTTCCGTCACGCCCGCCTCGCCACCTTGTTCGCCAGGATCGAGATCAGCAGGCCGAGGGCGATGTAGCCGGCTATTACTTCGAATACCACGACAAGCTCACCCAACCAGTTGAGCGGTCTTATGTCGCCGAATCCGAGCGTTGTGAACGTAACAACAGAGAAGTAGTAAGGCGTCAGCCAACTCGGCAGTTCGGTCGTGATGGGATTACCGCACACCAGAGACTGCATGTCGGATGTGGACAGTGCCACCAGTCCGCCGCTCGAGTAGATGCCGCCAAATACCATCGCAACGACGAAGCACCACAAGGCCCACAGCCAGATCCTCTGGCCGTAGAAGCAGCTCCAGCGCCAGAGCCACGCTAGAAACTTATGCCGGCTCCGGAAGTCCTCGATGTACGCGATGTCCTTGATCTCGCGTCTTGTGACCGAGTCGATCTTTGCGGTGTCGATTCCGCATATACTGTCCCACCGAGTTATCGGTAGTCTGTTGTCCCTGCGCCGAAAGCCGTCCCTAAGCATTACCCAGGGCGTGTATCGCTGCCAGTCGATGTCGTTAAGGTTCGTGAAATGTAGCTCCACTTTTGAAAGATTGGCTTGTCTAAGATTCGCGCCCTTAAGATTCACCCAATGAAGATTCGCTTCCTCGAGGTTCGCTCCGTCGAGTTTGAGTTCCTTTTCGGTGCCAGGGGGGTACGAAGGATCGAATATGACGTATTCAAGGTGCGCTTGCTGGAGGCGATATTTATTCTTGACGACATACTGCTGGTAAGAGTTCACCCTCTCGCCATCCGGTGCCCAGTGCTCCCAGCAGAGCGGCTTCTCTAGCGGGCAATCGGGCTGAGGCCAGCCGTAGAGCGGGGCCTTTCGATCGCCTGCCTTTCTCTGTCCCTGCTGGAATTCCTGCTCACATTTCTTACAGAACTCGTCGTTTGCCATCTCGATCTCCCTTTGAGAACAGGAGAATAACGGAATGAGATGCTATGGGCAAGCGTTTCGTAAGCAATGGGTGTGTGAGGCTGTCCGTGAGGAGGTTATGCGGACGAAGGAGTCCCAGGCCCCACCCACCACCCAGGAGAAGATCGCGATGGTTTGCGTTCCCCACGCTGCGCCTGACGGCTTGCATGGGGCTACTCACGTTCGGCCCCTACAGGGCCGAGATGTCCGATAAGAATCAGTGAACGAACGTGCATTGGAGTAAGAAGGGAGGGCCCGCCGTGGCATCAATCCCCCATCTGAAAACGGGGGAAAGGGCTATGACAGCTGTCCAGCATAGGCTTTTCAATCCCCACCTGTTGAGGTCGGCGGATCGGGGATGTTATGATCATCCTATGAGTCCGACTGTTTTTCAGGAGAAGGGCTATAGATTCCTTTTCTTCTCCTTGGAGGAAGAGCGCATGCATGTGCATGTTACATGTTCGGAAGGCGACGCGAAATTCTGGCTCGAGCCGAAGATTGAGCTGGCGATGCCAGGCGGGCTTCCTTCTCACAAACTTAGCGAGATTCGACGGATCATTGAGAGACGAAAAGATGACATCAAAAGCGCCTGGCGCGAGCATTTCGGTCGTTGAGGTTACTCACATAAACGCTCGCGGCCTTTGGCTGTATGTTGATGGCAGGGAGTATTATTTACCGTATAGCGATTTCCCGTGGTTCGCCGAGGCGACCATCAGGCAAATATGCCATATAGAGCGGCATTCGGAAGACCATTTTCATTGGCCCGATTTGGACGTCGATCTGACGCTGGACATGCTCGAGTCCCCGGAGAAATACCCATTGAAATATAAGTGAGGCCATTGGGACGCATAGCCCGCGATCGGCGCCTTCGCCTCGGACGTCCATCTGGAGATTAGGGTCAGTGGCGGAGCGGTCGTCAGATCACGCTTCCGGCGTGACTGAAGCCGGGCGATGCATGTCCTCTAATCTGAATCAAAGGCAGGCTGGAAAGCCCGTCCTACACAACTCTCACTCCAGCGCGGACTGGACGGTGACGAAGTCGAGGAGGTCGATGTCGCCCGGCTCATCGTCGAGGTTGGTGTCGAGGGCGCCGTAGAAGGTGTAATCGCCCGGCGCTCCGAGGCAGCCCTGGAAGACGGGGTAATCGGCCACGTCGATCATGCCGTCCTCGTCGAAGTCAATCGTAGGCGTAAGGTCCGGCTGCCAGCCGGTCGGATAGACGTAGGAGAACCATCCGAACGGCGTGTCGGCGGCGATCCAGAGCTCGTAGGGCGGAGTCGAGCATCCGGCGTCGCCCATGCAGAGCGTCACAGTAACCGTCTCGTCGCACCCGACGCCGAGGAACTCCGGCTCGCCGTTGGCGTGGAGGTAGATGAATGGCTCATCCGCTACGTCGGGGTCCCAGCCGGCGAGGCGCGCCATCATCCACCAGACGGCGCGGCCCTTCTGCTCGCAGCTCTCATAGGTCGTGTGCCCCGCCTCGTCGCCGTTGAAGTGCGGGTGCTCCAGCGGGACCTTGATTCGATTGTGATTATACGTGTGCTGCTCGCCGTTATACCAGGCGTCCAGGTCGGCGAAGTCGAAGAGGACCTTGTCGTTCTCGCGGCAGAAGAGGCGGATTTCCTCGTTGAACTGGTAGCGGTTGTAACCGCTCTCGCCATCGGCCTGAGCATTGCCTGTCATATATATAAAGGTCACATCAGGATTCGCGGCCTCGAACGCCTGCATGTTGGTCAGATAGTCGTTGAGGTAATCCTCCCAGTCGTCGTAGGTGGCCTGGCAGCACCAGCCGAACATGGAGTGGTTTATCGTGGGATTGGCACCCAGGATCGCCTGCGTGTCGGCGTAATACGCGGCCGGATCGTTACTCGGGTGGTAGATGCAAAGGGCGCCCTCCTCCATCGGGAGGCTCGAGGTGCTCATACTGACGAAGTAGCTTCTCGAACTAATCATCATCAACCTGTCGAGCCCAGTGGTCAGCTGTGACCCGTGCGATGTGTGCCCATAGTGGACCTTCATGGTAGCTTTGACCTCATCGATCCAAATATCGGGGATGGCCGAAAGGTCCGTGCAGGTGTGGTCGATTACGACCGCCTCGGCTAGCCCTGTCTGCCATGCAACAGAGCAGGCTAGTAGTGCGAATATACCGCTAAGAAGAGCTCTTGCGCCAATACTCATGCCATCTTCTCCTAAGGTGCTTGGTTTCTGTGTTCGGTCCGCAGGCCTTGTGGCCTCGCGCCACGAAACGCCACCAACCAGTTTCCCATGATCCACGTGGGAACATCAACCTCTGTTCGATGAGGGATTTCCCCATTGGGCAAACAGCTGATTTGCCGGTCTTGACATAGGAGCGGTTATGGCCAAAGCTTGCCATGTGCTGAACACGCTGAAGTGTTGATATGTTCTGATAATACTCTGCGCGGAGGCGGATAGGTCCTGGTGGGCCTTCTGGACTTCAAATCCAGCAAGGGGCGGCAGAAACCGTCTCTGGTGGGTTCGATTCCCACACGCTTCCGCCATTTTTCAAGGGGCGAAATGGGCAAAAGGGGAAAAGGCGAAAGTGAGATGGGGCCTCGGTCGCGCAGAGCGCGTTGCCCGCGCATTATCGAGCGGAAGATGCTCCTTTTGGCCCACTTTTAACGGCTGCTTTCGGGTCCTAGGAAGCAATCGATGGTGAGTTAGGCGATGTATCTGAATTTCTTTAACCTTGACGAGCTCCCATTCAATCTCACGCCTGATCCCAAGTTCTTTTTCAAGAGCAAGGGTCATCAAGAGGCGGTTGAGCACCTGGAGTTTGGGATTCATCAGCGCCAGGGCTTCGTAGTAATCACGGGCGAGGTCGGCACGGGTAAAACCACGGTCTGTCGGGCGCTGCTTTCCAGGCTTGACGCCGAAAAGGTCAAGACCGCGCTTGTTCTCAACCCGATGCTCTCCCCGCTGGAGCTCCTTCAGGCGATAAACGAGGACCTGGGCCTCGAATACGAGGACAACAGCCGCAAGCGCCTCACCAAGATTCTGAACGGATACCTGATCGAGCAATTCAAGAAGGGCTGCAACGTTGCAGTCATTATTGACGAGGCCCAGAACCTGTCTGACGAGGCGCTTGAACAGATACGGCTTCTGTCTAACCTCGAGACCTCTAAGGACAAGTTGATTCAGATAATCCTGCTTGGTCAGCCCGAACTTGCGAAGACGTTCTCGCGTTCAGCCATGGCGCCGCTGGCACAACGTATTGCCGTGCGATACCATTTGGGTCCGCTGGATTTCGCGCAGAGCTGCCAATATATCGCTCATCGGATGCAGGTAGCGGGGTGCTACGAGCCCGTGTTCACAAAAAAAGCGTTCAAGAGAGTGTTCCGCTATTCGGGCGGCATTCCGCGCAGGATCAACCTTCTTTGCGATAAGGCCTTGCTTTGCGCGTATGCCGTGGACGAGATGCAGGCAGGAGCGGCTCACGTGAGAAGCGCGCTCTCGGAGACTGGTCAATCGGTCGGCGGAGGTTTCACAGGTTCCAAACGCGTCCTCTATGTGGCAGGCGCCGTCGTGTTGGTCTTTCTTGCGGCGTGGTATATTACGGCGAACTGGTTTAGTCCGAAGGCCTGGCGGCGTGAGTCTCCTCAGGCGCCGGCGGTAGTAACTGACGCGAGGGTTCAGCCTGCCGCTGAGGACAGTCCCGCACCCGCGTCCAATCGAAATGTCGGGCGCACGGCCACTGGCTTTGATGAAAACGGGATATACAGAGTTGAGGCGGATAGCCTCGCTTCTTTGGGCGCGGTTGTTACTTTGCTGCGGCTTTGGGGTCAGGATGTTGATGGCCTTTTGTCGAGTGAGGCCTCTGGTTCTCCTGGGGGCGTTGCTGATGTGTGGGCGATGATTGGGCGCTCAGGTTTCAGGATTGAGTCGAGGCGCGCGAGAATCGGCTCCTTGAAGCTTCTGGACGTGCCCTGTTTGATACAGCTGGGGCAGGGCGACCAGACCTCTCCCGGGTATTGCGCAGTTGTGGGGCTTGAGGGGGACGTTTTCAAGATAGCGGACTCGAATTCTGGGCTTTTAAGCCTTCAGGAAACGGATATTGACAAGCGTTGGACACGAAGGGCAATATACATCTTGCCGGACTTGGCTGGTCTCGGGCGAACGTTGCGAGTAGGCAGCAGGGGACAGGATGTTGTTGCCTTTCGGGCGAGGCTTTTCAATTTGGGTCTCCTTGGCGAGTCCAAGAGCGACAGATTCGATGCCAAGTGCGCCCGGGCCGTGCGCGAGTTCCAGCTTCTGAGTGGGCTTGTGCCCGATGGAATCGCTGGATGGCGGACGATGGTGGCGCTCACTAGAGAGACTATGGTGAACAAGGCGCCCAGACTTAGCACCTGGTCGCCACAGAGATAAGAGAGTGAGGAATTGAGCATAATTCACGATGCGCTGAAGCGCGCGGAGAGCGAGAAAAGGCCTCGTGGCAGCTCGCTGGCTTCTCAGAGATACGGGCCCGGGCAAAGCGGCGCCAAACGGCAGTTGTGGCAGGTTTTCGTCTCGATAGGCGCGCTCTGCCTGGGCTTTGCCGCGTTGGTTGCGGCCATTTCGCTGCTTGTTTATTCAAGGGGACACGATTCTTCGACGCCTGAATTGGCGTCGAGGGAGGGCGATGTGGTTGCCGCAGAGAGCCTGCCGAGAACGAGGTGGGACGCGTCCGGGAGGGAGAGGGAAGCCTCTGTAGCGCCTGGCCCGGAGCGGCTAGCCGACCCTCGGGGCGCACAGGGCCTAGCGGCTGCTCGCCAGCCAGCGCCAGAATCCCGTAAAGCTGAACCGACTTTGCCGGGGGTCGATGCAAAAGAGCCGGAAGATGGCGCCAAATCGCTTTCCATTTCGATGTCGCAGGATGAACTGGTAGTATCGAGGAGCGAACCGGCAGAACCTCGCAAGAAAGGGAAGATCGACATTCGGTCTGTTGGGCGTTTTAAGACTGAGCTTGAGCTTAGGCGAGAAAGGCAGGCGCGGTGCCTTACGCACCTGGGCGAGGCCCAACGATTGGCCAACAACGGAAAGACCGAACTTGCCGGCGAGCAGTTTGAGAAGGCACTCGCAACTGAACCGGAGAATGAGCTGGCGCTTTTGGCCTTTGGCAGCTTCTTGCTGAGCACAAATAGGCCGGTCTTGGCAGAGAGGTATCTGCGGCGAGGCATCGCGGTCGAGAGGGCCACAAAGGAGATTAAGAGTCTATTGTATGCGAATCTTGGCTTGAGTCTCTTCGAGCAAGGTCTATTCGAGGACGCGGTGAAAGCATATCAGGCTGCGATTGCGATCAACGACGGGAATCTTAACGCCTATAACAATCTGGCGATAGCGTATAAGAGGCTTGGGAAAAAAGAGCTTGCGAAGCGCACTTTTTCACGGCTTCTCGTCGTAGAGACCAAGTCCCCGATGGCCTACTATGGCCTCGGTATGCTGAATGACGAGGATGGCAAGCTTGACGAGGCGATATTCCATTACTCTCGTTTTCTCGTTCTTGCCGGACGACACTATGATGATCTGCAAGAGAGTGTCAAGAGGAGGGTTGACGCTCTGAAGGCGAAGAGAGAGAGTAAGAAGAAGCGGAAGTTCGTTCGTAAGGAGAGCTACATCCCTTAGGCTGGGACGCGATGCTTGCGTTCTTCCCGACGCCTGGCGAGGGAAGAGACTCGGACGTGTGTCCTATTTGATTTTCCGCCTCGACGCCCGGGCGTTGATGTACTATTAGCGGCACGGGAGCGAAACAGATGATTGAGGAAATAGGCAGGATCGCAGAAGAGGCGCGGGAACAGTTTGCCTCGGTCCTCGGCGCGGAGGGGCTTGAGAAGCTCAGGATCAAATACCTCGGCAAGCGAGGTCTTTTCACGTCGTTTTTGAAGAAGATCGGCTCGCTGGATAGCGAGCTTCGCCCTGCCGCTGGGAAGGCGGTCAACGAGGCGAGGAGGGCGGTTGCCTCATTCTTCGAGGAAGCCAAACAGCGTCTCGAGTCGGCCGGGGCAGCAGAGGACGTTTCTCGGTCCTTTGATCATACTCTTGTCTCGTATCCGTTTGCGAAGGGATTTCTGCATCCATGCACGCAAGTGATGGACGAGATAATCGACATATTTGTGGAGATGGGCTTCCGGGTTGAGCTCGGCCCTGAGGTTGAACTGGATTACTACAATTTCGAGGCGCTGAACACTCCCAGGGACCATCCTGCTCGCGACCTTCATGACACGTTCTACATATCCGACGATGTGTTGCTTCGGACCCACACATCGCCGGTTCAGGTGAGGGTGATGGAGAAGATCGATCCGCCGGTGCAGATGATCTCGCCCGGGGTGGCTTATAGGCGCGACGCCGACATCACTCACCTGCCGATGTTCTCCCAGGTCGAGGGCCTCCTGGTCGATCGCGGCGTAACGTTTGGGCATCTGAAAGGCGTCCTGATGGAGTTTGCGCGGCAGATGTTCGGCGAAGACCGCCGAACGAGATTCAGGCCGCATTTCTTCCCGTTTACCGAGCCGAGCGCCGAGATGGACATCAGCTGTGGTGTGTGTGGCGGCAAAGGTTGTCGGGCCTGTAAGGGCAGTGGATGGCTTGAGATACTAGGCTGTGGGATGGTGCATCCTCACGTTCTGGAAATGGTGCACTACGATACCGAGGAGTTCACCGGCTTTGCCTTCGGAATGGGCGTTGAGCGCATCACGATGCTCAAGTTCGACATCGATGACATCAGGCTCCTTCTCGAGAACGATCTCCGCTTCCTGAAGCAGTTCTAGAGCGACTGCCCGGCTTAGAGGTTGTCCCATAGGTCGGCTCGAACCCGCTCAGGATTGCTTGTGGAGGCTGGGACTAAAGCTCCATCGAGATGGTCGCTGTTATTCATTTACGCGATGGTTATCTATCATTAGAAGCGCCCTCTCATCGGCGGCAGGGTCTGGGCAGGGCATTGGAATAAACAACTTCGTGGCTTGATCCGATATGTATCACGTCGCTCTGCCACTACAAGGGCGTGGGAGGCGTGGGGCTTTCGCCATCGCGCGTGCGTCGGTTCAGTTGAAAATGTGATGAGGGGTAGTGTATTATCTTGCTTACTCTACGATATGTTGGGGAGAAGCAGGGCTGGGCACAAGGTCAATGCTGGCAGAAGAGGCGCAAGCGTTCGGGCACGGATGGGGCTTCAGAAGATATTGTGAAGACCGTGGGGATGGGTAACAGTTGAAGGTTACGGTATCATGGCTCCGGGAGTTTGTGGACTTCGATCTCGGTGTGGAGGAGCTTTGCCGAGGGTTGACTTTTCTTGGCCAGGAGGTTGAGAGCGCGTATCCTGAACGGGACGCGCCAGATGGCCAGCAGCTGCTTGAGCTTTCTCAGCAGGAGGGTTTTGAGCTTGACGACACTGTGCTCGACCTTGAGATCACGCCCAACCGCCCGGATTGTCTGAGCGTTGTTGGAATTGCCCGAGAGATCTCCCTTCTGGTTGGCCAGCCGTTGCGGACCACGAAGGTAGAGCTTAAGGAGGCTGGCCGAGGTGTTGAGACGGCGGCGGGGCTTGAGGTTTCTGAAACGGAGGCTTGCCCGCGATACATAGGGCGAGTAGTAACCGGCATAACGGTTCGTGAATCGCCGGTGTGGCTTAAGAGGCGGCTGCTTGCGGTAGGTCTTCGCCCCATCAACGCCATTGTTGACCTGTCCAATTACATCATGCTTGAGACCGGCCAGCCCACTCACTGCTTCGATCTTGACAAGCTCTTGGACAAGACGGTTGTTGTCCGGTTTGCTCGGGGAGGCGAGCGGCTTGTGACTTTGGACGATGAAGAGCGAGAGCTTATTGCCGACACGCTCGTGATCGCTGACTCGCAGAAGCCGGTCGCGATCGCCGGGGTCATGGGAGGGCTCGATAGCTCGATTAGCGCATCTACTGTCAGTGTCTTCCTTGAGAGCGCTTATTTTGACCCACCGCTTATCAGGAGAGCCTCGAGGCGCCTCGGCCTGTCAACGGGCTCATCGTATCGTTTCGAGCGTGGGGCCGACATCTGCGCGTTAGAGCAGGTAAGCCGGAGGGCAGCGTCTCAGATTGCCGAGCTTTGTGGCGGAAGCATCCTGGCGGGCTCGCTTGAATCCTATCCGGTTGCTTATCGGGCCAGGTCCCTGCGGCTTCGGCCGGAGCGGGTGAATCGTCTTCTTGGGACGAGGATTTCTTCTCATGCGATGGAGAAGATTCTGCTGTCGTTCGGATTCGCTATTGGAAGGGATATCGAGGAGGAAGAGGCTTCATCGATGTGGGTTGAGGCGCCATCCTTTAGGCCGGATGTGAGGCGCGAGGAGGACCTGGTTGAGGAGATCGCCAGAGCTTACGGATACGACAGAATACCTCCCGAGCTTCCGAGGGCCCGACTCTCGACTGGGAGGCTTAACCCGGATGTCAAGTTACAGCGAAAGGTCAAGGATATACTCAAGGGTATCGGGTTATGCGAGGCGTGGACGCTCAGCCTTGTAGGTGACGAGCTCATGGACAGATGCCGGGTCCCCGAGGGCGATCCGCTAAGAGCGGGGGTGCGGCTGATCAACCCGCTCAGCGGTGATCAGGACACGTTGAGGACCTTTATGTTGCCCTGCCTTTTGAGCTCTGCGTCTCACAGCGCGCGGCATAAGGAGTTGGACCGATGGCTGTTTGGCCTCGGCAACGTATTCATCGATGGTGGGGAAGAGAGGCCTGAAGAGAAGACGCACTTGTGCATTGTCGGGTGCGGCGATCCGCTACCGGCCAACTGGGCGAGGCAGGAAGGGAAGGCGAGTTTCTGTCACGTCAAAGGAATCGTTGAGAGAGCATTCGACGGCCTGAATCTGCCGGCGCCCGCGATTGAGCCGCGCGAACTTCCGTTTGCGGCGCCGAACGAGGGTTTTGGATTGCGGCTCGGTTCAAGATCAGTTGGTTTTTTGGGCAAACTCCATCCTGAAGTCTCGCAATCGTTTGACCTGCCGGATGACTGCTACTTCGCAGAGGTTGAGCTTGGCAATCTGCAAGAGATGATGACGCCTGCTCGGGGATACGAGCAGTATTCATTGTTTCCAGCCGTGATCTTGGACCTCGCAATTACGCTTAAAAAGGGGACGCAGCACAGCGAGGTGGAGGCGATAATGCGGGAGATTGGCGGCGATTTGATAGAGAATATCGCGTTGTTTGACCGCTACGAGGGGAAGCAGGTTCCCTCGGACAGGATTGGTCTCGGCTATTCGATCACATATCGAGCGAAGGATAGAACTCTAACAGTGCCGGAAGCCTTTGAGCGACATGAACAGATTATCAATAGTCTATCGAAGCGACTTGACGCGGAGTTGCGTCAATGAAGCGTATCTCGCGCGGAGCGGTTTGATTTCAAGGCTCAGACTGAGCTGACGAGAGGCTCTGGGGAAAAATCCTTGACAGAGCATACTTTGGTGCATAGTATTCTGAGCGATAGAGATACTTTGGGGAACCTATATGTTTGGCTGGTTTTGCCCAACAGAAGCCGCTTAACAGCGGCTTATTGTGTGCATTCTCGTGTTGTTTGTTGACATAGGGTCACAAAGGTTGCTGTCTGCAAGATCTGAGAATTCGACTTCCTTTTTGAATACAAGTAAGGCTTTGGCTTCGCCTCAGAAGCTCAAGATAGGAGAATATGGGATGCGGGGACGTATTTTTGTTCTTGTCGCTGTGCTTTCTACGTTGTGTGTTTTGGCCGCGGAGTCGGCAGAATGGGTGAACTACTCTGAAACGTGTGATGTCCGCCACATTGCGGTCCAGGGCAACAAGGTATGGGTCGGGACAACGAATGGCAATGGCGCCGCATCGGTTGATTCGAGCGGCAACGTGGCCTTCTATATCCCATCCGATGGTCTGGCCGCTGAAGACATAACTGCGCTGGCGTGCGATAGCCTTTCTGTCTGGTTTGGGACGGATACGGGCGTCACCATGTTCAATGGTGAGCGGTTTAAGACCTACAACAAAGACAACAGCGGGCTTCTCACCGACAGCATCCGGGCGATCGCCATCGATCCGCGCACGCTCGACAAATACATCGGCACGGAGATCGGCGTCTCCGTTTACGATGGGGTCAACTGGGAATCCTACACACCTTACAACAGCGATCTCGCCTCGCCCTACGTTTCTTCGGTCTTCGTTGATGGCGACACCGACGAGCTCTTCGTCGGAACCGACCTCGGCGTCAGCGTTATGAACATAACCGAAAAGACCTGGTATCAATACAGGATTGAGCATGGGCTGGTCGCCAACAGAGTATCCAGCATCACGAAGGATACCGAGGGCAATTACTGGTTCGGAACCTACCAGGGCGCAAGTCGCTTCGACGGCGCCGATTGGCATTCCTACACCGCGACGAATGGGCGCCTGAGCTCCGACTACGTTACCGACATCGTAGCTTCTCCGGCCGGATACGTGTGGGTCTCGACGGACAGGGGCCTGAATCGAATACGCGGCTCTGAGACCGTGGTGTTTGACGTAGCGTCCTATGGCGCCGACGGCTTAATCACCGATGTGAGTCACGCTCTCGGTTGCGACGGTTCTGGCAATCTCTTTCTCGGCACCGCTCGAGGTCTTTTGGTCTTCGACGGCGAGAAGTTTGAGACCTATCTTGGAGACGGGCTCCGGAGCAACTTCGTAACGAGCATCGTGACGCAGGGAAGGTCGGCCTACTGGTTCGGTACCGAGAACTCTGGCGTCAATAGGCTCGACGCCACGGGAATGGTCGGTTACTACAACCTCGTCTCCGATGCTATTTCTGACATCACCTCTCACTTCGAGGCTGGCAGATGGTATGAGTGGTTTGGCGGCGAGGACGGGTTAACGATCTTTGATGGCACAAACTGGTGGGACCCCGGCCTTGCCATGGCGCCTTACAGAATGGCCGTTGAGTTCGTTGACCCTTTCCCGGAGGTTGTGGATGACGAATACTGGAACAAATGGATATGCACTCAAGGGCAGGGGGTATTCCTAACAGCGACGACCATGCCGGGACTACTTGCCAACTTTACGGTCGGCAACAGCGGCCTGTCGTCGGACACGGTCAACGCGGTCGCAATAGATGATGACCATGCGAAGTGGTTTGGGACTTTAATGGGCGTCAGCATTCTCAGCCCTGATGATACTTGGTCGGGCATAACGATGCTGGACGGGCTGCCCAGTAACAACGTCTCCGCGATAGATTTCGCGGACGACGGCGTCTGGTTCGGGACTGATATGGGCGTCGCGGTCCGGAGGAGCGGCTTATGGACGACCTATCAGCACATCGGCGCGGATGAGCCGATGATAAAAGACAATTTTGCTGCGATGGTCGCTGAGGATGTGGCCGGAACCTGCGTTCGCTGGTTTGGCGGCCCAGGCGGTCTGTTGGCCTACGACGGCGCCGATTGGTCGATATACAAGGAATCCAACTCTGCTCTTCTCTCCAACGACGTTAGAGACGTCGCGATAGACTCTGCCGGAACCAAGTGGGTCTGCACGGCCCGCGGCGTCGCGAGCATCGACTCAAGCAGCAATTTCTGGGTGACCCAGTCAACCATCGTCGGGTTGTTGTCAAACGACGTTCGGGCTGTCCTTATTGGCCCGGGCGACAACAAATGGTTCGCGACGGGCGGCGGCGTCTCGATGTTCGATGGCACGAGCTGGACGAACTTCAACGTCGATGACGGCCTCTGCTCGAACGACGTCCGCTGCGCAGCTATCGACAGAGTGGGCCGTATCTGGGCCGGGACCGCCTACGGAATCTGCGTTATCGATGGCGGAGCTGTTCCGCTAAGCTATAACACCGGCAATTCGGACATCATAAGCGACGACGTCAGGGCGATCGTCATCGACCGGAATGGCATCAAGTGGCTCGCGACCGATGCCGGCGTCTGCAAGTTCGATGGTGATTCGTGGCGGACCTACAATTCTGCCTCGGCTCCTTCGGGGCTGCCCTCGGACGACGTTCTTGACCTTTACATTGATACTGATTTCAATCTCTGGGCGTGCACCACGCTTGGGGTCGCTAAGTATGACTATGCCGAATGGCGTGTTTTTGGGCTGGACTTCGGGCCGCTCGGCTATCAGATCAGCTTCGTCGGCGAGGATTGCCTCGAGGATGTCTTCTGGTTCGGCACGCAATACGGCCTCGTCAAGTTTGAATCGGGCAATTGGCATCTTTATTCCGGTCTTGGCCTTGGTTCCAATACCGTGCACGACCTGAAGGTCGATTCGGCCGGGAAGGTCTGGGTCGCCACCAATTGGGGTGTGTCGGTGTTTGATGATGGCCTTTGGATGACTTATAACCGCGCAACTGGCGGTCCTGCGCACGACGTCGTCAACCGCGTAACGGTCGATTCGGACGACAACAAATGGTTTGCTACGGCGGGCGGCGGCGCTAGCCTCTATCTCGAAAATCACGATCCTGGTCTCTCGGACCCCGAATTGACGCCCAAGTCCGGTCTTCCGGCGCTTCCGAAGCTCGAGGGCTCCGGCACCGGATTCGACTACTCGGTCTATTACTTCGATCCGGACGCCGCTCTCGCTTCTCTGGGATACTTCGTGGAAGCCTATGTATATGTAGATGGCATCCCTTATGACATGTCCCTTGCATCCGGCGCCGGCTATAACGGACGGTATTCCTTCTCGATCGTGGACCTTCCTGAAGGACAGCACACGTATTACTTCTACTTTGTGAAGGAGGCGGGCAACATTGTGAAGCTTCCCGAATCGGGTGTTTTCTCGGGGCCCGTCGTCGATGGCTCGCCGCCAACGTCGGCTGCCTACGCGGATGAATCGATGCTACCTTACACGAGGTACACCCCGCTGGCGATTCACTACTTTGCCGAGGATATAGAAAGCGGCATCGCCTCTGTGGCGCTTTACGTGAGGCAGCCTGGCCAGGATTGGTCAGGTACTGGCCTGACATCAACCAAGCCCTATGGTGTCTTCAACTATTCGACCTATTCTTCCGCAACGTATGAGTTCTGCTCGATCGCAACGAATCACTCGGGCCTTGTCGAGGCGCTTCCGGACGAGGCGGACTGCACTGTTGTTTACGATCGACAGGCGCCGAGTTCCTCAATAACTGCATCCTCGGGCAGAGCATACAACACGCCGGTGATGAGGCTGCCGTTTGGCGCAAGCGATGGCGGGAGCGGTGTTGACTACGTTGACCTTTGGCACATGCACGAGGACGACCTCGACTTCGGGCGGTTCCCCGTAGCGACGCTCCAAGGCGAAAGTGGGCTGTTTATATACACTGCTGAAAAGGAAGGGTGGCATCTGTTTTATACGATAGCGGTTGACAAGGCTGGGAATCGCGAGACCACGCCTCCGTCCTATTATCAATTCCGGATTTCCTACGACGGCACGCCGCCTGAATCGAGCTGCTCGACGATCGAGTTTGCGCGCAGTTACTTCGATGTCAACTTCACCGCTAATGATGCGCAAAGCCGCGTGAGGAGCGTTGATCTGTATTATAGATTCGACGGCGGCGCGCTTGTCCATCACGATACGTTCTATTACGCGGCTGAGGGCGCCTTCCATTTCATTGCCCCGCAGGACGGGGTTTATGAGTTCTACACGCAAGCGATCGACTGGGCCGGCAACTACGAAGAGCTGCCGGCGGTTGCGGATGCGAGGTGCACTTCAGACATAACGCCTCCAACAGCGACCGCGACCCTCCCTGAAGCGGCGAATCAACGAACTATCAGGGTCCCATACAGTGCCTATGATGAGACCTCCGGTGTCGCGGAAGTAAGGCTTTGGCTCAAATACAAGACTAGCGAATGGCTTGAGACCCCACTTTCATCTGAGTACCGTGAGGGTGAGTTCCGGTTCCCATTCCTCCAGGGCGAGGGGCAATACCGCATCGCGATGGTGGCGGAGGACCGCGCAGGTAACCTCACGCCACTTACTGAGGACTCGGGTAGTCCCATCTATTATGAGACTGTTCCTCCCCAATCCTATTCCTGGTGCGAATCCACTGCGGAGTCCGCGCCGTTCACGGTTGAGTTCTCATCGACCGACGAGGGAAGCGGGCTTGATACCATTCTTCTCTACTATCGCTACAAGGGCCAGCTGGATTGGACACTGGCTGGTGATGTTTACTTAGGAACTCCTATGGGCGGTTCCTTCCCGTTCTTCCCTATGGAGGGAGGCGGATACTATGAGTTTTACACGCTTGCCGTTGACAAGGCGGGCAATATGGAGCTCCCGCCGGCGCATGCGGACTGTTCCGCGGTCATTGACCTTGCGCCTCCTACGTCAACTGCCGCTGCGCCGGTCTCTGTTATGTTGGAACCCTTCTACGTCGATTTCCAGGCGGAGGATGACGCGTCCGGCGTGATGTGCGTTGAGTTGTGGTATGCCTATCAGGACGGGGGCTACGCCAGATTCGATACGGTCTGGGGCAGCGAGGCGGGCAGCTTCGAGTTCATGCCGGAAGAGGGAGCAGGCCTTTATTCGTTCTACACGGTGGCAACCGACAGAGTGGGCAGGAAAGAGGCGGTTCCAGCGGCGGCGGATGCCGTTACGGATTACAACCCGGCTGGCCCCGCTTTGTCGCTCTCTGAGGACGAGCACGATTTCGGCATGGTGCTGGTCAATGAGAGAGGCACCTGGACTGTGCGCGTCCTGAACACAGGCGACGCGCTCGTTACGGTCGAGAGTGTTGCCACATCGACTGCGAGGTTTGAGGCCGATTTCAGGGCGCCGACCTCGATAGAGCCTGGGGGATACATTGACGTCGCGATTACATTTGCGCCGAACATGCCTGCGTTTTTCGAGGACAGCGTGAGGGTCGCAAGCGACGATCCAAATGCACCGGAGCTTTTTGCGCGCATTACGGGTCAGGGCGTGGACGAGCTGCCGCCGACAATCAGGCTGACGAGCACTGCATCGAACGTAACCCAAGATGACCGTCTGATAGTCTCTGCACGGTTGTCGAATCCGGGCGCCGACATAACAGTTGATGCGTATGTCGCGATTAAGCTGCCCGGTTCGGACACGCTCTACTTCTACCCAAGTTGGGCCTCGTCACCGCGGGGGATCACTCTAACCTTGACGGAGGGGTCCGAGTTTGGCCCCGCTCCGGTTCTCGACGTCTCTATTGGCGAGGCCCTCGAGAAGGGCGACTACGTAGTGTTTGGTGCTGTGGTCGCTGTTGGCACTCAATTCGAGATTCTTTCAGATATTTCCACTTTGAACATAATCGTTGAGTAGAACGACAATTCGATAGCAATTACGTCTTAACCAAGTCAGCGTTGGAGGATTTGTAATGCGAGATAGGCTAGTTGTATTGCTCATGCTGCTGTTTTGCCTCGGGGGGTCGGCGGCCCTGGGCCAGGAATGGTATGTCCGCGTCAACAGCGATGACATCAACGCCGTCTCCGGCGAGAGGGACTCCCTTTGGGCTGTGACCAATGGCGGGGGGACTCTCCTTTGGGACATGGGCTCGATGGAGCTTGACAAGTTTATCACATCTCAGCCCGATCTTTATTCGGATGAGGAAGACACTGGCGCCACTGCGCGCGTCTGGATCAGAGATGACCTCCTGACCAACTCGTTCACATCGGTCGCCGTTGGGCCTTCAAACACTGTATGGCTGGGTTGCAGCGAAGGCATCAACGTAGTTGACGTTTCGTCGGGCAACGCGTGGGAGTTCACCTTCACAACATACACGGTCGCCAACTCGCCGCTTCCCTCCAACCTGATTACTGCGATTGAGGCCCGTCCTGGAACAGAGGAGGTCTGGATCGGGACACAGGACGCTGGATTTGCGATCTACGACGTGACGGCTGGCACATGGGACCTTTACGATGTCTCCGCCGGGCTCGCCTCGAACAGGATAAACTGCATCTACTTCGACGATCACGAGCGGGCATGGATCGGAACCGACTCCGGGGTAACGCAGATCAACATGAACTTCGACCCGTGGGCGTATTTGACGTACACAACGACCGACGGCCTGCCGTCCAATTTCGTGACGGGCGTGGTCGAGGTCCCGTGTTGCTGGGTGTGGTTTGCGACCAACAACGGCGCGGCCCGTGTTGACCTGAACGACAACTGGGATACCTACGGGACTTGGACCGACGGCAACTTCGTCTCGAACGACCTGCGCGGGATCGCCCCGGTGGATAGCGAGCTCTGGATGTGGACCGAGCTCGGGATTATTGTCTATGATCTTAACACTGAGGTTTGGTCCTGCTTCACAGCTGACAACACCGGCGGCGACCTTTGCTCCGATGACGTCCGGGACCTCTTCGATACCGGCAACTATCTCATCGCCGGAACCCAGGGCGGCCTGTGCGAATACGACGGCGGCTGGGGTTGCTTCTGGGAAGAACACCTCGCCTCAAACGACCTGCGCGCAATCGCCTGCAAGGACGGCCAGGTCTGGTTCGGTACCTACGGCGAGGGGGCAAATCTCCTCTCTGGCTGGGATGCCAATAACGACCAGCCTGGAACGTGGGAGACGTTTTCTTATGCCCCAAGCGACGCGATCGCATCCAATTATATAAATGATATAGCGCTCGATGATCGGTTGGATGAAGACGGTGTCTGGTTCGCCACCAACCTGGGCGTGAGCTACTTCGCCTATCCGTCGTTGTGGACCACGTTTGACACAAGCAACACATCCGGTGCGCTGCCCTCGGACCGCGTGATGGCCGTTGCCCTGGACCCCAGGGGCTATGGGGGCGGCGAAGTAAGGACATGGTTCGGAACCGATAACGGTCTGGCGTGCTACACGGCTGGCGCAACGACCCATTGGGACACATTTACAACGGCGAATAGCGGCCTTCCCTCCAATTACGTAACATCTCTCGCGGGCGAGGTCCGAGGCGACGACTACTACCTCTGGATTGGGACCAACTGGGGCGTTGCGGTTCTTGACGTCGTGAACGACTCCTGGACGGTCTATGACAAGAGCAACAGCGACATCCTCTCTGAGAACGTCCGCTGCCTTCTGGTCGATAGCGACGGGTCGATCTGGATAGGAACCACCAATGGCATCAGTATCCTTGATCTGCCCAACACATGGACATCGATCAGGACGAGCACCCCGGGCTCGGGCCTCGGCAGCAACGCCATCAACGCGATGATCCAGGGCTCCGGCAATCTATACTGGATTGCCACAAGCCGGGGACTCACCAAGTTCGACAAATCGACCATGACCGGCAGCCGATACTTGCCGACCAACAGCGGGTTGATCAACGGCAACGTATATGACGTCTGCTATCAGCCGTGCGTCGGCGTTTGGGCGGCAACCAGAGGAGGCGCCTCGGCGCTGAGGCAGGGGATGCCGATTCTTTCCGACGAGTCGGTTGAGCCGCCGGTGGGCGGCCCGCTTGATGATTATACGTTCACCGTTCATTTCGAGGATTTCGACGGATTTGCGCCGTCGTCGGCGACCTTGACCGTTGGTGCGACGGAATACACGATGACGCTGGTATCCGGTACGGCGGACAATGGCTATTACGCAGCCACTGTAAGCCTCACGCCGGGGCACTGGACATTCTTCTTTGAGTTTGTGGACAGCGACGGCTGCCAGGTTCGCTATCCCATGGGCGTTGGCGTGTTCGAGGGGCCTGACATTTACGATGCGTTCGAGCCTGACAACCGGTGCTTCGATGCGCGGCTCGTCTGGGCGGACGGGACCGCCAGCGCATGGCACAACCTCATCCCGCTGGGCTCGGACGAGGACTGGTTCTACTTCAGGGCCGAGGCATACATCGAATATGCCGTTACCGTGTCTGCTGCATCTGGCGCCTCCGCGGACGTGGAGATTTATCAGGGCGATTGCGCTACTCTGGCGGGGACGGGGGACTCATCGGCACCATTTGATTTCGTGCCGGATGCTGGTGGCTACTATTTTGTGAAGATAACTGACGGGGGCTCGACGGCCGAGAGCGCGGGATTCTATACGCTTGCGGTTTCGGGCAACCAATGGCCGATGATGGGCCACTTCTTCACGAGAGCCGCGACGATCTCTGCGATCGCGCCGCAAGCGTATTGTGACGTTCTGACGTATTCGACCGGGCCAACAATCGCATCGAGTCCGGCCGTTGATCTCGCCGGCAACCTCTACTTTGGCGCGTCCTATGGCCGGCTCGTATCACTTGATCCATTGCTTCAAGAGCGATGGGTGTTTGAGTCAGGCGACGTGGACCCGGTAATGGTCTCGCCGGCGCTTTCGCCGGACGGTTCCGCGGTCTATTTCGGCACTCAGGAAGGCTACTTCTACGCTGTGAACACAACGACGGGCATCATGGATTGGGATTTTGGCGTTGGTTCCGAGATACTCTCCTCGCCGGTGGTCGATGCTGACGGCAACCTCTACTTCGCCTGCTACGACGGTACCGTGTATTCACTCGACGCAGGCGGCGGCGACAGGTGGTCGAGGCCTGTCAATTGCTCTTTCCTGAACTGTTCGCCGACGCTCTCACATACAGAGATTCTCTATATTGGTTCTACCGAGGGCATATTCTATGCAATTGGGTGCGCGGACGGCGTCATAGACTGGTCTTACGACGTGAGCTATCCAATCCGCTCCACACCGTCCGTTGACGCCGACGGCAACATCTATTTCGGCGCGGATGACGGGAACCTGTATTGCCTGAATCCCGCCGGCGCGCTCAGGTGGACTTTCGAGACCCAGGGAGCGATCGAGGGCCACGGCGCCTTCGGCGCCACGGGGCGGTATTACTTCGGCTCCACCGATGGCCTATTCTATGCACTCGACTGCACCGCGACGGAGGCGGTTGTTATCTGGTCGCGTAACGCGGGCGGCGCGGTTTGTGGCCCCGCTGTCGATGGCAACGGGCGAGTCTTATATGGGTCCGAGGGCGGCACCCTCTATTCGTCCACGTCATTTGGTGCGTTGAGCTGGTCCCAGAACGTAGGCGCCCCGATCACCTCGTCGCTGGCAATCGGTCAGGATCACCAGTTGTTCTTCGTGGCCGGCTACAACACTGTCTATGCTCTTCGTTGCGACAACGTGGACCCCGCTCTGACCTTCCCCGAGGTCGCTCCGATGATGGGCATGGCGGGCGATACGTTTACGTATTCCGTCTATTACACGGACGTGAACGGCGACAATCCCGCCAAACGGTATGTGGTCGTCGATGGCGAGCCGATAATTCTGGAATATCAGGCCACGACAGGTAGATACATTTACGCTGCGCAGTCCACAGTCGAGGGGTCGCCCCACATCTACTACTTCTACTTCGAGGACGGCTACGGCGGCTTCGCACGCGCTCCTGAGACAGGAGTGTTCTACGGTCCTATCGTTGATGACGCTGCGCCCAGGTCGCGGTGTTCGAGCCCGATTGGGACCAACCAACCGATCATCGAGGTTGACTTCGTTGCGGCGGATGAAGGAAGCGGCGTTTCATCCACTAGGCTCTACTACGCGTTCAGCGCGGACGATGACGCTTGGCCCCTGATTGCCGATGCTATCGACACGGGCCTCACGCTAGTGGGCGACACGGGCACATTCATGTTCCAGCCGGGCGACGGCGCGGGTTACTATGGATTCTATACGGTTGCGACCGATAGGGCTGGTTTTGTGGAGGACCCGCCGCTCTACTATTACGACACGATAACGCTTTACGACCCCGATCCACCGGATTCGCGTGTCGCGAATCTCCCCTCAGCGTTCGCAAGCACGCCGTTTGACGTTACGTTCCAGGTGCGGGACGACTTCTCAGATGAGTTCACGATCAGACTCTATTACAGGTACGATCACGGCGACTGGGTTGATTCCGGGCTCGATACTTTCACGATAACGGGCTTCAATCCTATGAACGGATACTGGAGCGGGAGCTTCTTGTTCGACGCTACTTATGGGCAGGGCCGCTACGAGTTCTTCACCGTCGCGACCGATGAGATGGGCAACACGCAGGATTATGACGCCGCCATGGGCCTGTCTCAATACACCTATTATGACGTTATCACGCCGGAGTCTCAGGCTAGCTGCGAGCCTTATACGAGGACGCTGCCCATAAACGCTAGATTCACGGCGAACGACGACCTGGCTGGCGTCGAAGGACTCACGGT